>CAYNNA010000057.1:0-18181 GCA_964398375.1 uncultured Thiothrix sp.
GATCGAACGTTTGTGGGGATTTTTCAAACGCAAGGTGATCTACGGCACTTACTACGAGACTTTCGTGAAATTTAAAAATGCCACGTTGAGTTTCTTTCGGGATATTGGCAAGTATCACCAAGAATTAAGTACATTGATGACCGATAATTTTAGGGTTGTCAAAATATGAGAACCGAATTTTCAATTGCCGATGGTATATTCCAAAAAAGATGGAATATTTTCACCTACTCCCCGTCAGTACCCCTGTAGCAAGAACAACTTCAGTCCGTTTGAGGAGCAATAACGTGAGTTTAACCCGTCGTGAATTTATGCAAATGTTGGCAGCCGCCAGCGTTGCCGGTTTCAGCCTGAATAACGCTTTTGCAGCGGATGCCGCCAAAGAAGGCAGTAAAACCGACACCAAAGCCCCCGGTAATCCGTATGAACTACCTGCTTTTGGCAATGTATCCTTGATGCATTACACCGACTGCCACGCGCAACTATTACCGATTTACTTCCGCGAGCCGAACGTGAATCTGGGTATTGGCAGCATGAAAGGTGCAGTGCCGCACTTGGTTGGCGAACATTTCCTGAAAAAGTACGGTATCGAAGCTGGCACGATGGATGCCCACGCATTCACTTACCTTGACTTTGCAGAAGCGGCGAAAAAATACGGTAAAGTCGGTGGTTTTGCGCACCTGAAGACCTTGGTTGACCAAGTACGCGCCCAACGCCCCGGTTCCTTACTGCTGGATGGCGGGGATACTTGGCAAGGCTCATGGACATCCCTGAAAACCAATGCGCAAGACATGGTGGATGCACAGCTTGCCCTCGGTGTAAACGTCATGACCCCACACTGGGAAATGACCTTCGGCGCGGATCGCGTCAAAGAAATTGTCGAGAAAGATTTCGCGGGCAAAATTGATTTCGTCGCCCAAAATATTTTCAGCAACGACTTTGACGAGCGCGTGTTTGAACCGTTCGTCATCAAAGAAATCAACGGCGTGCCGGTGGCAATTATTGGACAGGCATTCCCTTACGTACCCGTCGCCAACCCACGTCACATGGTGGCTGACTGGAGCTTCGGTATCCGCGATTCAGACATGCAACAAGCGGTTGACGGTGCGCGTAGCAAAGGCGCAAAAGTCGTCATTATGCTGTCGCACAACGGCATGGACGTTGACCTAAAAATGGCAAGCAAAGTCACCGGCATTGACGCGATTATGGGTGGTCATACCCACGATGGCGTATTCCAACCCGTCGTGGTGGAAAATGCAGGCGGCAAAACATTAGTCACAAATGCCGGTTCTAACGGCAAATTCCTCGGCGTACTCGATCTGGATGTGAAAGACGGCAAAGTGGCGGATTTCCGTTACAAATTGCTGCCAGTTTTCTCTAACTTGTTGGAAGCCAACAAGGATATGCAGGCACTCATCGACAAAATCCGCGAACCTTACAAGAAAGAATTGGCGGAAGAACTCGCGGTGTGTGACGACGTACTGTACCGCCGTGGCAATTTCAACGGCACATTCGACCAGTTGATCTGTGACGCGCTGATGCAAGAGCTAGATGCACCAATGGCGTTTTCACCGGGCTTCCGTTGGGGAACCAGCGTACTGCCGGGGCAACCGATCACGTTTGAACACGTTGCTGACCAAACCGCGATCACTTACGGCACTGTCACCCGTAACGAAATGACCGGCGAAACCATCAAAACTATCCTCGAAGACGTGGCGGATAACCTCTTCAACGAAGACCCTTACTACCAACAAGGCGGCGATATGGTGCGTGTCGGTGGCTTGAAATTCACCTTTGACCCGACCGCCAAAATGGGCGAACGGGTATCCGAGATGGTGTTGGATGGTAAACCACTGGATGCGGCAAAAACCTACCCCGTGGCAGGCTGGGCAAGCGTTCAAGAAGAAGTGCCCAAGAACAAGCAAATCTGGGAAGTGGTCGCCGATTACCTGCGCGACAAAAAGACCATTGGCAAGATTGAGCTGAACACGCCGAAGCTAAAAAACGTGGATGGCAACGAAGGTTTAGCGTAACCCCGGTAGGGGCGGTTCATGAACCGCCCCTACACATTCGTTTACTGACATTGCCCCGCCGTAAACCCCTGCACCTTTGGGTCAGCACACGCCTTGCAATCGTTAACATACGTCGCCTGAAGCGTGGAAGGACACGGCGCGTTCACACACCGGATCAGCGGATCCGTCACCTGAGCGCACACTGGCGCAAACACTTCGTAACAAATTTCCGGGCGCGGCTCACGGCATTGCTGAAACGCCACCATATTTGCCATGCCATCTGCTGCATTGGAACGGCTACACCCTGACAAGGCTGTCACGAGTAATACGCCGCCTAACAGCAGCATTCCCAAGCTTTTCATAGAAAACCTCGCCTTAGATTGTTTTGGGCAGTACGCAATCACTTGCGACATCGCGCCGTAATCCGTACTCTTATCCCATTCTTCGTCTGGAGCCTGCCGCATGAATCTGGAACACGCCCGCTTTAATATGATCGAACAGCAAATACGCCCGTGGGACGTATTGGATCAGACCATTTTGGAAACGTTTGGTTTCATCCAACGTGAACTATTTGTGCCTAAAATTCACCAAGCACTGGCGTTTGCTGATGTGGAAATCCCTCTAGGTCACGGTGAACACATGATGTTCCCGCGTATCGAAGCCCGCATGTTGCAGGCACTCAAGATTTCGCCCGATGACACTTGCCTAGAAATTGGGACAGGCAGCGGGTTTGTCACCGCCTGTCTTGCTCATCTTAGCAAACACGTCGACAGTGTGGATATTCATGAAGACTTTACCCGACGAGCGGAAGAACGCCTGTTTAACCTTAAGCTGCGTAACCATGCTTTGCATACTGCTGATGCCTTACGTGATGGGTCGATTACCAAGCAATACGACGTGATTGCAGTAACAGGTTCTATCCCCCACTATTTGCCGCGCTTTGAAAATCAACTAGCGCTAGGTGGACGGCTATTCATCGTGGTCGGGCAAGGTGCTGCGATGCAAGCCATGCTAGTGACCCGCGAAGGGGACGGTGAATTTACCCGCACCAAGCTGTTTGAAACCCACTTGAAAGCATTGGCTGGGGCTAACAGTGATGCTGACCGGACTTTTGTATTTTAATCATGCGTCACTGGACACCTAGCGAACTGGCAGCGCAATTAAGTACACAATCCCCGCTGCATATACTGGATGTTAGGGAAGAATGGGAATACGATATTGCCCACTTTGAGCCATCAACCCTGATTCCTTTAGGGCAATTAGCGAGGAAAATGGCACGCTTGGATAAAACGCACGAGTGGCTAGTGGTGTGCCATCATGGTATCCGCAGCGCTCATGCGTGCTATTATCTGGAACGAAATGGCTTTCAAGTGATCAATCTAACTGGCGGGATTGACCGTTGGGCAAGAGAAATTGACCACGATATGTCACTCTATTAACACGGATTAGGGCTATAATTCGCGTTTGACGACAACATGCATAAAACCCCATGTGGCTAACTACATATTTGGAATCGTTTTTTATGAAACAACACACACTGGCATTCTTGATAGCAGCCTCCCTGACACTCGTCACGCAGCAGGCACAGGCAGAAAACCTGCTTCAGGTTTATCAACAAGCCAAAGGCTACGATGCCCAATTCAAAGCGCTGGAAAGCGATTATCTGGCGATTCTGGAACGTAAACCGCAAGCGTTGGCTGCGCTCAAACCACAAGTCGGGGTTTCCGGCTCCATTACCCAAAATCACCAACGCACGACCCGTGATGCATCCCAACTCGAATCCAGCAATAGCCTGAATTCCAGCAACGCGAATTACAGTCTGAATTTGAGCAAATCACTGTATAACAAAGCGCTGAACGCTCAAGTTGATCAGGCGGATTCGGTCATTGCGCAAGCCAGTGCTGGTTTAGAAGCCGAACGGGAAGGGCTGATCCTGCGTGTAGCGGAAGCCTATTTCAACTTTCTGTTAGCGCAAGACAATCTCGAATTCGCCCGCACCGAAAAAGACGCAATTAGCCGCCAACTGGAACAAACCCGCGCCTATTTTGACGCAGGTCGTTCTGCCATTACCGATGTCAAAGAAGCGGAATCACGCTACGATCTCGCAGTTGCCCAAGAAATCAATGCTGTCAACCAACTTGACCTCAGCCGGGAACAGTTGCGGGTACTCACAGGTGGTTTCTACCAGACGCTGAATGCTCCCGCAGCCAACCTACCGCTGACCGTGCCAACCCCAGCCGATATTGAGCAATGGGTCAAAACAGCCAAAGCCAATAACAAACAGCTCATTGCCAGCCAACACGCGATTCAGTCGGCACAAACAGCGATTGATATTCAACGCGCCGCGAAAAAACCCGTCGTGGATCTGGTCGCCAAACAAACGGGAAGCGATACCCAGAGCGATGCAGCATTAGACCCACAAGTGTATGGTGCCAGTGTTGGCGTGCAAGTCAGTATGCCGTTGTACACCGGCGGCAGCACAGATTCCAGAATTCGCGAAGCTCAACACAATTTTCGCCAAGCACAGCAGCAATTTGAATTCCAGAACCGCACCACGGAACAACAAGCCCGTAATGCGTTTTTGACCGTACAATCCAGCATCAGCCAGGTCAAAGCCAACCAACGCGCCCTTGCTTCTGCTGAAACAGCAGCGGAAGCCACCCAAGCCGGTTTTGAAGTCGGCACCCGTACTGCGGTAGATGTGCTGACCGCGCTGCGCAATGTCTTCAGCGCACGCCGCGATTACGCCCAAACCCGCTACACTTACCTGCTGAATACGCTGAAACTGCGTCAAGCCGCCGGTATCCTGACCGATAAGGATATTGTAGACATGAATGCTTTCATGACGACCACCCCCAAGCAATTAGCAGCCTCCTTACAAACAACAGCACCTGCTGCGGATATTGAAGACAATGGCAGCTTTGAACGCTACAGTACGCAAAATGCCGACAAGCCATAAGCCTTAACGCCGATAAGCGTATTTCCAACGCCCCCCGGTTGCTGCATCCAATGCACTCAGCAACGCAGCATCCGGGACGGCTTCAGCCTCATGAATATTGCCAATAATTACCCACTCACGCGCTTGCACCAACGGCTTACGAATCAGGTGAAAATCCACCAGCGCAGTACTGCTAGGCAACTGTATGTAGCAAAACGGTTTGCCTGCCTGTGGCACTAATTCAATATCCGGCGAACATCCCAAAAAACACACCAACGACAAAAACGCCTCACCTACGGCAAAACGCCCATCCCCCAACCCCTCACCTAACAAACCCAGCGTTTGTAAACAAGGCTCTAAAGACACAACGGTTGGCGTATCCGTAACAGCGACGGGAAACAACACTAACTGATGCGCAGAATACTGCATTTAGTTACCTCAAGATTCAGCACAATCACCGTAAATTGCGCACCAAACGAATGTACTTACCCGCACCTTTGAGGTGTTCATAAGCGCGACCTTTATCGAAATCCATGCTCCATGCGAATGAATCTACCTGATTCATCGACCAAATCCCAACCGCAGGCATTCGCGGAAACACGTCCAGATTAGCCGCAGGTTCGGAACAACGTTGCTCCACAATACTGTTGAGTTCATCCAGCGTTGGTAAGCGCCAGCCCGTGTAACCGGCAAACTTATCACTAGCGGTTAATTGCGCGAGATTAACGGCACTATCCCATTCCATGCGTACTGCCTGTCCTCCGCAACGTTCCCCATCCTGGCCTTCCAAACATTTTTTCCACATCAAACCGGTATGGGTATCAATGAGTGTACCATTACCCTGATCATTGAAACGCTGTACGGGAGTAGAAGCGGGAATATTACCCTGACACTGTTGCTGAGCCATAGCCCAATTAGCACAAGAAAGCAGCAAGCCGCCGCCCAAAACAAGGGAGAACCTTTTCATCGTCATCTTATTATTTACCAAGCAAGTTATATGTAAAATTTATTGATTTGAATCAAATTAGTTTAATAAACAAACTAATAGTCGTATTTTTTAGCAAAATGGTTCAAGTTAATAAGTTAAAATTATCATCTTTTTGATTCCTGACATAAGTATCATCTGCTGGATACTCCCTAGTATTGCCCCTTAGTCACAGAAACATTAGTCTAGGCTTAACTTTAAGTGAAAAAATGGCAGGCACTGCCATCAACGTATCATCTAAAATGATACCTTTGAGGAAGAAAAGGCAACCGTATGGAAATGATTATTCCAACATTCGCACAATGGCTGGCTGATTCTGGTGTAGATACTGCCAAGGGCATTTTTATGACCGGCACGGACACCGGCGTGGGTAAAACTTGGGTAGGTGTCCAACTGATCAAAACCTTGCAGGTATTAGGGCGTGAAGTGATTCCACGCAAACCCGTGGAATCCGGCTGGGCAGAAGACACCCAACAAACTGACGCTTGGCAGTTAGCCAATGCAGCAGGGCAAACTTTCGATCATGGTATCTGCCCTTACCGCTTTACTGCTGCCCTTGCCCCACCACGAGCGGCAATGCAAGAAGGCAAAACCTTAACGCTGCAACAACTGGCAGCCGCCTGCCCCACGCATTGGGAACCCCGCCAGTTTCTGCATGTAGAAGGCGCAGGAGGCTTCTATTCACCGATTGCCGATGACGGTCTCAATGCCGATCTCGCGCAAATCCTAGGCTTACCCGTGGTCATCGTTGCAGAAGACCGTTTAGGTTGCATCAACCACGTTTTACTCACCGCCGCAGCCGTGCAACAACGCGGTCTCAAGCTAGCAGGCGTTATTCTGAATCCCCGCACTTTTAATGCAAACGGCATGGATAATCAACGCGATATATACCAGTACTTAAACGTGCCAGTAATTTCGTCTCCGTTTACTTAAGCCATTTCCGGCAAGGCATAATCCGCATCGCCCCCCGCCGCCTGACCCGCACCGAAGTTGATTTGCCACTCCAAATCGTTGCGGGAAGCGGCGTATTCCAACGCCACGGTTTTGCTGATATAGCGGTCGATGTAAAGCTGGTACAAGGCTTGGTCAAAGGTTTGCATCCCATCCACCGAACCTTTGGCGATAATGTCTTTCAACTCGCCAAATTGTCCGGTGCGGATCAGTTCCGCCACATACGGGGTATTCACCAACACCTCGGCTGCCAGATGCAAGCCATCCTGTTCATCGGGAATCAAGCGTTGCGCCACAATACCGCGTAGATTCAAGGACAAATCCATCAATACCCGGTTTTTGTTTTCACTGGGAAATAAATACAACATGCGCTCCATCGCCTGAATCACATTGGTGGCGTGCAAGGTCGACAACACCAAATGCCCGGTATCCGCAAAGCCCAACACCGCATCCATCGTTTCGGTATCGCGTACTTCTCCCACCATGATCATGTCAGGGGCTTCACGCATCGCTTCGCGCATCGCGTTGGCATAACTCAAGGTATCAAAACCGACTTCACGCTGCCCGATAATGGATTTGCCGTGGCGGAAGGTGTATTCAATCGGGTCTTCAATCGTCAAAATATGCCCAGAATGGTGCTCATTGCGGTGCTGAATCAGGGATGCCATCGACGTGGATTTACCCGACCCCGTGGAACCTACAAACAACAACATTCCTTCCTTTTGCATCACCAACTTTTTCAGCACCTCCGGCAATTTCAACTCATCCGGCGAACGAATGTCGGAACGGATATGGCGAATCACCATCGACACCTCTCCGCGCTGAAAATAAAAATTCATGCGGAAGCGCCCAATGCCTTTCAGCGAAAATCCCTTATTTAATTCACGATCAGCAAAGAAAGCTTCAATTTCGGTTGCAGTGAGGATCTCTTCAGCTAATTGACGAATATTGCCCGGTTTCATCGGTTCGCGGCTAATGCGCTTAAGCTGCCCTCGCATTTTAATCGTCGCGTGCGCCCCCGTGGTCAAATACAAATCCGATGCACCTTGCTTCACCATCATATTCAACATTGGGGTAATGCGCAGCTCGGTTTCAGTTAAAATTGTCATGCGCGGACATTCTCCAGTGGTTCAATCGCCAAATCATCCAACCCCTTGAAGAAGTCATTATCTTGCGCGAAACGGCTTTCCAGTTTAAGGCGCAAGCGCAAGTCATTCTGCGAATCCGCATGGCGTAACGCCTCATGGACGGTGATTTGCCGCGCCTCAATCAGATCAAACAACGCTTGGTCGAAGGTACGCATCCCGTGTTCACGCGATTTCGAGGTCAGAATCTTCATGCCCGGCACATCACCTTTCAGGATTAAATCCGCCATTAATGGGGTATTAATAACCACCTCCACCGCAGGTAAACGCCCTTCCCCCTTGGCTTTACGCACCAAACGCTGTGACACCACCGCCTTAAGATTAAGCGACAAATCCATCAATAACTGGTTACGGCGCTCTTCGGGAAAAAAGTTGATAATACGGTCAATCGCTTGGTTAGAACTGTTAGCGTGCAAAGTTGACAAACACAAATGCCCGGTTTCCGCGTAGGCAATCGCGTAATCCATTGATTCACGGTCACGGATCTCGCCCAGCAAAATCACATCAGGGGCTTGCCGCAAGGTATTTTTCATCGCAATCTCATAGCTGGCGGTATCAACACCCACTTCGCGCTGCGTAATCAAGCAACCTTTGTGCTGATGCACAAACTCAATCGGATCTTCAATTGTGACAATATGCCCTTTGGAATTAGTATTGCGGAAATCGACCATTGACGCCAGCGTGGTCGATTTACCCGAACCGGTCGCCCCCACCATAATCACCAAGCCGCGTTTAGTCATGGCAATATCACGCAATACCGGTGGCAAACCCAAATCCTTCAAACCCGGAATATGGTTAGGAATGTGGCGTAACACCATCCCCGCACAGCCGCGTTGCGTGAATGCATTCACCCGGAATCGCGCCTTGCCCGGCAGGCTAATGGAAAAGTTGCATTCCATGTCCTCCTCGAACTGCTTGAGTTGGCGGTCGTTCATAATCGCCCGCACCAACATCCGCGCCGTTTGCTCATTGAGTGGCTGATTGGTTAATGGCAACATTTCGTTAGCAATTTTGGCTGAAGGTGCCGCCTCCGCTGTCACGTACAGGTCAGAAGCTTTTTTTTCCAACATCGTCGCCAATAACTTATGCACGTAGCTGACAGCAGCATCGCGATCCATAGTGTCTCCTGTGTTCCCCCTCGCCCCTTGAGGGAGAGGGGGTTAGGGGGTGAGGGGTTCTTTAAATTAAATAGAATCCGGGTTATCCGCTTTACGACGAGCGGCTTCACGATCCACCAAACCTTTCATCACCAAATTTTTCAGTGATTGATCAAGGGTTTGCATTCCGTCACTTTGCCCGGTTTGCATCGCGGAACGCATTTGCGCAATCTTGTTTTCGCGGATCAGGTTGCGCACCGCCCGATTGCCAATCAGAATTTCGTGTGCAGCCACTCGCCCCCCGCCTTTTTTCTTCAACAAGGTTTGCGAAATCACCGCTTGTAAGGATTCGGAGAGCATGGAACGCACCATCTCTTTTTCGGCAGCGGGGAACACGTCCACAATACGGTCAATGGTTTTAGGTGCGGATGTCGTGTGTAGCGTACCGAATACCAAATGCCCAGTTTCCGCTGCGGTCAGTGCCAAGCGAATGGTTTCCAAGTCACGCATTTCCCCCACCAAAATCGTATCCGGGTCTTCACGCAAGGCGGAACGTAACGCGGCTTCAAAGCCCTTGGTATCGCGGTGCACTTCACGTTGGTTGACCAGACTTTTTTTGCTTTCGTGCACGAATTCGATCGGGTCTTCAATGGTCAAAATATGTCCGTAATCGGTATCATTTTTGTAATCGACCATTGCCGCGAGTGTGGTGGATTTACCCGAACCGGTCGGCCCTGTTACCAACACCAAGCCGCGTGGGTTTTCAGCAATTTTCCGAAAAATACCCGGCGCACCCAACTGATCCAACGTTAATACTTTGCTAGGGATAGTACGAAACACCGCACCAGCACCACGGTTCTGGTTAAAAGCATTCACACGAAACCGCGCCACACCGGGAATTTCAAACGAAAAGTCACATTCCCAATGTTCTTCGTAGTTTTTGCGTTGGTGATCATTCATGATGTCGTACACCAGCGCGTGTACTTGTTTATGGTCGAGCACAGGCAAGTTGATCTTGCGCATTTCACCATCGACACGGATCATGGGGGGCATCCCGCCCGACAAGTGCAAGTCGGAGGCATTGTTTTTGACGCTGAACGCCAATAGTTGGGTAATGTCCATTGTTGTTATAATTCACGTTATGGGTTTAGTTCAGTGATTAATGAGGAAAGTAACACATACCATGACAATCCGTGACAATATCCAGACAATCGGCGAACGTATCCGCGCTGCCGAACAACGCTTTGGGCGTAAACCAGGCAGCGTCCAGTTATTGGCAGTGAGTAAGAAACACCCCAGTGCCAGTATCCGTGCAGCCATCGACACGGGGCAAACCAGTTTCGGTGAAAATTACGCGCAAGAAATGGTCGAAAAAGCGACCGAACTCGCCAATTACCATAGCAATCTCGACTGGCATTTCATCGGCCCGATTCAATCCAACAAAACCCGCTTAATCGCCAGCACTGCCCGCTGGGTGCATTCGGTTGACAGTCTCAAAATCGCCCAGCGTTTGAGTGAGCAAAAGCCAGTGGACGCACCTGAGATTAATATTTGCTTGCAAGTGAATATCAGCAATGAAATCAGCAAATCGGGGGTACAACCGGCAGAATTGGCGGCATTGGCAAGCCAGATCGCAGCCTTACCGGGAATTCGCTTACGGGGTTTAATGGCAATTCCAGCACCAGAACAGGATTTCGCTCAGCAACGCGCCGTGTTTGCCCAAGTGCGGGCATTGCAAGAGGGTTTGGTGGCACAAGGCTTCACGCTGGATACGCTGTCAATGGGCATGACCGATGACATGGAAGCCGCCATTGCCGAGGGTGCTACCATCGTGCGCATTGGCACGGCGATTTTCGGCACACGGGCTTGAACGCTATTGCAGGGCTGAATGCCGCAAGACGCTGAATTTTACCGGCTCGGTGTTTTGGATAATGTCACCTTCCGCATTGCTTAACACGGCAAATACACTGTGTTCGCCGCGTTCCACTTCGGTCAGCGCGAAAGACAGTGCAGTGCCGGAGCCGACTTGTTTGGAGTCCAGATAAAGCGCCACACTATCGCCGGGTTTTAATGCCGGTTTCAGGGATACGCTCACCGTCACATTCCCCTCATTAGCACGGATAGCTTCATCCGCGCTGGGCGAGGTAATCGCGAAATCGGTATACGCCTGTTCCTCTGCTGCGGGGGCAGTGTCGGGCTGGGCGGCGGGTGCAGGTGCGGGGCTATCTGCCACGGTTAACACTGGCAAATTGACAGGCTTGGCAGCACTTTGTTTCGGTGGGTTATCGCCATACACCGTGTTACCGGCAGCATCCACCCAACGGTAAATTTCCGCCTGCACCGACATGCTCATAAGACCAAACATTAACAACAGCGATAGTAACCTGACACGCATACATAGCCACGATAGTTAGTTGATACCCCCCTGATTCTACTCAAATTAATCAGCAACAGGGCAAGTGGGAAGATGAACGGTGGCGATTCACCGCAGAGAGACTTCACAACCAACCTTTCTCCAACCTCTATGCCTTATGTTATCCACAAGAGCTAACCTTAAGCGTTAGCTCTCATCTGATAACCGACCCCATGAGAGGAGAAAAGATAACATGCAATACGCAAACCCGAATACCGACGGTGCAGTCATCCACTTCAAAGAACGTTACGGCAACTTCATCGGTGGCGAGTGGAAAGAACCCGTCAAAGGCGAATACTTCGATAACATTTCCCCGGTCAACGGCAAGCCGTTCTGCCAAATTCCACGCTCCAGTGCCGAAGACATTGAACTGGCGTTGGATGCTGCCCACGCCGCTAAAGATACTTGGGGCAGAACCTCCGTTACCGCACGTTCCAATACCCTACTGAAAATCGCGGATCGCATTGAAGCAAACTTGGAAATGCTGGCAGTCGCCGAAACCTGGGACAATGGCAAAGCCGTGCGCGAAACCCTCAACGCTGACGTGCCACTGTGCGCGGATCACTTCCGCTATTTCGCGGGCTGCTTGCGAGCGCAAGAAGGCACTATGGGCGAAATCGACGAACACACCGTCGCTTACCACTTCCATGAACCCTTAGGCGTAGTAGGGCAAATTATCCCTTGGAACTTCCCCCTGTTGATGGCTTGCTGGAAACTCGCTCCGGCATTAGCGGCGGGCAACTGTGTGGTGATGAAACCCGCCGAACAAACCCCAGCATCAATCCTCGTCATGATGGAACTGATTGCTGATTTATTGCCAGCGGGCGTATTGAACATTGTGAATGGCTTCGGCGTGGAAGCAGGCAAAGCACTCGCCACCAGTACTCGCATTGCCAAGATTGCCTTCACCGGCTCTACCCCGGTTGGCTCACTGATTATGAAATACGCCGCAGAAAACATCATCCCCTCCACCGTAGAACTGGGCGGCAAATCACCTAACATTTTCTTCGCTGACGTAATGGATCAGGAAGATGCCTTTGTCAGCAAAGCGGTCGAAGGCGCGGTATTGGCATTCTTCAATCAAGGCGAAGTTTGCACCTGCCCCTCACGCCTACTGATTCAAGAATCCATTTACGAAAAATTCATTGGCATGGTCATCGAACGGGCGGCAATGATCAAACGCGGCAACCCACTGGATACCGAAGTCATGGTCGGTGCGCAAGCATCCCAAGAACAGTACGACAAAATTCTCAGCTATATCCAAATCGGTAAAGACGAAGGCGCGGAAGTCATTACCGGCGGCGCAGCCGAGCAATTGGACGGCGATTACTGCGATGGTTATTACATCCAGCCGACGTTGCTGAAAGGCACCAATAATATGCGCGTGTTCCAAGAAGAAATCTTCGGACCAGTCGTGTCCGTGGCAACATTCAAAGACGAAGCCGAAGCACTGGCGATTGCCAATGACACCGAATTCGGCTTAGGTGCAGGCGTGTGGACGCGTGACATGAACCGCTCTTACCGCATGGGTCGTGGCATTCAAGCCGGTCGTGTATGGACAAACTGCTACCACCTCTACCCGGCACATGCTGCGTTCGGTGGTTACAAAAAATCCGGCGTTGGTCGCGAAACCCACAAGATGATGCTCGACCATTACCAGCAAACCAAAAACCTGTTGGTCAGCTATGACATCAACCCGCTAGGTTTCTTCTAAGTTTCCTCCTCCTGTCGACTCACGCAGGTCGGGTTCGCCTGACCTGTGTTTTTAGGAGGAAGCCATGCGACGCTTAGCTGAACTCACCGTTGAACAACGCTTTCATGCTTTGGGTAAAGCATTTTACACTGCCAGCACCCCGCAAGGACTAGAACAACCTAAACTGAGGTGCACCAACACCAGTATTGCCACCCTGCTTGATATTGACCCCGCCGAATGCAACACCGACTTATTCCTACAAGTCTTCAGTGGCAACACTTTATTACCCGGAATGCACCCCATTGCGCACGCCTACGCTGGGCATCAATTCGGCAAATTTAATCCATTTCTAGGGGATGGGCGCAGCGTACTTCTAGGGGAAATCCGCAGCCGTAGCGGCGTGTGGGATATGGTACTGAAAGGCGCGGGCAGAACCCCTTATGCCCGCAGTGCCGATGGGCGTGCCGGTTTGGAAGAGTGCTTGCACGAATACACCCTCAGCGAGCAATTAGCCGCACTCGGTGTACCCACCAGCCGGGTATTGTGTATCGTTTCCGGCAAACCGCTGGTTTATCGGCAGGGGTTCCAGCCTGCGGCGATCCTCACCCGCATTGCGCCCAGCCATATCCGTTTTGGCACGTTTGAATACCATTATTTTCGCCGTGACCAAGCAGCCTTGCGCCAACTGGCTGATCATGTGATCACGCAACACTACCCGGAATGTGCAGGGACAGACGAAGCACGCTACGCCCGCTGGTTTGCTGCTGTCGTGCAGAGAACAGCGCGGTTGATTGCCCATTGGCAAGCCGTTGGTTTTACACACGGGGTGATGAATACCGACAATCAGTCGATTATCGGGATAACGCTGGATTTGGGGGAAAGTAGCTTCAACCCCGCTCACGACCCACATTACGTGGGCAATCGCGACGATGAAAAAGGACGCTATGCTTTTGGACAACAACCGATCATTGGCTTGTGGAACTGCAATGTGTTAGCACGCGCTTTATCGCCACTCATCGCCTCGCAGGACATAAAAACAGCATTGGCACGCTATGAAACCGAATACTTGAATCATTATGCAGCACTCACAACGCCATCCACTTAATTCATCGACATCAATTCAGCCAAACGTTCCCGCACCAACTCACTGCCGGAAGTGCTATGGCACAGTTTTTCCATCAGAATACGTGGCTCCTGACACGACTCTAACGCCCGCCCCATGACTGCATCAATGCAATGCCGCCATTCTTCCAACTCAGGTGAAGTGGATTGAGGCAGGAATGAACCACGGTAAAGGGCAAAGGCTTCATCACTGCGTTGCTGACGCAAGGTTTGCCAAACTTGAATAAAGTCCGCCCACACTGGCATTTGCAAACGGTAAGGACGCGAACCGATTTTTCCACCCAATAAACGCCGCAAGTGCGACAATTCAGCTTTCAGCGTGGTCAACGAGACCTGTGAATCGCCATATAGGGCTGCATGGAAACCGTCCAACGTTAAGCCTTGTGGATTGAGCGCCAATAAGCACAGAATTTCCACTTGACGCATTGGTAAGTTTAACGGCTTGCCTTCAAACAAAATGCGTGGCTGCCCCAACGCATGGATTTCCAATTCCGCACGTGGCAAACAGCTAGGCAAACACCGCCCGATGGAACGTGCCAATTCCGTGACAGCAGCCTGCCCCAATGGCGTATGACGATTCCATGTAGTCGACATATCGAGAATCCCCACAACCTCGCCGGACTGCGGGTGCATGATCGGTGCGGCATAGCACACCCAGTCATGGACAAAAGGCAGGTAGTGTTCTGAGGAAAAAACAGTCACGGAACGCCGTAATTTCATCGCCAGACCAACAGCATTGGTTCCCACGGAATGTTCATCCCAATGCCCACCAGCGGTAAAATTAACCGCTTCGGCACGGCTACGCATATGACTGCTGGAAAAAGTCCACAACAAACGCCCTTGCGGATCAGCAATGGCTGCGACTAACTCACCTTCTTTTGCCAATTGCACCATTTGATCTTGTTCACGGCGGGCTGCCTGGCAAAGCTGTGACTGCTGCCAGCGTTGCAGGGCGGTATATTCGTCATCGGCGGGTGCATGGGTTTGGCGAGGCTTAATGAACTGTAAACTGCGTTGCCACGACGACATAATGTCTTCACGGATGTCGGTGCTTTTTAGAAAAGGGCTACCGGACTGGAAACGGCTCCACTGCGTTTCAATCATCCGCCTACGCTGCGATAAACTTGTACTACTAGCCATAACCTGTTCCATACGCCTCCTCCTGCGTTTAGTTCAAGCAGTTGTAACGGTTAGAAAAAAGCCTCCCAACCTTTTCCCAACCTTTCAGGTGTTAACGTTATGCACAAGACGCCAAAGCAAACTTGTGGCAATACACGGAGATTAACACAATGACCAACAGATTAATAGAAAGCACATTAGCAAAACAGTAAAAAATAAATAAAAATATTCAAAAATCCCCTATTCATCCAGCGTACCAAAAGCTGCGATATCCTTTTTTAAAAAATTGATTTTTAATAGAAAATTAAAATACAATTTAACAAGAAATAAACAGATAGCCACGAAAATATTCATAAAAAATCCGTATTTTCATAAAACACCAACCTTTTCCCGACCTTTTCCCAACCTTGGTCAAATTAAGGTTCAGACGTCGCCCGCAACACGGCGCATCAACATACTTGTTTGATTGACGGAGAGGAGAAGACTTATGAATAAGAATCCCATTACATTGGCAATTATCCTTGCTTTCAGCACATGCAGCCTAGCTACCCATGCCGCCACTTGGCAGGCGGGCGATTGGGAATTGGGCTTGGGTGGCAATGTTAATACGTTTTACACCGTGACCACCTGTGATGCGGGCGATTTGGGCGCGAAAGGTGGCACGATGGCTGGCTTAGCATGTGCTGATTTGGATGCGGGTGGCACTGCCAGTGGCGATACCCACAGCGTTTCCAACGGTTTATTACCCGCGTCACTGAATTTTAGTGCCAAAACGAAACAGGGCGGCTACGACCTTAGTGGTAACGTGAATGTGTACTACGGAATGGCGTCACAAGATGCCAATGGTTTACCGGGGGATGCGCTGGATTTCTCCACCGTGGATGCTCGCCAAGTCTACCTGACTTTTGGCAACGACAAGATGGGGACAGTCAAAGCCGGGCGTGATTTCGGTTTATTTGGCTTTGACCCGATCATCAATGACATGAGCTTGATTGGCAATGGTGCAACCTTCGCTTCCGCAGGCCCTGGGCATACGACCCTTGGTGGTTTGGGGTATGGCTATGTGTATACCGACCGTCTGGCTCAAATCAACTGGACAGCACCGAAGAAAAACGAGGTGGAAGCAACTGTTGGGATTTTCAACCCCGTGGATGGGGTCGAATCCAACGGTAAATCTACCGGCGATGGTGGGCAACCCGGTATCCACGGCAAAATCAGCTATGACTGGGATGGCGGCAAAGGTGCAAAAGCAAAGGTTTCCGCGACAGCGATCAATCAAAAAGTTCGTCTCGCCAATGGTGATAAACCCAGCATCAGCGGCACGGAGGTCTTCGCTAAAGTCGATGTGAATAAAGCCAGTTTTGCCGGTGCGTATTACCAAGGCGAAGGCATGGATACCCTCGGTTTGGGCGGTATTATTTTCCCCGGCTTTAGCAGCACGACCGGCGAAGCTGAAGAAGTCGAAGGCTACATGGCACAAGCCAGTTATACCGTGGGCAAAACCAAACTGGGCGTCAACTTCTCAGAAAGTGAGCAAACCAAACTCACCAAAGTCAAAAATGACAAAGTGACCGTGGGCGCTTACCACAAACTCACTGATAGCCTCACCCTCATTGGTGAAGTATCCAACCAAACCAGTGAATTAGCGGGTGTTGGCGAAGACAAATCCGGCAGTGTTGCGGTTGGTGCAATGCTATCGTTCTAACAACCAACCTTCCACCAACCTCGATTGCGGTATGCTATAGACTCACCATTCACCTAACTAGGAGACAACCCATGAAAAAGTCACTGAAATGGACTAAACCGGCATTCAAGGAAATGCGCTACGGTTTGAGATTAACCTGTACATTATGAACCGTTAATCTTGTTTGTCTTGGTACTCGGTTCTGCGGCGGGCGGTGGATTTCCCCAATGGAACTGTAATTGCCCAATGTGTGCCGGGGAGCGAACGGGTGAGATTATTGCCCGTTCGCGCACCCAGTCCTCGATTGCGGTATCCACCGACAAAGTGAACTGGTTACTGGTGAATGCTTCGCCAGACATCCGTACCCAACTCAACGCTAACCACAGGGTGAGCGCATATAAATTTTAAACTCTTATTAATCAATGAGATATAATTAATGCGCCTATGTCTTAAAAGTAATCAATCTATTGATTTTAAAGTGATTTAAAAAGTCAAATGCGGTCGCCCTGACGCTAACCATGAATTGTTGCAACCCGCTCGCCAATTGCGCGATACCGGCATTGTGGCGGTAATGCTCGCCGACAGCCAAATTGACCATACCACGGGTTTGTTGATTTTGCGTGAAAGCAAACAGCCGCTGGAACTGTATTGCACCGACAGCGTGTACGAAGACCTGACCACGGGCTTCCCGATCCTGAACATGCTGCAACACTATTGCGGCACTAACCGCCATGCTTTGCCACTGGATGGCACCGCGTTCAGCATTCCCAAACTTGATAATCTGCGCATTACCCCCGTGGATTTGCACAGCAAAGCACCGCCCTATTCCCCACACCGCGAACACCCTACCCCCGGCGATAATGTGGGTTTCTGGTTTGAAGATACCGCAACGGGTGGCAAATTGTTTTACGCCCCCGGCTTAGGCGAAATCGAACCGCACTTACAGCCATTTTTCGCCAATGCCGATTGTGTGCTGGTGGATGGGACGTGCTGGACAGATGATGAAATGTCACGCCGTCACGTTG
>CAYNNA010000058.1:0-18181 GCA_964398375.1 uncultured Thiothrix sp.
ATATGGGGCGTATGTTTGTGCGTAATTCACATTATATTAAATCAGCACCCGTTTGAGAGTTGGGTGTTAGGGCTTGCAAGCCGACAAACGGCGGATTTCCGCCGAATGTCTAGGCATGGGGTGGCGGATTTCCGCCAGTCAAGGTGAGTTGCTGGAAGGTTAGCCCATATTTTTGTAAATACACCCGCAGGCGGTGCGAATCGTTCGCGCTGGCACGTTGGGTGCGGCTGATATTGAATAGGGTGCGTCCCGCATCTGCCAGACTTTTGGCGGTGCGGCATACGCGGATGACTTCTGCCAATTGCACCCGGTCGAAATGGTCGATGCCTGCCAACACGTCTTCCGCCAAGACTTCACGTAACACGCTATCCGTGCCGTTACTGGCTGCCACTTCCTGAAAACTGCCCCAATCGTAGCGCAAGCGGCGGATTTCCTCCGTCACGCTTTCCTCCGTAATGCGTCCGCCATTTGCCAGCGTTGCCATGCGCGTGATGCTGGAATTGAGGTCGCGGAAATTCGCCCGCCAGGTTGCCGCCGGGGTTTGTGCAAACGCGAGGTATTGTTCGCGTGCCGCTTTGTTGAAGCTGACTTTGTGCCCGACTTTGCGGGTGAATTGCTGCAATTCGTATTCGATATTCGCTTCCAGATCTTCGAGGCGGTGGCGTAGACCGGGCAGTTCATACGTCCACAAGTTGATGCGTGCGAGCAAGTCTTCGCGGAATTTGCCGTCACGCACCCGCTGGAACAGGTCGCGGTTGGTTCCCGCAATCAGTTGGAAATCGCTGCTGGTTTCCTTGTCACTGCCGAAGGGGGTGAATACTTTGTCTTCGATGGCGCGTAACAGCATCGCTTGTTCATCCAGCCCCAATTCGCCGATTTCATCCAGAAACAGCAAGCCCTTGTCGGCTTCACGCAGCAAGCCGCTGCGGGCGGTGAGTGCGCCGGTGAATGCACCTTTGACATGCCCGAACAGGGCAGACATGGCATTGTCGCCGCGCAAGGTGGCGCAATTGACTTCCACCAGTTTGCCGCTGACTTGCCCGCGCTGCTTTTTGAGGGCGTAAATGCGTTGGGCGAGGCGCGATTTGCCGACACCCGTTGCACCCGTGAGCAGGATGGGGGCGGCGGAGCGGATCGACACTTGTTCGAGTTGCGCAATCAGGGCATTGAAGGCGGGGTTGCGGGTGTCGATGCCGCCTTTGAGGTACGCCATTCCCTCCTGGGCTTCGCGCTCGAAACGGCTGGAGATCTGGTCGTAGCGCGACAGGTCGAGGTCGATGATTTGCAATGTGCCTTGCGTGCCTTCCTTGCTGGGCGAGGTTTGCAGGAGTTTGCCGGGAATGTAATTGGCTTCCGTCAGCAAGAACAGGCAGATTTGCGCGACGTGCGTACCCGTGGTGATGTGGACGTAGTAGTGGTTTTGTTCCGGGTCGAAACGGTAGTGGCGGGTGAAATCGTGGAGCTGGCTGTAAACTTCGCCGAAATCCCACGGGTTGCTGTAGTTGACGACGTGGCTGGTGAAGCGTGTGTTGGGGGCAAGTTCGCGCATGTCGCGCAGGGTAATGCCCGCCAATTCGGCTTCGTCTGCGTGGTGGATCAGCACGAATTCATCCACCGGAAAATCGGGGTGCATGAGGATGCTGACGGAAGGGCGCCAGCGTGCATGGCGGCGTTTGCCTAAGCCTTGGTGGTCAAGGCGCGACCCGAGGATGCCGATGACGGTGGTTTTCATTGCATATTGATCGTGGTTGTCTAGGAATGGTTGGATGTGTTGCTAAAACGGCGTGCGCCAGCGCAATCCCGGATAACGGCTAAACCCCCGATCAGTCGTGATCCATTCACAACCTGACTCAATCGCCAGCGCGGCATGATAGGCATCAGGAATCAGGTTGCCTTTGGCATTCGCTGTTTCACACAAGGTTTGGAAAATCCCCCAATGCCGCGCTCCCGGCGTGACCACCGTGCAATTAGGCTGCTGACGAATTGCTGTGATGAAATCCAGCGCATCTTCCAAAGAACTGGGCGGATTAAAAATTTTCGGGTGAGTCACAATACGCAAAAAGCCACTCAAGACCAATTCTGATACGGCAAACGTTGCAACTGAATTGATCAAATCCTCTAACCATTGCAAATAAGCAGCATGGTTAACAGCATCTTCACGGTGGGCATAAACCAATACATTCACATCACACAACAGCATCAGTCAGCCTCCATCAAATCCAACAGTGCTGCATTGCTATCCAAATCAACACCGCGATGGATACCTTGACCTTGCACGGTCTTCAGTCTTACCCGAATCCGGCTTTTCTGGAGAGGGCGTGCCATCAACTTTTCCCGCAGGGCTTCTTCTATCAGTGCCGTAAAGGTTCTACCAGTGGACAGTGCATATTGCCGCGCCATTTCATGCAGGTGCTTATCCAGTTGAATCGTCGTTCTCATGTGCGAATACCTCATTAAGCATCAATATGCTAAGTATCTGCATCACCACATCAACCCGTCAAGTACCTGCATACAATTGCTGCTCCAGCTTTATGGGTTTGCTAATAGTAAATCCAGCCGATTCACCAGACACTTCCAACGGAATAATTTCATTGCCGTGGGTGTAGAGAAAATTGAAACAGAAAATTGCGTTATTGTTGGATAAAGTGCCGCATAACCCTAACGTGCCGGAGTGGGAACGGTTGTAATTGTACGTTTCTATAGCGGCAACGCCGTCTTATCCACCACCCGCCGCAACACAAAGCTGGAATGCACCCCGCTCACCCCCGGTATGCGCGTAATGCGGTTGAGCAGCAATTCCTGATACGCATCCATATCCTTCACCACCACTTTAAGCTGGTAGTCGGCGGATTGCCCGGTGATCAGCAGGCATTCGAGGACTTCGGGGATGTCGGCGATGCGGCTTTCAAAAGTGTCGAAACGTTCCGGCGTGTGCTGATCCATCGAGATGTGGATTAACGCCATCAGCGACAAACCGAGCTTCTTCGCATCCAACAATGCCCGATAGCCGGTGATGAAACCCGCTTCTTCCAGCAAGCGAACCCGCCGCAAGCAGGGCGAAGGGGAAAGCCCAATGCGGTCAGCCAATTCCTGATTGCTGATGCTGCCGTGGTCTTGCAGGATGCGTAGGATTTGCCAGTCGTAGCGATCGAGTTGTATGGTCATGCTTGCTGTTCCTGCTCATCCAATAAGCGTTGTAATTGCCCCCGCAACAGTTCGACATCGGGCAGGTACAATTGGTATTTGGAGACAAACAGGTGGTTGGAAATAGAACCAGTGGCGTATTCCACCATGATTTCATCCTTGTCGGTGGCGAGAACGATGCCGATGGGATCGTTGTCATCGGCAACGTTTTCCTCAACTTTGAAGTAGTTGAGGTACATGTTCATTTGCCCGATGTCGTGGTGCTTGACCTTGCGGGTTTTTAGGTCGATCAGCACGAAGCATTTGAGGATGCGGTGGTAGAACACCAGATCAACGTAGAAGTGGGTGTTGTCCAATGTGATGCGGTACTGCTGACCAATGAATGCAAAGCCTTTGCCCAGTTCCAACAGGAAATGCTCCAGCTTTTCGATCAAGCTGTGTTCCAGTTCAGATTCGCGGTAGTTGCGTTCTGGCAGTTCAAGGAACTCGAATACATACGGGTCTTTGATCAGGTCTTTGGGTTGCTCTACTGCATGACCCGTTTGGGCAAGTGCCAGAATATCGGCTTTGTCCTTACTCAATGCCAGTCGCTCAAACAGGGCGGAATCGCGTTGGCGTTTGAGTTCGCGCACACTCCAGTTTTCACGAGTGCATTGCTGTTCGTAGAAGGAGCGTGCCAAGCTGTCCGAGATGGAAAGCAATTCAGTGTAGTGTGACCAACTCAAATTGGCAGACACTGACTGCCAATTCTGATAGATCAGATAGAAGCGGCGCATATCCAACAGATTACGGCGACTAAATCCCTTGCCGTGTGCCTGCCGAAGGTCACGCGACAAAATGGCGAGCAGGTTAGAACCATATTCAGCTTTTTCATTGCCCTGTTGCTCAAATTCGATGATGTGTTTGCCGATGTGCCAATAGGTTTGCACCAGCATATTGTTGACCTGTTGAACCGCTTGGCGGCGACCTTGTTCCAGACTGGCGGTGATGCTGGTGATGAGTTGTTGGTAATGATTCTGTTGCAACATGGGTTTACCTTGTTGGTTTGGCAATTAGATTCTAATTTAGAATAGATATAGGCAATATTCTGCTAAAATTCAACTACTCGTCGCATTAAAACGCAATCGCCTGCCACGCCGTTTCTTTTAAGCTATCGGCATTACTTACTGGAGCCGATTGCCATGTTGACGAATCCCGCCACCAAATACCAGCCATTCCCGCCAGTCGCCTTGGTTGACCGCCAATGGCCGAGCCGCACGATTACCCAGCCGCCGATCTGGATGAGTACCGATTTGCGCGACGGCAATCAATCGCTGTTCGAGCCGATGAATGGTGAGCGCAAGATGCGCATGTTCCACACCCTCTGCGACATCGGTTTCAAGGAAATCGAAGTGGCTTTTCCTTCCGCCTCGCAAACTGATTTTGATTTTGTGCGCGAGCTGATTGAGGGCAACCACATCCCCGCCGATGTCACCATCGAAGTGTTGACGCAGGCGCGGGAGCACCTGATCCGCCGCACGATGGAGTCTTTGCGCGGCGCACGGCGGGCGATTGTGCACGTCTACAACGCCACCTCACAGCCGTTCCGCGACACCGTGTTTGGTATGAGCAAGGCGGATGTGTTGGGCATGGCAGTGTCAGCAGTGGAACTGATCAAACACTTGGCAGCCGACCAGCCGGAAACCGAATGGGTGTTGGAATACAGCCCCGAAACCTTCAGCGCTACTGAGTTGGAGTTTGCCCGCGAAGTCTGCGATGCCGTGACCGCAACGTGGGGAGCGACACCCGCCAGTCCGGTCATCCTCAACTTGCCTGCGACGGTGGAAATGGCAACGCCGAATGTGTACGCCGACCAGATTGAATGGATGCACCGCCACCTTGCCCGCCGCGACAGCGTGATTCTCAGCGTGCATCCGCACAATGATCGTGGCACAGCCGTTGCCGCCGCTGAATTGGCATTATTGGCAGGTGCAGATCGGGTCGAAGGTTGCTTATTCGGTAGTGGCGAACGCACGGGCAACGTCGACATCGTGACTTTGGCATTGAACCTTTACACCCAAGGCATTGCGCCCGGTTTGGACTTTTCCGACATCAACGCGGTGGCGCGGACGGCGGAATATTGCACGCAATTGCCGATCCACCCGCGTCACCCGTATGTGGGCGATTTGGTGTTTACCGCGTTTTCCGGCTCACATCAGGATGCGATCAAGAAAGGTTTGGCGGTGCAAACGGCGGAATCGTTCTGGAACGTGCCGTATTTGCCGATTGATCCGGCGGACGTGGGGCGCAGTTACGATTCGGTGATTCGCGTCAACAGCCAGTCGGGCAAGGGCGGCATTGCGTACTTGTTGGAAAGTGCCTATGGCATTGTGATGCCGCGCCGTTTGCAGGTCGAATTTTCCAGCGTGGTGAAAGACCACACCGACCAGCACGGTTGCGAAGTGAATGCCAGCGACATCTGGGGCATTTTTGCCGCGACGTATCTGGAAACCGCCAAGCCCGTGCGTTACTGCGAACATCATTTGTTTGAACAGGGCAATACGCAAGGCATCCGTTTGGTGATTGAGCGTAATGGTGTGCAGCACGAATTGACAGGGACTGGCAATGGGCCGATTGATGCAGCGGTTCATGCCTTACAGGGAGCGGGGATTCGGGTGCAAGTGCGCAGTTACGAAGAACGTTCCATCGGTGCAAGTGCCGAGGCGGGCGATGCGCAAGCCTGCGCGTTCATCGAATTGCGACAGGCAGGTGCGGGTAGTGCTGACTGTTACGGCGTGGGCATTGATGGCAATATTATTACCGCGTCGATTAAGGCGTTGATCAGCGGGGTGAATCGGCTGTGATCATGCCGCCATGCCTTTTTGCACCAGTTTGGCAAATGAGCCGGGGTTACGCGAACAAATATGCACCTTGCCACGCCCACTGAAGCGCAGCACGATGCCTTCACCGCTGGTAACGCTATTGACCAGATTGCCGAACATGCCGCCTAAGCCGCCGCCGGAGCTGCTGGTGGTGACAGAAATTTCGTAGTGCAAGCTGCTGTCCCAGCACACGACGTGGGCGTTATCAATGATGAGGTCTTTGCCCGGTTCAACGTCCAGCGAGAACATTGCGCCAAAACCGGAAACCACCACTTGCCCCGTTCCTGAGGTTTCCATGACAAAAAAGCCGCCGGATTGTGCGAATAGGGCATTGCCGACGCTTTGGGTACGCACTTTCATTTCGGTGCCAGACGTGGCAGCGACGAATGCGCCATCATTCAGCAAATATTGGCGTGCGCCCACGTCGATGATTTCCATGCCACCGGGTAGCGCGGGGGAAAGCAGGCAATCGCCATCCCCTCGTAACGCTTCGATGTGTTGCTGGAACAAGGTTTCACCGTTAGTGAAGCGTCGCATCAAGGCACTGCCTAAGCCACCGGTCATGCGCCCTTTTAGCTCAAGATTGGCTTCCATCATCACCATTGCGCCGGATTCGCAGTAAATTTTGTCGCCTTTCTGCATGGAAACGTGGAGGAATGGGTCAACTTCGCCGGTAATGGTAAATACTGTCATGGTGTTGTTCTCTGTGTTGAAGGTATGGCTTACCAACGGTACGCCGCACCTGCGTACCCACCCCACACCGTGCTGCTCTCGATGATTGGGCTGTCTGCAATGGCGCTGCCATAGCTGTTGGCGCTCACGCTGCCCACCAAGGTCAGACGGCGGCTGAGTGGCTTTTCCATTTTAACGCCAACCTTGAGGGCGAGTGAATCATCAGCTTGATAGACGGGGCGACCTATCTTGGCTTCGACGGCATCTACGCCCACGTAGTAGTTGGTGAGGTCGGCGGAAAGCCATTGCAATTCGGCATACGGGCGCAGGTTGAGCGGCATGTTGGGGTGATGGGTGTAACGCAATTTGGCTTGTGTGCCTTTGTGGGCGGCGACATCTTGGGCGAGATCAGCGGAAATGGTGCCGTTTGGCAATTTCCATGCCCCGCCAACCCGCAGGTTGATGGCGCGATCTAACTCTGCCATGTCTTGCAGTGCGGCACTGTCGCCACGTTCGGCGTCCCATTCATCCAGCCCAGCACCGACATAAAACTCACGTGCTGGGGTGGCACTGAATGACCATGCGGGCCCGGTGATGTCAAAGCCGTTTTCTTTGATGATCACGGGTTTGATGCCGATTTGCGTATCGCCACCCACGAACGGGGATTGGTCAGCAGTGGCGGCAAGCCCGATATTCCACTGGCGCGGCTCATCAGCCTTGACGGGTATCTGGGCGGTTGCTAAGAAAGCGAGTGCGGCACACAATGCGTACTTCATATCATATCCTCGGTTCACGTTTAATGAAATCCAGCAGTCCAGACCTGATCTTGCCTATGCTTCAGCAACACCTTGGCACAAGCATTGCTATTGCGCGTGTTGATGCGGCGAGTGGCGGCTGTATCAATCAAACCAGTACGGTAACACTTGCCGATGGCAGCCGCTATTTCCTCAAAGTGAATCAGGCCAGTTTGCTGGAAATGTTTGCGGCAGAAGCGGATGGGCTGCACGCTATTCGTGCGAGTGCCAGCCTGCGTGCGCCTGAACCGTTGGGTTGTGGGGTGCAAGGGCAACAGGCGTATCTGTTACTGGAATACTGTCAACACAACGTAATGAATTACCTGAGATAGCGGTCATGAGCGTATTGAACCCTTTGTCTTTGAGCCAGCGACGGATGCCGGACAAACAAATGTTAACCGGTCTCAGCCGTTTTCAACGAATATTGTTGGTGGCGGATGGGACGGTGACGGAAATGCTGGAGCAGTATCTGGCAGAGAAAATCAAGGTCTTGAAGCTGCACGAAAAAATTGCCAGCGATACTCAAGAAATCAACCCCAAGCACCAAGCTTCCTTAGAGCGGGAGGATGTGGGACCCGTCATGCGGCGGGAAGTGTTGCTACAGGGGCAACACACCCTTCAATCTTGGCTCCACGCCGATTCCACGCTGGTGCTGAATCATCTGGCGCAAGGTTTTCGCGCTGATTTGCTAGCATCACGTGAGCCGATAGGGCGCTTGTGGGAAAAGTATCAGGTCGAAACGTTCAAAAGCATCGTGGATTTTGAAAAACGTCCAGCAGGTGCGTTGGCAGAATACTTTGGGATTTCCCCGACAGAAACCCTGATTTCCAGAACCTATGCGGTTTACTCCGGTGGCAAGCTGATTATGATCATTACCGAAACATTTCCCGCCCGTTTTTTCCAAGATTAGTGTTTCTACAGGGGGCTGGCAGAAGTGGTTTGCTGAGCTTCAAGCTCCGCAAGCCGCTTTTCTAATGCTTCCAGCTTTTCGCGGGTACGCAGCAATACTGCCGACTGAATCTCAAATTCTTCCCGCGTCACCAGATTCATCTTTTGCAAGCCGCCTTCGAGCAGACCACGCATGTTCTTTTCCACGTCTTCCTGCATATTGCGCACCGGTTCGGGCAGCAGTGCTGATAATTTCTTTGCCAGATCGTCAAGGTTGCCAAAGTTTTGCATACGTTTTCCTTCGTGCTGAGTGGATGCCCCGGATTGTAGCAAATTCGGTAAGTGTGCGGGTATGCCTTAGGCTTAGTGCATTCAATCCGAATGGCGCACTGTTATGGTGCTTGGCAACGCTCCGAAACAGGGATCAAGCGGCTAAATGGTGGTGAGGCGGCTTTTGTGTGATTGGCACGTCAATTGCAGCATGTCCAGCGTTAAGCAATTACATTTGGCATCTCTAACTAGCAAGGAGTTAGTTCTATGAAAATGGTTACAGCCATTATTAAGCCATTCAAACTCGATGACGTGCGCGATGCGTTGGGTGATATTGGCGTTAAAGGTATCACAGTCACTGAAGTAAAAGGTTTTGGGCGTCAGAAAGGTCATACTGAATTGTACCGTGGCGCAGAATACGTGGTGGATTTCCTGCCTAAAATCAAGCTCGAAGCCGCAGTAGCCGCGTCGCAAGTGGATCAAGTGATTGAAGCGATCACTAAATCTGCGAATACCGGCAAAATCGGGGATGGCAAGATTTTTGTCACCTCAGTAGAACAAGTTATCCGCATTCGCACTGGCGAAAGCGGCACAGACGCACTGTAAGGAAGGGGGAATTCCATGAATATTCGTCTTGGTTTAATGATGTTAGCCGCCGTGCTGGGTTTTTCCGGTGTGGCAATGGCTGACGAAGTAGCGGCTGCTCCAATACCCGATAAAGGGGATACCGCATGGATGATGCTGTCCACCTTACTGGTTATTCTGATGATTATACCGGGTGTAGCATTGTTCTACGGTGGCTTGGTTCGTGCTAAAAACATGTTGTCCGTGCTGACCCAAGTGATGGCTATTTTCTGTATGATTTCGCTGTTGTGGGCGATTTACGGTTATTCGTTAGCATTCGGCGATGGCGGCAGTCTTAACTGGATGATTGGCGATTTCTCCAAATTGTTCCTCGCGGGCATTACGGCTGACAGTACGGCGGCGACGTTCACCGATGGCGTGGTGATTCCTGAGTTTGTATTTGTTTCCTTCCAGTTGACGTTTGCGGCAATTACTGTGGCACTGATTGTGGGCGGTTTGGCTGAACGGGTGAAATTTTCTGCCTTAATGGTGTTTGGTGCACTGTGGTTCACCTTCTCTTACCTGCCTATTACACACATGGTGTGGGCAACTGGCGGTTATTTGTTTGAAGCCGGTGATTTGGACTTTGCGGGTGGTACAGTGGTACACATCAACGCGGGTATTGCGGCTCTGGTTGGCGCAATTGTATTGGGCAAGCGGGTTGGTTTTGGGCGTGACCCGATGCAGCCACACAACCTGCCAATGACCATGATCGGTGCATCACTACTGTGGGTTGGTTGGTTCGGCTTTAACGCAGGTTCTAACTTGGAGGCGAATGGTGGTGCTGGTTTGGCTTTCATCAATACCATTTTGGCGACAGCGGCTGGTGGTATGGCGTGGATGTTGGCTGAATGGCTGTTGCGCGGTAAGCCTTCCATGCTGGGCGTGGCTTCCGGTGTCATTGCGGGTCTGGTCGCGGTTACGCCTGCGGCTGGCTTGGTGGGACCGATGGGGGCAATCGTCCTCGGTGGTATCGCGGGTGCAGCGTGTTTGTGGGGTGTGACAGGTCTGAAGAAAATGCTGGGCTACGATGATAGCTTGGACGTTTTCGGCATCCACGGTCTCGGCGGCATCATTGGTGCGATTGGTACGGGTATCTTTGTTTCTCCAGCTTTAGGCGGTGTCGGTGTAGACGACTATACTATGCTTGGTCAAGTACTGATTCAAGCCAAAGGTGTGTTGATTACCATCGTCTGGTCGGGTGTGGTGAGCTTTGTTTTGTTCAAACTGATTGATATGACGATGGGTCTGCGTGTTTCTGAAGAAGAAGAACGCCAAGGTTTGGATACGGCTTCTCACGGTGAACGTGCTTATTCGATGTAATGAAAAATTAGTGTTCAACTGACTATTCTTCGAGTCGATTTGAGGCGGGACTAATACTCCCGCCTTTTTTATGCGTGATTTTTGGAATTAAAAACCGGGCAGTTGCCCTTGCTCGCGTATTTGATAAGTGCCATCCGCTTGGGGTGGTACAATAAAGTTGGTAAGAAATTGTTTAGTACCGTCATCAATGCTACTACCCGGTTTAATGTCGAGTTGGGTTTGGTATTGACCATCGGCTTGCAGGGTAACGGTACCGTTCACGCTGAATGCGGCTTCCGGTGCAGAAGCAAGGCTGAGTTGCTGCGTATTATTTTCCCCGCTGCTAATAATGGCAGTGTAATTGCCGTAACGTTGCGGCAGCATTTGCACCCCAGCTTCACGCCATTCGCCGTGACCGCTGAGTTGCGGGAGGGTTTGCTGATCCCACGTCACGCTATTGAGATTGGCGTGAAACGTGCCGCTCAACGGGGGAATCATCAGGTTTTGCAAGTAGGGGGAAGCCATTTGTGCGGGCAGATTGCTCAGATTCAACGGGGCGCAATGCAGCGAACCCGCGAGATTAATGCCGCATGTAGCGTCGATGTCACCACCTTGTGCTAACGTGCCACGTAAATCCGCAGCGAGTTGCCCTTTTAGCAAGGCACTGGTTTGCAGATCCCATTGCAGGTTGTTGATCTGCACGCCTTGCGCACTCAAGCTGCTAGCGCCCCCTTGCCAAAGCGTGCCGTAGATACCTTGCAATTGCACCGGCAAGTCAGCTGGTAATTGTGCCAATACCAGCTTGGCGGGCAATTGTGTCAAGGAGGCGAGCAGGAAACTGGCAGTGCCTGCGAGAATGAGGGTGCGTGTTTTCATCGTTCCAGCGTTATTTGCGCGTCAACCGTGCCGGGTTTATCTGCCGGTTTTAAGGTCATACTGGTGGTATTGGCGGCGTGTTGGGTTTCCATCGTCGCGAGGAATTGCGCTAAGGTGTCAAAAGGCTTGGCTTCCAGCTTGAGCGTGACGGTATTTTTGTTTTTTTCCTCGGAACTGGTGCCAGTGCCATCGAGTTGGAATTGTTTGAACGTGGCAATCACGCTGGTGTGCAAACTACCGGCGGTGGCGGCGGGTGCAGTGGGCGTTGCGCCACGCAAGGCGAAGATTTCAGCGCGTTGGCGTTGCATCTCGGCATGGGCAGCTTGCGCATCTTCCAAGTCTTGTTGCAGCAATTGGTGGTGGGCGCTAAGTGGTTTCCACACGAATAGCCATAGCAGGGTTAAGCCGATCAGGGCTGCACCAATGCTGATTAAGCGGCGTTCGTTGGCTGCGAGGTTTTGCCACCAGGCTTTCATGATTGACCTCCCAAGGTCAGGGTGGCTTTTACACTGTCAGCGGTGCGCGAAGATTGCAGTTCTACCGAGTTACCCAGCGCTTTTTCAAGGGTATCGCGTAAGGTTTCGATGGCTTGCTGGTTGGGCGCTTGCAGATTGACGGTAAGCGTGCCGGTTTGGGCGCGAATGTCTTCCACCGTTAAACCGCCTGCCGTTTGCATCGCCGCCGCCACCGCAGCTAGTTGTGGTAAGGGGCTGGTGCTGGTGTTGGCAGCATTGTTTTGACCTTTGATGCGCACCAGTTCCGAGGCTAAGCGATTTTTCAGGCTGCGTGGGTCAACGCCGCTGGTATTGGGGAAAAGTTCGCTGAACAGTTGCAAGTTTTGTGCATCTACCGCGTCAAGTTGCTGTTGCAGGCGGTGACTTTCGACCCCGTAAATGCCTAGGGCGAGTACGGCGGCAACAGCGGCTAAACTGGCGGCTAAACGCCACCGTTGCCAATGCTCGCGAAACTGTGCGCGATTTTCATCCTGCAAGCCGTTGAGCAAATTGAGCTTGAGAGCGGGTTGCAGGCTGCTGGGTAACAGTTGTTCGGCTTGGGTTTCGGGATGTAACGCAAAGCGCGAGTCGGCTGCCCACTTATCGGTTTGGTCGCTGTAAAGACGCAGGCGTAACGGTTCGGTGTTCCCGGCGGTCAAGCTATCCAGTAACAAAGGCAGGGCTGCGGGGCTGCTGGCGTAGCCGGACAGTTCGCCGGTTCTGATCCAAATCGTATCGCCTTGTTGCCAAAGTGTCAGCGTATCTGCATCCCACGGCAGCGCAAACACATCCGGCAAGACGCTATTGGCGCGTAATTGGTGCGCTTGTAGGGCATTGACCCACAGCCGTAGGCGGTCACGGCGGATAATGGCAACATCCACTTGGGCGGAATCCGCACGGGTTTGCCAGACGATGTGCTGGTGATCGAGGTCATCGGCAATGCTGTCTTCGAGCGCAAATGGCACGGCTTGCTGCAATTGGCGTTGGTTGCGGGTGTTGACGCTGGTTTGGGTTAACAGCACGTCGCGGCTGGGTATCAGCAACACAATGTCTTGCCCCCGTGCCGCAGGCAGGAGCTTTTCCCACGAACCGTGTTGCCAGTCAGCAGGCTTATTGCTCAGTACTGCCCAAGCGGGTTCGGGGTCATTCGGTGTTTGTAAGCGTATTACTAGCATCGTCAGTGGTTGGTATTGGTTGTTCGTTAACCCGGTCGAATTGGCGCATTATGACACGAACACTCCCCTGCGCGTCACGCAATAACAGACTATTGACGAAAACCCGTGCGCGGTTGATTTGCACTTCACCCGTCAAGCGAAAATATTGCGAGGTCACATCAAAGCTGTCGCGCAAGGCAACATTTTGATCGGGGGTGAATGCCATGTCTTGCAAAAAAGCATCTTTGCTTTTGTAGGCTTGTTTGAGCTTGCGTTTGTTAAAAATCGTGGCGATTTGGTCGGGATTTAGTTTCAATGCACGTAAGACGGGTTCCTTGGCAGTGTTGGGGTTGATTGTGGTTTTTTTGAACGGCAATGCGGTTACTGTGCTCAGAAAGCGGCTGAGCGCTTTGTTTTTTGCTTCGGGGTCTGGCATCTCTAGCCGCAGCAGGCGTACTTCGCTGGTATCGGCGAACGGCATGTCGGCGGCGAGGTAAGGAATGTTGCCGGAAAGGTAATAATCCCGTTCGGCACCTTCCAAGCCTTGCGGCTGGGTATTGCTATCCAACCAATCAGCAATCGCGTCGGCGAAACCGACTGGCAACCCCGCATCTATCACAAACTGCTTTAACTGGTTGAGGGCAGCGCCATCCAGCTTGCCAGGTTGCTCCGGGTCTTGACTCAACAGGTTGTTGAGGTTGAAACGGGCTTGCAGGTCTTCCAATTTGCCGGTGAATTTCACCACCGCACCGCTTTCTTCATTCAGGGTTTGGGTGGGTAATTGCTGCGCCCAGCGGTCGGTGAGGGCATCGTATTGATTGTCTTTGGCATCCAGTTGCAGTTGTAGCCCCGCGTATTGTTCCATCATCAGTACGTATTGCCATGCCCGCTCCAGCGATTGGAAGTTCTCGGTTTGGCGCACGGCGTAGCTTTGCCGCGCAAAAATAGCGGCTGCCAACGTGACCACTAAGACGGCAATTACCAATACCGAGAGAATGGCAATACCGCGTTGTTGGCGGATAGGCTTAGGGGCTGGGCGCTGGTTTGGGTGCATTGGGTGCTATCGGTTGTAAACGTTCGGACAGACGGCGACCGTTGCCCGGATTCATTTTTTCATCGTAAATCGTAGTGTAGCCCATAACCGCTTGCACGTATTCACGGGTTTCGGTGAAGGGTATGCTTTCAATCCACTGGTCGGCATTAATCAGTTGTTGTGGTGCCCATTGCGGCGGGCGACCGGGACCTGCATTGTAGGCGGCGGTGGCTTGCGCGTAGTTGCCGGAAAATTTGCTAAGCATTTCACTTAAATAGGCACTGCCTAGCTGAATATTGGTGGCGGGTGGCAATATGTCGTCACGTCCCCTGATGTTTAGCCCTAGTTTGGTGCCGACGGCTTTGGCGGTGGGGGGAATCAGTTGCATAAGGCCAAGGGCGTTGGCGCTGGATTCCACGTTGGCGTCAAAAGCACTTTCGCGGCGCATCACCCCCATGACCCAAGCGGGTTGAATGCCTTGGTTACGCGCTTGTGCCATTACCAAGTCGGTGTGTACTAGCGGGAAACGTAGGTGGGTTTCATCCCATTCCTTGGCACGGGCAACCGTCCAGATGGCGAGATTGTGGTCATTGCCACGCATCGCGAGATCAGCGGTAGCTAGTGCACCTTCTTTGTCCATTTGTTTGAGGGCGCGAAACCATTCCTTGCGGCCTTGTTCGCGTTCGCCCAAGGCAAACCACTCGAAGGCACGTTGGATGGCGGCGACCTTTTGCAATCCGGCAACCCGTTGGCTGCGGTCAAGCGCTGGGGTTTTGAGGTTGGTGTATGCCTGCCCTAAACGGTCAGCCGCCAGAAAACCGTAGAAGGTGGCGTGAGGGGCAATGTCGGTGTAGAGCTGGGTGGCTTTGGCTTTGTTACCGGTTTGTTCGAGGGCGCGGGCTTGCCAGTAATGCCAACTGGCGGCATCACGTTCGTGCTCGAAGTGCAGGTATTGAGTGGCATCTAACAGGGTTTCCCATTCACCTTGACGGGCGGCAATGCGGGCAAGCCACAGGTTTGCATCTTGGGTGCGGTGTTCGCCGGGAATGGCAGCAAGGCGTTTCAAGGCAGCAGGGTTATGGCGTAAGGCTTGTTGTATGCCCAGTGCACTTTCGACTTTGGCACTTTCGTCGGGGGGGAATTTCAGGGTTTGGCGGGCGGTTTGCCAGAGGGCTTCGGCTTGTTGGGATTCTTTTTTGGCAAGGCGTTCCAGCCCAAAAGCAATGGCATCGCGTAGGTAAGGGTTATCAGGCTGCTGTATGGCGGCGGGGAGTGTTTCTGCTGGGGCATTGCGGATTTGGATCCAGGTATTCACGGCAGTTTGCGCTTCAGGCGGGAGTTCGGTCGCCAGTTGTGCAGCGAGTGTGGTTTGATTTTTATCGAGTGCTGCGCGGATGCGTTCCCGGTAATCGCTGGTGGAGAGCATCACATGGCGGCGCAATAAGTCGGTGACGGGAATACAAGCGTCCGAGAGCGATTTGCTGAGCGTCATCCAAGTTTGTTTGCCTAGTTCCAGTGCTGCGTCTTTTTGCCCCACGGCGGCAAGTGCTTGGGTGCGGTAGCATTGGGTATCGGTGTCATCCAATGTTGCTGGGATGGTGGCAAGCAAGGTTTGCCAGTCTTGTTTGGTGGCAAAGCGTTTGGCGAGTTGTATATTGAGCGCATCAGCCATCAGCGAATCAGGGTTGCGGCGGATAAAATCCAGCACGAGGGCATCGGGAAGGGTATCGAAACGCTGTTTCAGGTCGGTGTATTCTAGCCAAGGGTAGAGCGGGTATTGGCGCATGTCAGCGGGAAGGCTGGCAAAGGTGTCAGTGTTTCCGGCTTGCAGGTCGCGGTAGGTTTGCTGAAACACTTTGCGTTGGTTTTCCGGCGACTCCGCTAGGGCGGGCGGGGTGCTGGATAACACGCAACAAATCAAGGTGAGAAGCAGTCGGCTCATTAACAAGAATCATAATTACCAATAATGTGCCAAGAGTCTCATAAATGCCGTCATGGATTCAAATGAATGCTGTACTGGCATACGGTATTCAAGCGGCTTGGTCGAGCGCCTCTTGTGCGCGTAATACGTTACTTTTGAATAACAAATACCCGTAATGTTTGACCTCACCGGTTTTGGTACAGGCGGTAAAGCATACCCCGGCATAGATTTCACGACCTTCTGGGCTGACCTGATGTTCAATCATAATGATGTCACGGGTCATGCTGTTGAGTTTGTCATTGGTATTGCTGTAAGCAATGTCACCGAATTCGATACCGTGGGTGGGGGCAAATTTGACGGCTATTTGCCCATTTTTCAGGTGGTTGTGTGGGCCGGTGGAGAGGAAGGCAATCTTGACGTGGCGGAGAATAATATCTGGACAAGGGTTGGAGATTTCAATGCTTAAGCGTTCATCGGGCATTCCGTCTTGGTAGCGGCGCTGCATTCTGACTTTAGGCCAGTAGCGGGCTGTTTCGGGGCGGGGGGAGGTTTCGCAGGGGGTGCATTCTTGCATACCAGCGTTGGCGCTGCTTTTGTCAGCAATGTGTAATTGATGGATGTTCATGGTGTTACCTCATTGGCTTAGGGTGTTTTCTAGTGAAACTCATAGCTAAGGCTCTTGACTTTACTGAAAAGTTCCGATTCATTAAGTGATGGTGATCACCTAATGACAAATCATTTTGAAAATCGACCTGATTTTGTTGTGTGCCTTATTTTTAATTTACTTACCGTCATTATAGCGACTGGCAAACCGAATCTGAGATGAATCAGGATAAGTGAGCCGATAATGGGTATGTAAGGCAGATAACAGGTTGAAGGCATTAAAGATTTGCCAATAAACTGAGGTAACGATTAAAGCGTCGTGGTGGCAGTTGTCCGCTTTGAACAGCGGCTTTTATGGCACAACCCGGCTCATGGTTATGGGTGCAGTTGTGGAAACGGCATTCACCCAGAAACGGGCGGAATTCGGGGAAGCCAGTTTCCAGTGTCGCCAAGTCCATGCCGGTTAACCCAAAATCGCGCACACCGGGTGAGTCTATCAGCGAGCCACCGGAAGGTAGACGGTACAGCGTTGCGGCGGTAGTGGTGTGGCGACCTTCGCCGGTCTCAGAAATAGTGCCAACCCGAATATCGGTTTCGGGTAGTAATTGCGCGGCAATGGATGATTTCCCCACCCCGGATTGCCCGACCACAATCGCGGTGCGCCCTTGAATGGCATCGAGGATAGGTTGGATGCCCTGCTGTTGCTTGGCGGAAACGTGCAGAATTGGAATGCCAATACGTTGGTATTCTGCCAAACAGGTTTCAGCTTCAGCATTGGCGAGGCTGGAACGTAAGTCGGCTTTGTTGAAAACCAAGAGCACGTCGGCGGGAAGACGGTTGGCAGCAATCAGGTAACGGTCGAGCGTTTCCCAAACGGGAGCGGGTTGCCAACTGGCGACCACGATCAAAAGGTCGATATTGGCAGCAATCGGGCGCAATTTTCCACGAAAATCGGGGCGTTCCAAGACATTGCGGCGGGGAAGCATGGCAGTGACAGCGGCATTGCCTTGGGCTTGACGTTCCCATTGCACATAGTCGCCACAGGCGAGATGGTCGAGTTTGCGCCGCGCTGTGCAGCGTAATAGTTCAGCGTTCGCTGTTTCTACTAAGAAATCAGCGCCGAAACGGGTAATGATTTGCCCGTTTCCTAGTGCAGTGGAGGCAGGGTAAGATAAGTTTTCCGTCATAATGTCCTATTGTGACGGAAAACGTCCGCGTTGCCCATGTATTACGGAAATTTGTAATACGTCTGATTGAGATAAGCCACTACATCCTTGATTTCATCGTCATACCAGTTGATGTTCCGGCTAATGTCGCATTGACGAACCTCTTTTTCTAAACTGGCAGTGTCCGTGATGGCGGGATTTGGCGTGGTTAGCGCCGCCGTATCACAAGGTGAATTAACGAACAGTATTTGTCCGTTAGCTGGGTCGGGTGCGGCTTGTGCTGTCTGCATCAGCAGTAAACCGCTACAGAGAATCAAAAGAGCTTTCGCTTTCATGTCACTACTCTTGTTACATTTGTTGTTGTAAATGCGCAATCCGT
>CAYNNA010000059.1:0-18141 GCA_964398375.1 uncultured Thiothrix sp.
AAAAGCCACACGTTCAAACGGGGACTTGTTGACAATATGTAACATAGACATGTTCAAATCCTCCGTTAGAAGCTCAAAATCACTTCTTGCTCTGCCATCATTGCAGCCATTTCCTCGCGGTTGACCAGAATCATGGAAGGCTTTTCAGCGTAATCGTCGTCAGCGTCTTCGTAAGTGAGTTCCATCAGGTCATCAACCGTCAGACCACGCTCAGCTAAAGACTCGGTAGAAACATACAACTTAGTAATGTCGTAGTCGCCCAACGCACGGAAAGTCGGCGAGAAATTTTTCATGCCGGTTGCTTTGCTGTTTTGACCTTTGGTAATTTGGTAAACACCGTCGTCGATGAATGCCAAACTAACGTTTTGCTCAAATGCAGCGGAAATCAACACAACCTCCAAGGCTTCCAGTGCGTAGACCGTTCCGTAAGGAGCTTTACGGTTTACAAACAGAAAATTCTTTGTAGACATCTTTAGCTCCTTAATCGCCAAACACGACTAAACGATCAGACTGGATACCACCTTCAACCAACTGACCCAAGCCCGAAATACGGAAACCGGGGGCAATGTTGTTAGCATCCAAACCTTGACGTTTTGCTTCATCAGCATCCATCAAGCCACGGCGTTGTGCCGCTGCAATACAGATAACCAAATCCAAGCCGTGCTTTTCAGCCAGTTCTGACCAAGACTTTTGGATCAGACGGTCATCAGCCGGTGGAACACTCAGACGTGTGCCGTTGTTTACGCCGTCGTGGTAGAAGAAAACACGGAAAATCTCGTGTCCCTTCTCCAGCGCGGCACGGGCAAACTGCAAGGCAGTATCAGCAGACTGATGCTGATACGGACCTTCGTTAACCATGATTGTATATTTCATTCCGTGCTATTCCTCGTACCGTTGTCGATCAGAAGCGGATGTGCGTTGAAGAATTCAGGTTCGCACGCGCACCACGCCAGTTGTCGATGTGGTACTTCGTGAATGGCAAACCAGTCACTTCAAAGAAACGCGGCCAGCCGATACGCTCAACCCACTCATTGATACGCTCCCAGTCTTTCGCACCTTCTTTGTAGCAAGCCAAAATCTTCTTAACGATCGCTGTCGCTTCCGGCCAGCGTGGTGGGTTGTTCGGGATACCCGCTGCAACCAAGCGTTGGAAAGTAGGCTTACCACGCGCATTGGAGTGATTACCACCGATCCAGATAGCCAATTGGGTGTACTGGTGATCGTTGATTTGCATAGGTGGGCATGGTGGGTAGCAAGCACCGCAGCAAATGCATTTTTTCTCATCGACTTCCAAGGAAGGCTTGCCGTCAACCATTGCAGGGCGAATCGCCGCGACTGGGCAACGTGCGACAACAGAAGGACGTTCGCACACATTACCAACCAATGCATGGTTGATTTTTGGTGGCTTAACGTGCTGGACGTTGATCGCGATGTCACCTTGACCGCCGCAGTTGATCTGGCAGCAAGACGTGGTGATATGTACGCGGTTAGGCATATTCCATGCTTTAAACTCAGGTAACAACTCATCCATCATGGACTTAACCACACCGGATGCGTCAGTACCCGGAATGTCGCAGTGCAACCAGCCTTGAGTATGAGACAGTGAAGTCACAGAGTTACGAGTACCGCCGACTGGGAAACCCGCATCTTCCAATGCTTTTACCAGTGGCTCTACTTTCGCGCCGTCAGCAATCTGGAATTCAATGTTGGAACGAATGGTGAAATGGACATAACCATCACCATACGTATCACCGATGTCCATCAGCTTGCGCAGCGTGAACACATCGAGGATACGTTGAGTACCGGCACGAACTGTCCAAATCTTTTCGCCAGTTTTGGAAACGTGAACCAAAACGCCTGGGCGTGGGTCTTCATGATATGCCCACAAACCGTAGTTGCGGCGCATAACAGGGTGCATATACTGGAAACCGTCCGGGCATCCAGATTCAATAGGATCGCGCATTTCTGGTGCGGCCATTGCGAAGCCTCCGTCAGAGTAAACTCAAAATTCGTTAAGTATCAGACAACTGAGGCAAACCAGCCTGCCCCAGTTGGAAGTGCGGTATTACGCCGCTGCTTTTTCTTCACGCTTGCGGTTGAACCAAGCTTCAGCAGCTTCGTCCCAGCCATCAGTACGCACGTAAGAAACGTTACGCGGCTGTTTGATCATGTTTGGATCCGGGTCGATACCGATGCCTTCCAAGAAGTTCACCAGACCGATACGCTCGATCATTTCACCGCAACGCTCATGTTCCAGACCATTTTCAGCCCAGAAGTCGATGATGGAAGCAGCCAACTCAACAATGCGCTCATAATCTTCTTCGTTATCCAGCTTCATGAATGGGATAACGACTGTACCCATCAAGTCACCGATTTTCAGGGTACGCTTACCGCCGATCAGGATGGTTACGCCTTTGTCATCACCGACTTGCAGTGCTTTTGGCATAACGTTCAGGCAGTGCATACAACGTACACAGTTGCTGTTATCAACGGTAATGGTGTCGTCGTCGTTCAGCTTGACAGCCTGCGTTGGGCAACGGCTAATGACGTTATCGAACATGTATTGACGACCCGCAGAACGATCACCTTCTTTGCCAATTTCCTTGGCTTTCTTCATGATCATTTCTTTAACGGCTTCTTGGTTGACCTTCATCTCGTCACGCCAAGTACCGATAACGGCAAAGTCCGCACGCTCAATCGCGTTCTGGCAATCGTTAGGGCAACCAGAGATTTTGAATTTGAACTTGTAAGGCAGTGCCGGGCGATGCACGTCATCCGTGAAGTTGTTCATCAGACGGCGATGGATCGCGTGTTCGTTACAGTTAGACATTTCGCAACGTGCTGCACCGACGCAAGACATACCAGTACGCACGCAAGGGCCTGCACCACCCAAGTCCCAACCGTATTCGTTGATTTCATCAAAGAAGTGTTGGAAGTTAACGCTGTTCGCACCGATGAACATGATGTTACCGGTTTGACCGTGGAAGGTCTGCAAACCAGAACCCCATTTCTCCCAGCTATCAGCCAATTGGCGCAGCATATCAGTGGTGTAGTAGTTGCCAGCAGGCGGCTGTACACGCAGGGTGTGGAATTCTTTGGATTCCGGGAACATGTGACCGACTTCAGAGAAGCGCGGGATAATGCCGCCGCCGTAACCGAAGACAGAAATGGTACCACCTTTCCAGTAGCCCATTTTGGTTTCGTAAGAATGCTCCAACTGACCCATCAGGCCATTGATCACATTGCGGATGCGCTCATCTGGATGCTCATCGCGCAGTTTCTTGAAACCAGTGATGAAGCTAGGCCATGGGCCTTCTTCCAGCACATCCAGCATCGGCGTTGGATAATTGTTCGTTGCCATACCTGCCTCCTCAGTAAAACGATTGCAATGGCGACTTCTCTTGACCTGCTCTACAAAATCAAAAGCCAAGGGAAATATCAAATCAAAAACGGGTCACGTAACTGTGTTCGCTGCTATTTGCGAGTGGGCTAAGTGTATGCGTCATGCTCCCTTCATAGAATCTCACCCATGGGGTGTTGCTTGAATCCATGCGGTATCCCTAAGGGGATAGGCACTCAACATAATCAAAAATAGTCCACTGACAGCGGTACAATAGCATATTCGGATTTTTTAATATTGCAAATAGCTATAGTAATCATCGGTCTTTATCGAGGTCTACAAAATGGATAATTCCCCTTTTAATTTCAATCTATTAGAAAATTATCAAACCTGGCGCAACAAAAAATTATCCGCCTACCCCTTAGCACCAGAAGCTTTGCTCACCACGATTGCAGACCCCGAAAATCCCAGCGAGACCGAAATAGCGCAACTCCAATACATTTGCCACGAACACAATCTCGCATTGTATCGCTTTGCTCAAGGCGACCTGCGCAGCAAACGTCATGTTCATCATTTAGGACACAAAGTCGGTTTGTTTCGGCTGGATAACAACTTATGCGCTGATGAAGATAGTCTCACCTCCTTGCACGTGACCTCGCACGCCGGGCAACATGATTACATTCCTTACACCAATAAACCGTTGAGCTGGCATACCGACGGTTACTACAACCAGCCAGAAGAGCAAATTCACGGCATGTTGCTGCATTGCGCTCAACCCGCACTCGAAGGCGGAGAAAGCTGGTTGATGGATCACGAAGTTGCCTACATTTTATTACGCGATGCCAACCCTGATTACATTCACGCCCTGATGCACCCGAATGCGTTCACGATTCCCGCCAATGTCTTGAATGGGGAAATCATTCGCCCCGAACAATCCGGCCCTGTATTTAGCGTCACTGCGGCGGGACATTTGCACATGCGTTATTCTGCCCGCCAGCGCAATGTGATCTGGCGCGAGGACCCGATGACTCAGCAAGCTGCCGATTTCCTATTGAATTTATGGCAACAGGACTCACCTTACAAAATAAGGTACACATTGCAGGCAGGCGAAGGCTTGTTGTGCAATAACGTGCTGCACTGCCGCACCGCATTTAGAGACAGTGAAGACCCGGCACAAACCCGCTTGCTCTATCGCGGGCGTTATTTTGATCGGGTGAAAGAACCCAAGGAGAGAATATGCTCAGTTTAAGTCAAATTTTGATGGTAGACGGTCACAACATCAGCAACTTCGAGGAGCTGAAACAAATCGTGCAGCAACGCGCCTTAGAAACTGGCGCAATTTTCTTCCAGATTGACATTGAACCGCCCGGCTACAAAGATCGCCCGGAAGACTGGTACGACCAACTGGAAATCACGTTTTCGTCGGCGAGGTAAACACGATGTTTTGGCAGGAAGACGAGGATAAAACCCTCCCCTATCAAGCACCCGATGATGTGCTGGACGTGAGCTTTGCTATCGACTGCAAGCAGTTGCCGCTGGATCATGCGTGGGATTTGGCACAAGCCGTCCAACGCGCACTGCCTTGGTTTGCTGATGAACGTGTCGCGGGTGTCCACCCCATTCACGTTGCCGAAAGTGGCAATGGCTGGGAACGCCCCGATGATGCGGCGAATCAATTCTTGCTACCTTCACGGCGCACACGGCTATTTTTACGCATTCCCAAAACCCGCATCCCTGAGACCAAGACGCTCTCCGGCACAACGCTGGATGTGAATGGCTATGCTGTCGGCTTGCGAGACATGAAGGAAAAACCGTTCATACACACCTCGGTGGTGTTTGCCCGCTACGTGCTTTCGGATGCAGCAGAAGACGAAAACAGCTTTCTGCAACGCATGGCGGCAGAAGTAAAACAGGTCGCTGATTTCAAGGTAAAAAAAATGCTGTGCGGTAAAAGCCACACATTACTCACTCCGACAGGCGCATTGCATACCCGTCACCTCATGATTGCGGACTTGGACAATGAACCGTCAATCCGCTTACAGCAATACGGGCTGGGTGAGGGGCGCACACTCGGTTGCGGGCTTTTTATGCCTCACAAGGGCATCAAAACTTTGAAGCCCACCGAGTGAAGAACCCCTCACCCCTTACCCCTCTCCCTCAAGGGTAGAGGGGAGCGAGAATAGCGTATCCCTTTTGAGGAATGGGCGGTTTACCGCTTTTTCGTATAATTTTGCGGTCAAGAATTTCATCGAATGGCAACATTCACTTTTGCATGAGGAATTAAACATGGCTTACGAAGTAAATGGCACAACCATCGAAACCACTGAAGCAGGCTACTTAGTAGATCTGAACGATTGGAACGAAGAAGTTGCTAAAGTTATTGCTGCCGAAGAAGGCATTGGCGAGTTGACTGAGCGTCACTGGGATGTCATTAACTACCTGCGCGACCAGTACATCAACAACGGCGGCACACAGCCAATGGAACGTATTATCCAAAAAGCAATGGCTGAACAGTGGGGCGACAAAAAGCTCTCCAGCAAAGACATGTACACCCTGTTCCCACGCGCACCAAGCAAGCAAGGTCTGAAAGTTGCTGGTCTGCCAGCTACTAACCGCAAAGGCGGCTATTGATTTCTACCCGAAAGGGGGTATTCCCCCTTTTACCTGAATCCGTTTATCCTACTTTCAGGATTTGGTTAAATTTGAAGAGGCACCGAACATGAGCACTAAGCAAGAGCTGATTAGCGAAATGCTGGAAATGCAGAAGAAATTCATCGCATACGAACAATCTGGTCAATTCAACGCAGAAGAATACTACGTAGGTGAGTGGAAAGCTTACCGTGAGCGTTATCAGGAACTGACTAACGAAGTCCGTGAAATTGCCTCCAAAGAAGCAAATTTCTGGAAGTAAGCTGCAAAGCTTCAGATGCGTAAAAGGCCGCTACATAGCGGCTTTTTTAATGTCTACGACACCTCAAGGCTCTTACTGAGTACACGTTACACATCCCGGTTTCCCCACCGCACTCACTTTACGCACCTGAGCCCAGACACCCAAATTCGCCTCATGGCGCACGTCTAAAATCTTGACCATATCACCCTTTTGGAAACCGCCCATCGTGCGGCTGCCATAAGGCTGATCATAAATACCGTGGATTTTTTGAGTACGGTATTGCTGACCTACAGTAGGCAAACCACTATCTGACGCAATATGTAAACGCTGCCCATGCCAGCCTTGTTCACGCAACTCACCCAAATAAACCCATGCAACAATACCAACAGGCAATGGCTTGCCTCGCGGAATTTCCTCAGGAATCACCACTGGATCAATAACACTCGTATCTGCAACCGCAACATCTGCCTGAACGCTCGGTGCAACCTCAAAGCTAATTTCACTCACTTCCGGCTTACTGACAATCTCGGCACGGTTAGCTCGTGCCACTAGCTCATCATCGCTGGGTTTAACAACGGCAACCGGTTTCACCACTGGCTTGGCTACCGGCGCTGCTTTTTGCGTCACACTTTTCGTAACAGCAACCGGCTTGGTTGCTGTTACCGCAGAAAAATCTTGCCCCACACGCATAAAGTTGATCACGGCTGGGCTATTCATTGCAACGGGGATGCCAACAGCGGCTGGCGCACCAGGTGGTGGCGGTAGAGGGATACGACTGGTTCGCACCAGCGTGGGCGACTTCACATCTTGCAAAGTACTGACTGCCAAGACAGATGGCGACTGCGGCGGTGTCTCATTGGTTTCCAACGCATTAAGACGTTGATAAAAATAACCTAAACCAACCAAGGTACTGGCTTGTACGGCGGCGATCGGCCCCCAAATCACAAGCTGCTTGGCATGACTTTCCAGCCATGACGCTTTTTTAATTACCAGTTGCCCCATGCAAAACTCCTTGTAGTCGCATCTACACTATCCCTCCTTTTTCCACTAAAAATGGGGGGATGCAAACTACATTCCAGATAAAGAACAGGAATTTTCAGCTTAGTGGTGAATTTGCATGAGTAACTACACTTCGCTCCACATCCGCAGCAAATTAATGTGTACGGTGCTGACGCTGGCAGCCTCTTCGGACTGAGGTAACTTTGCAATGACGCCTTCACGGGCTTTGGCTAACTGGTAAAGCAACTCGCGTTGCTGCGGGTCTTTCACCAAACTTTGCGCCCATGTCACCGCCACCAAACGGATACCCTTGGTCACTTCCGCGACTTTGTGCCAACTGCCAGAATCATACACCACCGCATCACCCGCTTCCCCGCGTATTTTTTCTTCCCCATAAGCGGTACGGATGACGATTTCTCCACCGTCATAATCATCGTTAAGAAACACCGTCGTGGACACATCGGTACGGTAACGCCCTGACATTGGCCCCATGACCGGATCATCCACATGGAAACCATACGTCATCCCCGGCAAATAACGCGCATAAAACGCTGTCGCCACCCGCAACGGCATCACTGCCGCTTGATATTCCGGGTGTTGCACCAACGGCGACATCACCATTGCATTCAAACGCCGATGCAAAGGGCTATTCGGGGAAAGCTCTTGATTGTATTTCACCTTTGCCGCCTCCATACCTGCCGAAAAGCGCCCATCCACGAATTCACCCGTGGCAAGCAATTCCTGCACTTCTTTCACACGTTGCGCATCAAGGACATTTTTAATCAGTAAGAGCATGGCATTTCCTTTCAAAGCCGGAATCGGGTAATCTGCCCACCAGACAGAAGCATAGGGTAAAGAGTGATGCAATTACGGATACAAATCAACGACACCACACGCGATATTGACGTGCCGGATTTTATGCTGGCAGAAGGCGAAGACTTTTTCGCACAGATGGATCAGGACATGAGCAAAGGCTATCAAATGAGCCGCAAATGGGTAGACAACCCCAATCAGGAACAACGTTGTCAAATTGTAGCAGACAAAATCCTAACTGCACTTTCCAACGGCAACCAAAAAAGCGGCACACTAATGGCTGCTTACATACTCAAGCGGATGCCGCAAGTACGCGAAATCCACATGAATACGGAAGGCGATATGCTGGGGCATGATTTAGTCTGAAATGATCAATACCGCAGCGCTGGCGTTTCGATCTTCAGCCCATTGGAACGTGACATAATGTAAGCGCCTAGCAGTTTGCTTTCTTCGGCATCAGGGGCAAACGGTTCTGCCCGCATCAACACTAGACACTGTTTGATACGCAAATCAAGGTTCGCCATTTCCCCGGTATCCAGCCGATAAGCGGGGAAACCATTACCCTGCCCTTGACTGATTTTCTGCCCTCGAATAAATTGCCCCGGATAGCTGTCATGGCAATGGGCGCACGACATATCAATCAAACCAAAGCGGATTTTGTACAAATCTTCACCTTTTTTCAGCAAATCTGCCATTTCGCCGTCGGTTTGCACATTGACTGGCTCACCAATCGCCAGATGACGCACAAAGGTTTCCAATGCCAGCAATTCTTTGGAATGCGCCGGGAACGGTTTTTCACCCGACTGTTTTTCACGGCAGACATTAATACGGTCATCCAGACGCACAATACCGCCCAATTCCTTATCGTAGATGGGGTAACGCGCCAGATTTTTTGCCTCCAGATTGACACCGTCATCACCGTGACAACTGCCGCAAGATTTGCCGGAAGCAGGCTGACTGTTGAATAACCCACGCCCTTCTTCCACTGCAATAAAACCGGGGTTCTGGAATTCGTCGTCCTGCATGGCACGGGTTTCATCCTTGACGAATTCGTAACCGGACTTGGCAGGATTAGGAGCATCTGCCCATGCCATCCCAGCCGTAATCAGCAAGCCGAGGGCGAGGTAGTATTTCATTTCAGTGTCCCCAAGTAAGCGATAATATCTTCCACATCCTGCGCGGCAAGGAACGTTCGACCTTCGTAGCCTTTGCTGGGGCGATTAATCAGGCTGGGGTCACGGTAGAAACCCGGCATGATCGAATTGGGGTTGAGATGGCGCGAATCCACCACCCGTAGCCGTAATTGCGCTTCGGACAGCCGGTTAGCAATACCCGACAATGGTGGGGCAATCGTGCCATAGGCTTCCACACCTTTAATGGGCAATTCGTGACAGGCAAGACAATTCCCCTTGGCGGCATCCGAGACAAGCTTTTCGCCACGCGGAACCTCGCCTTTCAGCCCACACAGGGGGGACGGAATGGAATAATTGGTCATCTCCCATTTGCAGTACGCCTCCGGCGGTGGCGGGACACCTTCTGGCTCAGCCGCCGCAGCAGAAGTACTAACAAATAGCAGGAATATCAGGGTGGTTACAGTTTTCATGCGCCTATTCTAGGCAATATCCAGCGCTGCAAATTGATATAAATCATGAAGCATTGATCTAATGCAAAAGTCGTCAATTACGCAAAAATCACCCAAGTCGTGGCAATGTATTTCGCCCCGGCATTCACCACACCCGCACGGTGTTCGTGCGTCCAAAATGGTGGAAATAACACCAACTTGCCCTTTTCCGGCTGCACACTGAGGTTCTGGAACAGGAAATCGGTCGTACCGCCAGCCTCCACCGGCACATCGTTCAAATACCACAACGCTACCAATTGGCGCATCGCAAACTGATGACTGCCGCCGTCAATGTGCCAGTGGTAATACTCGCCCGGCTGATAACGCTGCAAGTTATAGCCCATATCTTTAAACGGGCCTTTGAAATACGGAAACATTTCGCGGAACTCCCGCAACGCCAACGCCAGCGAACGGTGCAAATTATTATCCACATCCTTCCAATGCGGCTTATCATCGCCACTGACAAAAATATCGGTGGTTTTTTTCACACTTTGGTTGCTGCCCATATCCTGACCAATACGCCCTGCATATTGATCCGCCAGATTCTGCTCGAAACGCGCCACCATGTTGTCACACAAAAAACCCGGCAACGCATCGCGCTGTTCAAAAATAAATGAATTCGGCGCTAATTCACGCATAACACAACCTATCCGTACACTTAAGAATCATCCCCAAACTTTACGCGACTCTGCCCGCACCTGCCACCGGTATAACCACATACTGCACCCCAACGTCAGGCCATAAACCAACAACGACCCCACCACAATACCCAGCCAACCCTCCCATGCCCAAAAGGGTGCAAGCACGAACCCGCCAACACTCGCCCCCATGTAATAAAACACCAAATACAACGACGACGCACTCGCCCGTGCCTGCAACGCATGATGACTGACCCAACTACTCGCCAGCGAATGCGTCAGGAAAAAGCCCAAACTGCTCACCATAAAACCCCACACAATCGCATACAGGTGCGGAATCAGCGTCAACAACGTACCACCCATCAACAACAAAATCCCCAAGCCCATCCCCACGGGTGCGGAAAAATACCGAGTAACTCGCCCCGACAAAGCTGCCGCCACCGTGCCACTCAAATATGTCAAAAATAGCAAACCCAATGCATGGGGCGACAAATGGTACGGTGCAGCCGCCAACACAAACGTAATGCATGGCAATTGCAACAAATGCTAGAGGGTGGCGAACTCGATTTAGCGGTGATCGTGCGGGATTTTGTTCCACTCGAACTCGAAGCGGTCACGATTCAACGTGAGGAAATGCGCGTAATCGTGCCCCAAGAACACCCTTTCGCCCACCAAGCCAGCGTCAGTCTGCCGGAATTTTTCGCTGAAGAACTGGTCATGTTCCGTCCCGGCTATTTCCACCGCAAAATCATTGACCGATTGGCGCAAGAAGCCGGTGTCACCCCAAAAATCGGTTTTGAAACCAATCTGTTGCCACTGATTAAGTCGATTATCAAACAAGGGTTTGGCATTTCCACCCTATTGACGATGGTGGTCAAGGAAGACCCCGAACTGGTCGATTTACCGTTTGAACAACCTTTGTGGCTGGATTTGTGTATTGCATGGCGATGTACCGGCTATCTGTCACGCGCCAACCGTGCGTTCGTCGATTTCCTGCTGGAACAAAGTTCCGTCTGATGCCAAACTATCGCCATAACCAGTGTCAGGAAAACCTCTATGCCCGCGAAAAAAGTTGTTCATATCAAAACCGCACCTAGCCAAGCGCCGCTCTCCCCTGCGCAAAAGCAATTCAACAACCTGATCAAAAAGATCGACGCACAAAAGAAATTGCTGGCGGAATGGCAAGAAACTTTCGAGCGCTGCCAACAAGATGCCGCCACCAAGCTAGAACCGTTGAAGAAGACTTTAGAAGAACAGCAATTGGCGATGATCAAGCTACTCGACCAACAATTCACCAGCCACAAATTCACCGCCAACCAGCAAGAAAAGCTTAGCCACCTAATTACCGATACGTGCGAAGACCTGCTGCAAAGCGATGACAGTGATGAGCTAAAAACCTTGTACAACAAATACAGCGGCGGTGATTACGATGCCGAGGCACAAGAAGAGCAGGACATGGCAGCGGATTTCCTCAAGCAGATGATGGAACGCGAGCTAGGTATTACGATAGAGGATGGCGACTTCGACCCTAACGAACCCGAAGCCAGTGCTGAACGTTTATTTGCCAAATTCAAACAACAGCAGGAACAAGCAGAAGCCGCAGCACCGCCCCGCCCGCAACGCAAAAAAACCGCCAAACAACTCGCCAAAGAAGCAAAAGAGGCAGAAGAAGCCGCTAATGTCAGCAAATCCATCCAAGCTGTTTACCGCCAACTCACCAGCGCTTTACACCCTGACCGCGAACCAGACCCCGTAGAACGTGAACGCAAAACCGAATTGATGCAACAAGTGACGGTCGCTTACGGCAATAAGGACTTGCTGAAACTGCTGGAATTGCAACTTGCCGTTGAGCAAATCGACCAGACCAAGCTCAACAATATAGCGGCTGACCGCCTCAAGCATTACAACAAAATCCTCAGCGACCAGCTACGCGAATTGCAGGAAGAAGTATTTCTCAAGGAAGACCAAATCCGCATGATGTTGCACCTTGCACCGTTTGAACCACTGTCGCCCAAACGTTTGGTGATGATGATTAAGGAAGATGTGCGCACCATGCAGGACGGGATTACGCGCATCCAACGGGATCTACGGCTATTTCAGGATGTGAAACAGCTTAAGGCTTGGCTAAAAAGCTATCGAATTCCAGAACCGGATTTTGATCCGTTTTTTGGGGATTTCTCGCCATTTCGTTAGCACTCACGGCTTCTGAATCATCCCCTCAATCTCTGGCAAAGCGGCGACACCCTTGGCTTGGAATAACGCCAAGGCTTCGCGCCCGATGTGCGCCCAATGCTCGCGCCCCCACTCAGCATACGCTGTAATTTTCCCCGCATCGCCCGTTTCGTACCAATACTGGTATGCCGCCACCAAAGCTGGCGCGAGTTTCTTACGCATTGCTGACAAATTGCCAAAATAGAAATGGATGGAAGCGGCATTCCCCCGCGCCAACAATTCCGGCAAGGTATGCAAACAATCCGCCAGCAAATCGCGCACCGCCCGCAACATAATGTCAGCGTGCGACGGTGGCAACGCAAACAGCATCGCTTGCCACTCGGCATCCCCCAAAGCCTGACCGGCTTTCACCTCGCCAATTTCGTGCGCCACCACCGTTTGGGTTTCGGCGGCTGCCAGCTCATCCAAGGCTGCTTCCATATCCGCATCGAAATCGTAGCAAGCCAACGCACGCCCCATTGGGTTATCCAAGCCACTCCAACGCCATTCGTCGACTTTTTCCCACACCATGCGGCGCAAGGATTCGCGGCGGATGAATACCTGTTTGCCTTGGTTCATCGCGGGCGGGGCTTCGACATCACGCGCCAGTTCGTGACCGGCAACCAGAATGGTGTAATCGTCCTGCTGAATAACTTGCTCCAGTTCCGCCAAGAAAAACAGCGGACGGCAACGACGACCGTAGCCTGCACTGTAAACCAAGCCTGCACTATTCAACGCCGCATTGATGGCTTCATTGGCAAATGGATCCTGTTCACCACTGCCATTAAGCGGTAACGGGGCGTAATCTTGCTCATCCAGCGCATCCCACACCGCTTCGCGTTGGGTAAGCCATTCACCGACATCATCGCTAGTCACGACTTCGCTGAGGAGGATGCCTTTCTCCCAACGGTAAAATTCGCGCATTTTCAGCAAATATACGCATAAGGTGTAATCACCCGCGTGGCGGGCGTCGGCAATGTGGCAATTGCGTTGGATGGTTTGGATCAGATCTTGATACTGTGTGTGCATAAACCTACCTCGTGCGTTTTGCCGGATAATACCAAGGTTCGCCCGCTAATTCGCATTCCCGCATCCCCTGCCACTATAATGCCGCACTGTTTTAGCTTTGAGAGAGGAAACCCCGTGCGCATTCGCCTGAACACCAAATGGAACAAACAGGAACGTGACGTTTCATTAGAAGAAACTGTCAGTGTCCTCGCCTTCAATGCCTGGAAAATCGGCATGAAGACGCTGTTGGAAATTGAAAACGAGAATTTCCAGACCGATACCCAGATGCAGCGCGTGATGATCATGGAAGAAATCATGGCATTCATGATTCACGTCCTCGACCGCATTGCCCACGATGTGCTGAATGATGAAGACCGTGCCGCCCTCGTCACGACCTTTGCGCTGAAAATTGCCGACCACGTGCAAGACAATGCCCGTGACTTTGGCGGCCCCGGCGATTACCGCAACCCCTTCATCAATAAGCTCAACCAGCGCATGGCAGATTACGCCGACACCACATGGGGGAAAGTTGGGCAAGAGCCGGGCTTCTCGATGAGCTTGGCATTCGGCAACTTCATTGCCGAAGCCCTAGGACCACGTGATCGCAAATGGGCACTGGATTATATCCAGCGGGTACTGATGCCCGAAATGCTCACAACCTACAAAAAAGTCCTCACCCGCTTAGGCATGTTGGAAAACCACAAATAATCACTTCCAGTCGACGAAAGTGGCAACCTTATCCGCCACTTCATCGGCGTACAAATCCATGAAGAAATGGTCGGCTCCGTCGACCGTTTCCACGGTCAGGTTATCCTGCTTGACGCCTTCCAGTTTCGCGGGCAAATCTTTCACCACCTCATCCGCCGCCCCCATTACAATCAGCACTGGCTTCTTGATCTTGGGTAACAGCTTAGGGGTATCCTTACGCTCATCATCCTTGTAATACGACACCAGACTATCGGCGGCTGCCTTGGTTTTTTCGCAGTACACAAAGCCGGGAACTTCCATTGCGGTTGCGCCCTTACTCTCGTCAATTAGCTTAGTCGCTTCAGCCATAATGTCAGCCAACGGCTTTTGATAACGCTCTTCGTATCCCTTTGCAGATTCAGCGGCATCCCAAGTAGCAGGTGCAACCGCGATCACTTTTTCCAGCAAGTCGGAATCTTTTTCAGACGCATACCACGCCACCTGATTGCCACCGCGTGAATGCCCCAAAATCGCCACTTTGCTTGCACCTTGGGTTTTCAACCAATTCATCCAAGTGTCGAGTTCCGCCAAGGCATCTTCGTGTTTGTGCTGGTGCTCGATGGTGCAATCCAACATTTCGGAAGGGCGTTTATCCAACGCATAACTCAGGTTCACATTGAGCGTGTTGTAACCCCTTTCTTTCAGCAAGTCGCTTAGCGCCTGCATGATTTCCATTTTATTGTGCGCCAGTGTCCCATGCAGTAAAAGGATCACCCCGTCTTTCGCCGTTTTGCCTTCTGCCAAGGTGAGGTCAGCACGCAATTCCGTATCGCCCTGCTTAACGGTCACTTCATCCGCTTGCAGCGTTGTAAAAGCAGCTAGCAGCGAAAAGGCTACCGTACTGGTAACGCGGGTCAATAAGTTCATGTCATCCTCCAAGATCAGGTAATATTTTCAAATGCCCATGGCACGTTTTGCCATTTCGTATTTTAGGAAGCCCATGCGATTGACGATAGTCAACCCAGAATTTCGCAGGATTTTCCAAGGAGTCAGGGTATTCCCAAACAATAGCCGGAAGCCTTCCATCGCTTTTTGCGTGAGAATATTGTCACCACGCCGCGCCCGTTCGTAAGCCCGCAAGACCTTAATGCTGCCGCAATCACCGGTGCTTTGGCGAATTTGCGCCACCAATTCCAGCGCATCTTTGATCCCCAAATTCACCCCCTGCCCCGCCAGCGGATGAATCGTGTGGGCAGCATCCCCCACCAACACCACCCGCTCCTGACGGTAACTATCGGCGTGGCGACCCCGTAAGGACACCGCAGCACGCTCCCCCACCGCAAGCACTTCTCCCAAACGGTAATCCAGCGCTTGGCTCAATTCACGGCAAAAATCACTGTCTGACAGACGCAACATCGCATCCGCCTGATCCGCAGGTAAGGTCCACACAATGGAACAAAAGCCTTCCGCTAAGGGCAGAAATGCGAGCGGGCCACGCGGCATAAAACGTTGCCAAGCAGTAAATTGATGCGGGAATTCGGTTTGCACCACACACACCAAGCCTTTTTGCCCGTAATCCTGAATTGCCATACCAATACCCGCAAGCTCACGGACTTTGGATTGCGCCCCATCCGCTCCCACCAGCAACTGTGCTTGCAGCGTTTGCCCGCTGTGCAAGGTGACGGTGACGTGCTGTTCATTCACCACCAATGCCACGAGTTTGTCGGGGCAGTACCAATCCACCGTATCCAATGCCTGCAAAGCATCCAACAACGCCAGTTGAATCACGCGATTTTCGACGATATGCCCAAGATCTGGTTCACCCAAATCCGCCGCATCGAAACGGATCTCACCCGACCCCGTGGCATCCCAGACTTGCATGGCTTCGTAAGGAAAAGCGCGACGCGCCGCAATCCCATCCCATGCGCCTGTGTCAAGCAGCGCCCGCTGCGATGCACGGCTGAGTGCTGACACCCGCAAATCATAGGGGTCATCCGGGGAAAATACCGTGGGTTGATAGGCTTCGAGCACGGCGACGCGCTTACCCGACTTACCTAATAAGCAAGCCAATGTTGCACCGACCATGCCGCCGCCCGCAATGATGACATCGTATTGCACCTGCATCGCTTTCATCCTTTTTCAGATTCATTCAACAGCAAGACTACAGCAAAGCCAGCGCAGGAAATACAGATGCAGGTCAAATTGGCAGGTTATTCGCGGCTATTCCGCTAACCAAGGCCATAACAACAATTTACCGGGGGTTGCCCCCAACAAACCCCAAAATCCAAGGAAGTACACCAGCGGCACAAGCACCAATACGCCATGCAACGCCGTGCTTTCATACGAAGCATGATACAGTAGCCAAGTCTGCCCAAACACAAACAACAGCACCATCACCAGCAATAAGCTGATCATTAGCAAATCAAACGCAAATGCCAACGCCCGCATTCCCAGATGTTGATAACCGGGTTGGCGCACATGCGACATGAAATAACCTTTGGCAGGTGGGGTAAGTTGATGATTAACTTTCATGAATGACACTCCTTGTCATCTCGCAACACTCTGACCGTTAAGTATAGCGGCTGGATTTCAAAATGCTGACAAAAATGCTAATCCGTTGATCAATTTGTTTAAAAGATGAAACTGGGCAGGGTATAGTCTGACGGCAAGCCGAAATGTTCGGGGTAATCCACATGCACAAAATACAAACCCGATGCCGGTGCGGTCATCCCAGCCACAGTACGATCCCGTTGCGCTAATAATTCCCCAATCCATGCTATTGGACGCTCCCCCGCCCCCACCATCAGCAAGGAACCAGCGATATTGCGTACCATGTGATGCAAAAATGCATTCGCCACCAAATCGAGGTAAATGAACTCACCTTCACGCCGCACGCTGATTGCCAGCATTTCCCGCATGGCATGATTCGCCTGACAACCCGCCGCCCGGAAGCTGGAGAAATCCTGTTCGCCCAGCAATGCTTGAGCGGCTTCGTGCATCGCATCCGCATCCAACGCACCATGTTGCCAACACACCCGTTTCTGTAACAACGCCGGACGCGCCTGCCGATTGAGGATCACGTACCGGTAACGCCGGGAACGTGCCGAAAACCGTGCATGAAAATCATCCGCGACCGGCTGAATCCAACGCATTGCCACGCCATCCGGTAAATGCGCATTGCTGCCAAACACCCAACCGCGCAAGGGGCGCTGCGCATGGGTTTCAAAATGAATAATTTGCCCAATACCGTGGACACCCGAATCAGTACGCCCTGCACAAACTACCGCGATCGGTTCCGCCGCTACGGTGGACAGCGCGTGTTCCACACTGCCCTGCACCGTCGGTCCGTGGCTCAAACGCTGCCAGCCGAAAAAAGGGCTTCCGTCGTATTCGATGCAAGCTGCAAACTTCATGACACTTAATCTCAGGGCAGTAAAAACACAAAAGGTCGGGTTAACCGACCTTTATAACGTGAAAGTGAGGATTCCTCAACCGGTCTGGTGCAACAGCAGCAATTCTCATTTTGCCACCCACGACTCAATCTCGTCGGCTTGATGTCGTCGCTCTAAACCCACCAACATAAAATCCAGCAGGGCTGTCCAGCTCTTGAAGCACAAGAAGGTGGTCAAGGTCACGATGTCATCAAACAGGCGTTCCCGTGAGCCGATTTTTTGGAGTAAGGTTCGGAAGCGATCGTCCATCAAGTCAATAACGGTATGAACTAGGTAAGCCAATAAGGCTAAGGTTGCGAGCAAGTTAGCGAGGTGTTGCTTACCGTGTCCGAAATTATGTTCAAAGTGGTAGCCTTTGGTTTTCAGGGTGTTGTTATTTTCATTCTCGATTTTCCAGCGGCAACGTCCCGCCTTGACGAGATTGACAACCTTCCCTGTCGTAACCGGATGGGAGGTGGCAAAATCATTATGATACAAACACT
>CAYNNA010000060.1:0-17999 GCA_964398375.1 uncultured Thiothrix sp.
ATTTGACCGCAAACTTGATGATGTTCAGGTTTGTATAAGTTCAAAGTAACGGCAACGTATTATCGAGTTGGATGGTCGTCCTGCTTGGGAGGTATATACCGAGCGCCTAGGCTTGGATGCGTCGGCAACCTGTGGCGACACCATACCCATTGGCGCACTGGCAGAAGAATTGCCGGAGCATCTCAAAAAGGAATACGGTAACGATCACATCCTACGAGTAGTGACCAAGCGCAGTGACGATGGCGTGATGTACTACACCACCGAATGCCCGGAAGGCATCAAGCTATGGCTGACGGTCAGAGACGAGGAACTCATTTTTTCCGAGATGAACCGGATGATGGAATGGTTCGTGGAACAGGGCAACGGTCGGACACCCGTAGCGGTATTCCACGCTGACTGTCTGGCACGGGGTCGCTTTTTGTTCTCAAAAGTGATCAAGGACGAATTGGTTCATTGTATGCAGCATCCGCTTTCCTGTGAGGGTGAAGTACCGCCTTGGCTGGGTATTTACGGGTTCGGTGAATTCGCCAAATTGGGCGGCGCGAACACTTATCATAATTATACGACCGCCATTTATGCGCTATATCGCCGCTAAATAACTTGACACTATGGTAAGCGAACAAGAGTACCTTGACTTAAAAAACAAATACGAGGCACTTCGCCGCAAGTCATTATTTTCTGTGGCTGAGCAAAAACTGATTGATACCAGCTACCGCCTAGAGCGGGAGCTGGGGCGGTTTGAAGCGATCTACAGCTACAGTCAGCAGCTTCTCAGACAAGCCGATATGACGCAGTTTGCCGAAACCGCTGCCGAAGCCATTGTCGATATGTTTGAACTGGAAACAGGGGTCGTTTGGCTATTTACTGCCGAGGGCAACTTGTCTCGCCAACCGGTTGCGATTTCCACGTCGTTGGACGAGACGGTGAGTTGGGGGCTGTTTGCGGCATGGCTGGGTGAGCACGGTTTTTCCGCTGCATGTTCCCCGCAAAAAAAACCACTGGTTTACCACAATCAGGCAGATTTGTTGCCACTCGGCATCTACTTGCTGCTGGTCAATCCGCTGGTTAATGCCCGTAATCAACTGCAAGGCTTGGTGCTGGGTATGGTTTCGGTGCACAACCATCAGTTGTACGATACCCCGGTGAAGGAATTGACTGGCTCATTTACCGTGTTTTGCCAGTTGATTGGCACGCTGTTACAAAATCGTGATAGCCGGGAAATCATTCAACAGCAAATCACCTCATTGCAACAATCCGAAGCCGAATTGTTGCAAGCGAGGGATGTAGCCGAAGCGGCATCTCTCGCCAAGAGTAACTTTCTTGCCAATATGAGCCATGAAATTCGCACCCCGATGAATGGCATCATGGGCATGGCACAGTTAGCGCTGCAAACCGATTTATCGCCGACACAACGTGACTACCTCGAAAAAGTACACCGTTCCGCCAAAAATCTGCTGGGCATCCTCAACGATATTCTGGATGTCTCCAAGATCGAATCCGGCAAGTTGAACTTGGAAAGTATTGATTTCAGTTTGCAGGATTTGTTCGACAACCTTGCGGCACTGCTCGAACCCAGTGCGTCAGGGAAAGGACAAACACTGACCTTGCACATCGACTCCAGCCTATTTTCCACCAATCTGATCGGTGATCCCTTGCGGTTGCGGCAAATTCTACTCAACCTTGGCAATAATGGCGTTAAATTTACTGGGTTTGGTGGTGAGGTATCCCTCGCAGTAACACTGGCAGAACGCCGCGCAGAGTCCGTGTTGCTGCATTTTTACGTCAAGGATAGCGGCATTGGTTTAACGCCGGAACAACAAGCGCAGCTTTTCCAACCGTTCTCGCAAGCGGACGATTCCACCACGCGCAAATACGGCGGAACAGGGCTGGGATTAGCCATTTCAAAGCAGCTCGTGGAAATGATGAATGGCAACATTTGGATTGAAAGTGAATTCGGCACAGGCAGCACCTTCCATTTCACGGTGGAAGTGCAGGAGCAAAAAAACACTGGCATTGCGGCACAGCCGGATGCTCCAACCAGTCTAGCCGACACCATCGCTCGCTTGCAGGGGGCGCGAATTTTGGTGGTGGAAGACAACGAAATCAATCAAGAGATTGCCATCGCTCTGCTGGAAATGAGTGGGCTGATTGTTACAGCCGCCAACAACGGTCAGGAGGCGTTGGATATGCTGGCATCGTGTGAATTCGACGGGGTATTGATGGATTGTCAGATGCCAGTGATGGATGGTTACGAAGCCACGCGCCAGATTCGCCAGCAAGCCAAGTTCAAGCACCTGCCGATCATTGCCTTGACTGCCAATGCGATGGAAGGCGATAAGGAAAAAGTCATCGAAGTCGGCATGAATGACCACATTGCTAAACCGATTGATCTCAATGTGATGCTTACAACAATGGGGCAGTGGATCCCATCAGGGGCGTAACACGTCACGACCCTCTTCTTGCATCAACGCAATAGTCGGTTAGGTTTTAACGTTCACCTTACGACTACCGCTTATCCAACACGCTAGTGCAAAAAGTGTTGCTCGCAGAAGGTGAAAGTTAAGCTGTTCATTACCGCCGCATGAAAAATATGAAGCCCGACAGTTCGCTTTATTGGTGCAACCTTGTAAGATACGCCCACCTTTAGTGTTCAAATAAAAAGCGAGTGCATCCATGCTCCACGCTCACCTTTCCCTAGGGCCGCTACCGTCGCGTATGCAGTTGACCAAAGACGGCAAGTTGAAACACTTTCTGACTATCGAATGTTTGCCGCCGCTATTGTTGGAAGAGATCCTTGACCGCGCCGAACAATTCGTCACGTTGCCGAATAAACAGCAGAAAAAAGCCCCCCTGCTGCGCGGCAAAACGGTCATGAACCTGTTTTTCGAGAACTCCACCCGCACCCGTGTGACCTTTGAAATCGCCGCGCAACGCCTCGGTGCGGATGTCACCAACCTCGATATTCGTACCTCCTCTGCCTCCAAGGGCGAAACCTTGTTGGACACGGTGCGCAATCTGGAAGCAATGAACGCCGATATGTTCGTGGTGCGCCATGAACACGCCGGAGCGGCGCATTTCATTGCGCGTTACTGCGCCCCGCATATCAGCGTGTTGAACGCGGGGGATGGGCGGCATTCGCACCCCACCCAAGCGATGTTGGATATGTTCACCATTCGCCAAAAGAAAGGTAGTTTTCAGCCGTTGAAGGTGGCGATCGTCGGGGATGTATTGCATTCGCGGGTAGCACGTTCGCAAATCCACGCGCTAACCACATTGGCAACCGGCGAAGTGCGCGTGGTTGCGCCGAAAACGCTCGTGCCTGCGGGTATTGAGAAAATGGGCGTGAACGTATTCCACCACATGGAAGAAGGCATTGAGGATGTGGATGTGGTCATTATGCTGCGCCTGCAACGCGAACGGATGCAAACCGCCTTGTTGCCCTCTGAACGCGAATTTTTCAAACTCTATGGCTTGACCGAAGCCCGCCTGAAACACGCCAAGCCCGACGCGATTGTAATGCACCCCGGCCCCATTAATCGCGGCGTGGAAATTGATTCGCGGGTTGCCGATGGAATGCAGTCGGTAATTTTGGAGCAAGTCACCAACGGCATTGCGGTGCGCATGGCGGTGATGTCGATGATTATGGGGCCACAAGGAGGTGCGGCATGAGCCTATTGATACGCAACGCACGGGTGATTGACCCCGCCAGCGGCTTGGATGGGCAACGCACGCTGTTGATTGACGGCGGGCGGATTGCGGCGATTGCCGAAACGTCCGCTGCGTTTGTCGCTGATGAGGAAATCAATGCCAAGGGGCTGTGGGTATTTCCGGGGGCAATTGATTTGTCGGCGTGGCTACGCGAGCCGGGGTTGGATCAGAAAGCGACTCTGGCAAGTGAAACGTTCGCTGCCGCTACCAGTGGCATTACTACCCTGTGTTACCAGCCGGAACCGCGTGCCAGCTTTGACAATGCCGCGCAGGTGAAGCTGATTTACGATTTGAATCGCCGTTCGCAATACGCCAACGTCGAAGTATTAGGCAATTTAACCCAAGGGTTGAAGGGCGAACAACTGAGCAATATGGCGAGTCTGAAACGCGCCGGTTGCGTGGGTGTCAGCAATGGGTTGCAACCGTTTCATAGCTTGCAAACCTTGCGGCGGGCGATGGAGTATGCCGCCACGCATGACCTCACGGTGTTCATTTACCCCTTGGAACATGCGCTGGCAGCAGGTGGTTATATGCACGAAGGCGAGGTATCGGCACGTTTAGGGTTGCCCGCGATTCCTTCGGCGGCGGAAACCGTGGCGGTGGCGCAAACCTTGGCACTTGCCAGTCATACGGGGGCGAAGGTGCATTTTTGCCGTTTATCGGCGCGTTTGAGCGTGCGCTTGGTGCGTCAAGCCAAGGCAAGCGACCTTGATATTACTGCTGATGTCGCCGCGCACCAGTTGTTCCTGACGGATATGGATGTGAGCGACTTCAACCCATTGTGCCATGTGATGCCGCCGTTGCGCTCGACCCGCGATTTGGAGGCTCTGCGTGAAGGGCTGGCGGATGGCACGATTGATGCGATTTGTTCCGACCATCAGCCGCACGAAGTCGATGCCAAACTTGCGCCGTTCCAGCAAACTGAACCGGGGATTTCCGCGCTGGAAACCTTGCTGCCACTGACCTTGCGACTGGTGGAGGATGGCGTATTGAGCTTGTCGGAAGCCTTGCGCAAAGTGACGATTGCCCCAGCTAGCATTATTGGCAGCGAAGCGGGGGAAATCAGCGTGGGCGCTCCGGCGGATTTGGTGTTGTTTGACCCGGCTGCGTTGTGGGAGCTAGATTTGAACCACATGCACAGCAGCGGGCAGAATTCGCCGTTTGGGGGTTGGAATTTTAATGGTGCGGTGAAACGCACGTTATTGGCAGGGAAGACTGTTTTTAGTGTTTAGTCGCCGTTGCGATTAACTCCCCCACAAACTCGATAGTGGTACTGCCATGAGCTTTTCGCCCAATGGCAGTGCCTCGGTTCCGTCGTACAAAATTACACCCAACTTCATGGCATCGCCCGCTACGCCCGCCAGCCGTTTCAGCCCGCGCAGATCTTTTTCGGTGAGCGTGGCGGAGGCTTTGATTTCCACGCCGATCAGTTCACCCGCTCTGTTTTCCACCACAAAATCAACCTCGTACTGATCAGTATCACGGTAATAGAGGATTTGGTAATCCGCTTGCGCCCACGTACTGTGCTTGAGCAATTCGGCATACACAAAGGTTTCCAGCAATGCGCCAAGCAAGGTGCGATCACGTTTGAGAGTATCCACTGTTAGACCCCGCACGGAAGCCAATAAACCGGAGTCGATAAATTGTAGCTTGGGGGATTTGAGGACGCGCTTGAGGCGATTGCCTGCCCACGCCGGAATGCGTTTCAACACATACATCTGCTCGAAAATGCCCATGTATTTGTTGGCTGTTTTGGCATCCATCCCCATTCTTGCGCCCAATTGGCTGTAATTGCAGAGTTGCCCCGCTATTTCTGCCAATGCGCGTAGGAAAAGGGGGAGTTGTCCCAGTTTGTCGATGGTGGCAATGTCTTGCACATCACGTTGAATAAGTGCATCCAAATATTGCCGATGCCATGCTTGACGGCGACGTACAGTAGCGCGAGTCAAGGCTTCAGGGTAGCCACCTTGCAAAACGGCTTCCGTCAGGTCATCACCGAGCAGGGGTTGGGTGCTCATAGGAATTTTTCCCGCAAAGATAGCATCCAGCCAGCAGCTTGTTTGGTAATGCGTTTCCGCTTGAGCAAATGGATACAGTGGTAAGGTTTCCATGCGTCCTGCCAAGGAATCCGCCACCAAGGGTAAAGTCATTAAGTTGGCAGAACCCGTTAGCAGAAAACGCCCCGGTCTACGGTCTTCGTCCACGGTTTTTTTGATCGCCAACAACAGTTGTGGTGCACGCTGGATTTCGTCAATCACTGCTCGATCAAGTGTGCGGATGAAACCGACCGGGTCTTGTTGCGCCGCCAACAGGGTAAGGTTATCGTCCAGTGTCAGGTAGCGCATCTCTGCGCCTGCGAGTTGGCGTACCAGCGTGGTTTTACCTCCCTGTCTTGGGCCAGTGATCAATACTACGGGGGTATCAGCCAGTGCTTCTTGTACGTGTGTTAGCAATAGTCTGGGGTATAATGAGGTGTTATTCATGCCGATACCTATGCCGTAAGATTGGGATTAGTATAGCGTGAAATCAGGATTATGTTATCCTACGATCAGGAATGAAATGGATGTTGTGTGATGTTTGAAATTGCCTTGTATGAGCCTGAAATTCCGCCGAATACCGGCAATATCATGCGCTTATGCGCCAACACGGGTTGCCGTTTGCACCTGATTCACCCGCTAGGTTTTTCGCTGGATGAGAAGCAAGTTAAGCGGGCAGGAATGGATTACCGTGATCTGGCTGTGGTGCAGGAACACGACAATTTTGCCGCGTTTAACTTAGCGATGCAGGGCAAGCGCGTGTTTGCGTTGAGTACTAAGGTAAATACGCGTTATACCGATGTCGCTTTTCAGCCTGGTGATGTATTGCTGTTTGGCCCTGAAACGCGTGGTTTGCCGGAAGCCTTACTGTTGAGCTTGCCGGATGAGCTGAAATTGCGCGTGCCGATGTTGCCGGATAGTCGTAGCATGAACCTATCGAACACCGTCGCGGTGGTGGTGTATGAGGCATTGCGGCAACACGGTTTTCCCGATTTGAGGTAAACTCAACACATGAAATTAATCCGCCGCATCCTCCCCGCTCCCGCCCACGACCCCGGTTGTGTTGCCACCATCGGTAATTTCGATGGTCTGCACAAAGGGCATCAAGCCGTGATCCAGCACGTCGAATGGAAAGCGCAAGCCCTCGGCTTGCCTGCCACGGTGATCAGCTTTGAGCCATTGCCGATTGAATTTTTTCGCAGCCCACCGCCACCCCGTATTTATGCCTTGCGCGACAAGTTACGTTTGTTGGAAGCGATGAACGTGGAGCGTTTTGCCTGCCTACGCTTTAACAAGCAACTGGCGAGCATGGAGGCGGAAGCTTTCGTCCAAGACATTTTGCTGGATGGGTTGAACGTGCGCTATCTGGTGGTAGGGGATGATTTCCGTTTTGGCAAAGGGCGCAAGGGTGATTACCACTTGTTGCAAGCAATGGGGGCAGCGGCAGGGATGCAGGTGGTGGATACGCCGACGTTGTTACACGAAGATGAGCGCGTTAGCAGCACCCGCATCCGGCTGGCATTGAGTACGGTGGAGTTGGCGCAAGCAGCGGCGTTGTTGGGCAGGCCTTACCGGATTTCAGGGCGGGTGCGCCACGGGGATAAACGCGGGCGCACCATTGGCTTTCCCACCCTGAACATGCGCGTGCCGCAACACATCGCGTTACGGCGCGGCGTGTATGCAGTAAAAGTGTACGGGTTAGGAGAGGATACTATCAGTGGCGTAGCAAATTTAGGCACACGCCCGTCGGTGCATGGCGTAGAAAACCGGCTGGAAATCCACCTGTTCAACTTTGCCCAACAAGTGTACGGCAAACATATTTGCGTGGAACCCGTGGCGTTCATCCGTGACGAAATGAAATTTACGTCACTGGATGAATTAAAGGCACAGATTTCGCAAGATGCGGTGCAGGCACGCGCTTTGCTTTAAACCGCCGCCAATACCTCGGCGTGTGTATTTTTGTCCAACCGCGCACCGAATACGGTGACAATGCGAGATGCTGCTAGGCTTGCCAGTTTACCGGCGCGGGCATTATCCATCCCTTGAGTAATGCCATACAGGAATGCGCCCGCAAACATATCGCCCGCTCCATTGGTATCGACGGCTTTGACCGGATGCGCGGCAATTTCAGTACGCCCGCTATCATCCACCACTAACGCGCCTTTGCTGCCCAAAGTAATTACCAGCTTGCCTGCATAGGGTTTAATGGCGCGGATCACGTCTTCCAGATCGTCCTTGCCAGTAAACACGCTGGCTTCCTCGCGATTGCAGAATAAAATATCTGCACCATCGCCCAGCATTTCATCCACACCACTGCGGAAGAAACGCACCATCGCCGGGTCAGAAAAGGTCATCGCGGTTTTTACGCCGTGTTCTTTGGCAACTTGCCGTGCTTTCAACGCGGCAGCCCGTGAAATGTCAGACGTGACCAAATAGCCTTCGATATACAAATACTGGGATTGCTTGAGTTCATCCAAGTGCAATTCGGCTTCGGAAAAGTCAGCGGTAATCCCCAAAAATGTATTCATGGTGCGCTCGGCATCGGGGGTGACCATGACCATGCATTTGCCCGTGACACCTTCACACGCGCACCGTACTTGATCAAGGCGGGTATTAACACCAGCGGCGTGCAGATCATGCATGTAAAATTCGCCGGTTTCATCATTAGCGACTTTGCAAGCATAAAATGTTTTGCCACCAAACTGGCTCACTGCCACGATGCTGTTGGCAGCAGAACCACCGCTGGCACGCTTTTTTAGACCGAAGGTTTCGGTTAAACCCGCCAGTAATTGTTGCTGTTTTGCCTCATCAATTAGTGTCATCATGCCTTTTTGTATGCCGTGTGCTGCCAAAAAGTCGTCTGTCACCTCAAATTCCTTATCCACCAGCGCATTGCCAATACCGAATACGTCGTATTTCATCGTGTCCCCATCAGATATTTACGTGAAAACGCCTTGTACCTTATCCCGCGTCTATTTTCCAGCATTTGCCCTAACTCAAGTGCATTCTGTGCCTTACTCACAGGCTTGTCCCCATACTTATCCACGAAGTTATCCACAGGAAAGCCGTTTATCAGTACCTTGTTAACAGTCATAAATACACTTATGAGGCTGCTGCTAAAACCTACAAATGGGTGGTCATTAGCGTGACGAGTGTCATTAATCGGTTAAATCAAGCCTTTTGTCTATTAAAACTGTTTTTTAATTCTGGGTTCAGGAACTGCTTAAAAAAGCTGACCAAGAAATTGCCATCGCAAACTGTTGGTCTTTTCATGGGGTTGGTGGACTTATCCACAAAAGCCCCTGTTTACGATTACCCTTCTAGCTCGGCACGTAAGCGTGCTTCTTCCCGGCTTAGTGCGCGTCGCTGAGAAATAGAACGCCACAGCAATGCCAGAATAAACATCAATGAAACCAGTGCAACCACCAGCGATACCCGTGTTGGTGTTGGAAATTTACCGTCTTCTGTGCCGGTGATTTGCTGCTCTAAAATGTTTTGCAATGGCACAGCCGATTTGTCGTTGTTAGCGGTGCTGGTTGACGCCGATGGTGTCAATTGGTCAGCAAACACAGGCGCAGTTTCAGGTGGAGCAGTGGGCGTTTGTTCGGTTTCGGGATTGGCAGCCAAGGTCAGGCTTGGCGGCGTGGTGCTACCCGGTTCAGCCGGTGGCGGTGGTGCGGCACTGGTGTTGCCGGGTTCCAATTCCTGGAGGCGGGTGTGCAGTGCTTGGCTTTCAGCGTACTGCCGTTTGATGGAAATACTGGCTTCCCGCAATGACGCCTGTAAGTTCTGGATGTGGGTATCGCGTTGCTCCAGCAGTTGTTTCAAGTCAGTCAGTTCAGCTTGCAACGCGGCATCGGCTTGCTGGGTTTGTTGCGTTTGTTCGGGGGTTGCGCTGGTCGCGGGATCACTGGTGGTAGGTAAGGCGGCGACTTGTGCCGAGGCAGTTTCCAATTCCGCGATGCGAGCATCTTTGGCTTGTAGTTGTTGTTTCAGATCCGCTAGTTCTGTTTGCAATTTAATTATTAGCTCGTTTTGCAATTGTGCGACTTGTGCCTGATCCTGTGCAGGCTCAGGCGTAGCCGGGGCTGCTGCTTGGCTTGCCTGTAATGCTGCTAACTGCTTGCTTAAGTCAGCGCTGCGTTGTTGTTCGGCGCTGAGTTGTTCTTTCAGGCGTGCGATTTCCGCGTGAAGACTGGCTTGGGCGGCTTGTTTGCCCGCACTTTGCTGGACTTCAGGTACCACAGGGATCTTGAGGTAAACGCCTTTTTTGAGTTTGTTAATATCACCACTGATGAAAGCATCGGGGTTTTGCGCACGGATAGCCGCCATCATTTGCGGTACGCTGATGTCGTAGGAAGGGCGTCGCCGACTGGCAATATCCCACAGCGTGTCATTGTTTTTTACCGGCCCGTAACTGGCTCCGGCGTGGGCGGGAGGTAAGCTGGTTAATGATGTTGCCAGTAACAGCCCCGTGGCAACAGCAAGTATTTTATATTTCATGGCAATTCCGCAGAGACAATCTAAGTTAATCTTTTATATAGACGATCCGCGCATAAAATGCAGGCGGATCGCCATAGCCCATCTAATCATAACCTGATGTCAGCCAGTCTGCACGGTTTACCGGACAGCGTGTCCCGCCATCGGGATTTCCGGTGCAGGCTGATTCGCCCAGCGGCTTGCCAGCAGGTACTTAGGCTTTCCGACACCTTGTTGTGGGTTCAGTTCCAGTACCGTTTCACGCTCCAGTTTTTCGAGGATTTTTTCCGCGATTTTCTGGCGTTCGGGTTTGCCAATCAGCGACGGTTGCAAGCCTAATGACTTGGTGTGGTGGCGAATGACATCAGTGACGGCATCTGTCACCGGGCGTACCGTGGGTTTGACGTCACCGTTGAGAATACGTGAGCGCACTTCCATGTAAATCAGCTTGAAAAAGCGTTCACGGGTCAGGTCGCGTACCTTGGCTTCCGGTGGGTCAGGGCGTGACGTTTCCGGGGTATCCGCTGGGTTATCCATCGTGACTTCTGGCATAGTTTCGGGATGAAGGCGCACATTGACCGCATCGGTTAGTTCGGTGCGTTCGGGTGTGATTTGGTTCAAGTACTGATCGCGTTCCGCATTGCCGAAATCCCTAGGAATGCCGTTGGGGGTTGTTGTGCCTGTGACGCCAACGGCGACGGCTAAATGGTCATCTGCATGGATGAGTTCACCGCGCGTATCGCGCCCCAGCAATAACAATGCGCGTTTGTGGTCGGCTACGTAACTGCCCACAAAGTGAAAGGCGTATTCAAACGTGCCAATAATAATGACAGCGAATAAGAACGATGCCCAAATGCCACCGATATTAAATAAATCCTTGAGTAAGCGGATCATCGCGTAGTGCTTGTCTTCATCGTATTCCAGTGTTTTGGCTTGCGTAATGGCAGCACTCAGCGCGGAACCGACCATGGTTGCCGAGCTACCAGCCGCTGCTTCTGCTGCGGCAAGTTCACCGCGTGCTTCCGCAATTTTGTCGTGTTCGTAACGTTCACACTGTTGAATGCGCGTATCGGTACGGTATTTGGCTCGGCACGCGGCAAGTTCAGCCTCATGCCTTGCCAGCTTACCGCGTGCTGCTGCCAACTGTGTGGTAGCGCCTGAAGGGGCAGCGGCTTGCACACTCAGATTTTGAATGCTGCCGAGGGCGGCTTGAAACACCGGGGACTCTTCAGAACGCTCGCGCACGGTGGCGTCTTCACGTTCCATTGACTGCGAGACTTCTGAAAATAAGCCAAAAAAAACCACAATCACCGTGGCAACGATCGCTGCCGGACCTTTGTAGCCACTGGCATACAAAAATGCTTGAGCGGCGGTGATGACGGCGGTAATGCCTAAACCGAGCATGGCATTCGCCCATTGCTCCCCCGTCCAGTTGGGCGGATCCATTTCCCCGCCAGCGAAATATTTCACCACGAAAAAGGCGGAGGCAAGGAATGCAGCAAACGCTGCCATCAATAGCCATGCTTCGGCTTTGCGCAGATCACTGAGGATGTCGTGCAGTGATTTGGTGGCGACCAGGTGCGCTGGTCGATCCAAGTTGGTATTTGTGTTGGAATCCGTCATAATGAAGCCTTCCTGTCTTAAACTTTGCTGAGTGGTAGCGGGAGTCTCCGGCGTGTTGAAAGCGGCAACTTTCATCACGCCATTTTTATGCTGCATAGTTAGCTCTCATGGTTTACATCCAGCCTGCTAACATCAAGAGTACGCTCAAAAACCACAATAAGTGCCGGTCAGCCCGCAGGCTATGCGCGGCGACTACCGCCCCGACCAATGCCAGACCGATCAACACGTAGGGCAAATGCAGCATCGCGGTTTCTACGTTAATGCTCTGTTCCAGACCGGGAAGCAGGATCAGTAAAGCCCAGACGGCTAATGCCCATACCACCAATAAGGCGCGGGTGACTTGCCAGACCTGCCCCCATTCCGGTTTGTCTGGTATGACGGGATTAAGTGAGGGTGTTTGCATGTTGGTATTCATAGGGTTACTCCTTCATTGTGTGCTTAATAACTGCGGAACAAACCAACCATTTTGCCCTGTACCTGTACGCTTTCGGCGGGGTAGAGCATCGGTTGCATTTGGCTGTTTTCCGGGCGTAGTTCGATACGCCCATCGGGTAGACGGTACAGGCGTTTGAGGGTGGCTTCTTCACGTTCTACCAATGCCACCACGATGTCGCCATCGCGGGCGTTGTCTTGTTGTTGGATAACGACGAAATCACCGTCCATAATGCCGATGTCGATCATCGACTCGCCACGCACTTCCAGCACGTAACGCCCATTGCCACCGAACAAATCGCTGGGGTTGATTTCATCTTTGCCCGCAATCGCTTCGATCGGTTTACCGGCGGCAATGCGCCCAGCAAGTGGTAAGCCAAGGCTTAGCGGCATTTGCGGGTGGCGTGCCACTGCCGTCTCTGGCAGTCGGTAGGCACGTTTGCCTGCTGTGGCGAGTAGGCGACCTTCCCGGATCAGCGCCTGCACATGTTGGTGAACGGTGCTGCGGGTGGAAATCCCGCCTGCTTGGGCAATTTCATCCAACGTAGGGGTATAGCCATTACGGGCGTACAGGGACTGGATAATGTCCCAAATCTGTTGTTGTCGGCGGGTGAGCATAGCGCGGTTCCTTCTTAATAAAACGAACAAAACACGAACCAAATATACGGTTTAGTACCGACCTACGCCAATCAAAAATACTTGCCGTAAATTCGCTTTTTGTTCGGTTTTACCGATGAGCGGTAGAATTGACTTGAAGAAAACGCGCTTAGTGAAGGCTTTAGTGGAATGCGACGGACAACTGATTGATCTTGCGGAATTGCCCCGGTGTCATGCCGCTAATGTCACGAAATGCTTGTGTGAACAGGGTTTCAGAGGCAAAGCCGACACGTAAACCTACGGCTTGCAAGGTGGTGTCAGGTTCTTCCAACAGCATATCTTCTGCTGCTTCTACCCGAAATTCGCTCACATAGCGTGAAAAGCCTTTGCCGAGCCGGGTTTGCAGTAATTCCGCCACTTGTTGGGGCGATAACCCCAACCGTTCTGCCAGCGTATCGAGCGATAAGTCGGGTTGGCGGAACAGTTCTTGTTCCTGCATTAAGCCTTCGACTTCTGCCAGCATCAGGTCGCAATCCACTTGCGCCAAGGTGGACGCGGCATGGGTTTCACTGGCAACTTCGGCTATGTCGGTGATCAGACGTGGCGCAATACTGAGCGCGGCGTGGATCAGTAACAGCACCAGCCCGATGGCACTGGCATTGACGGTGAAAAAGACGTTTGCTGGCAGCAACGTAATGCCCATTCCCAGTGGCAGGACTGATAAAGCGATAGCGAATGCGGCACTTAACACCATGCTGACTGACCGAAAGCGATCGCGTTGTTGGTGTAATGCCGTATATACCCGTTTGGCTAACCACGCGCAATACCCAACGCCTAAGGCAAAGGCTAAGGTTACGGCTATCGGGAAGGACAGAAACGGGGCAGCCAAAATCGGTAATAAATGCAGCAAGTCACGCGGTAGTTTTTCGGTACTTGCTTGCAGTAGCGGTTTGCTGAACAGGTAAAACGTCGGGGCAAGCGTAAACAATAACACTTGGTAGAACGGGCTGTGAGTAATTTCTACCCCCATTCGCAACCAAGCAAAGTGTGCCAGTTGCAGACCCAGCAGGGTAATGAGCACGATAATACCCATTGCCTGTGCGGTGGTTTGCCCTTGGTAATGTTCGCGCCGGAAATGGGTTAAGGCGAGCAGCGGGATGCTGAATACGGAAAAGCCGATGAGCAGCGTACTGATTGTCTGCATGGCTTAACGCTTATCGTCAGGTCGGCAGGCTGCATTGGCACGGATCAGCGCATCCACTTGTTCTTTGCTCAGTTTGCCGGTGGAGTTCATGGCTTGTTTGGCGATGTCCTGAATGCTTTGAGTTTCAGCTTCCTTGACGGGCGCGGTTTCGGTGCAGCCAACCATTAGACTGCCGGTGAATAAAAGACACGCATAAACCGCGAGTGAAAATAGTGTACGCATGGTGAGAATGCCCTCGAAAAGAATATGCTACTTAGATAACACATTCCTGCCTTTAGTAAACATAGAATTTACCGATAGGGGCGTTTATTGCTGATAAGTGGTTATGCTGTTGAGGGATTCGCCACACCCAATAACACGTGTTGTTGTTGAAGCTGATGTAACAGGGTTAACCCGAACTCTAATAGTTGCTCTGTGTTGGGGTGTTGAATTTCCTCTGCAATTTGAGTGAGTGCTTGTCTGGCACTGCTTCCCTCTTGCAGCCATTGCAGCAGCCGGGCGGTAATGGCATTAAGTACGATGAAATCAATCTTGTTTTCTGGATTTCTGATTAATAATAAATGGGTGGGTTCTGGTGTGTGCGGTTGGTAATCCATGCTAATGCGGTGGACGGGGTATTGATAGCTTTGTAATAACATCACTGGATTCAGTACGGGGATACCATCCAGTAAATCACCATCCGGGTTAATCTGTTGCCAGTCGATGGGCGCGTCGGCGAGTGTCAGCGGGATTTCTACCCATTCGTAATGCGCAAGTTCTAGTAAGAAGGGGACGCTTCGACTTCGCTCAGCTAACGGGCGGTCACTGAGCGAAGTCGAAGTGAGCCATTGGACAAATTCGGCGGGGATTTCGCGGAAATACGGCGTGGTGCAGGCGTGTTCAGCATAAAAGCGGCGTACCAGCATATTCCAGACGTCACCATCCAGAATACTGCGAATCACCGGAAAGCAGTTGCTGAGAAAATCATCCACGTTATTGAACAGCAATTCCACGTAAACCCCCGCTCGTGCCGCATCAACACCGGCAGGCGGCGGATTCGCAGCGGGGTCGCGTAAGTGGGCGGCAAAGGCGCGTTGGTAGGCTTCAGTAGCATTCATACGGCGTGTTTCCGTTGCAGGCTGGCAATGTGTTGCACTTCTGGGAGCAGTTCTTCTAGGGGTGGGATGTGGTAATCGCGTTCTAACAAGGTCGGGAATACGCCAAATTGCTGGTAGGTGAAATCCAGCAATGCCCACACTGGATCGATGACGGGAGCGCCATGTGTGTCGATCAACAGGTTTTCTTCCTGTTGGTAATGCCCCGCCATGTGCATATACACCACCCGTTCTTTGGGTAATTTGCGCAAAAATTCGTAAGGGTCGTAAGCGTGGTTGACGCTGTTAACGTAGACGTTATTCACATCCAGATGTAATAGGCAATCGGCTTCGGTCAACACTGCGTTGATAAAGGTGGCTTCATCCATCTCATTAATCGGGGCTTGCAGGTAGAACGAGGCGTTTTCAATGCCGATTTGTTGCCCCAATAGGTCTTGGGTTTGGCGAATACGGGCAACCGTGTGTTGGATCGCTGCTTCGGTAAACGGGATCGGTAGTAAGTCGTACAATTGCCCGTGATCGGAGCACCATGATAAATGCTCGGTATACAGTGGGATGCGGTGTAGCTGCATGAATTGCTTGAGTTCGGTGAGCAATTCGGTGTTGAGCGGGGTTAAACCACCCAACGACAGGGAAAGCCCGTGGCATACAAATGGGTAACGTTCGGTGAGCGCTTGCAGGCGTTTGGCGCTAACTGGGTCAGCACCGATCCAGTTTTCGGGAGCAATTTCAAAGAAATCAATGCAGTCGGGGACTTGTTGTTCCAGCGCGACCAGGTGGTCACGCCGGAAACCAAGCCCTGCCCCGTGTAAGGCAGAGCGCTGCATGGTTTAACCCTTATCGCCGCCGCATTTACCTTCCTTGCCGCCGCATTTGCCTTCACCCATTTTGCTGTGCAGGGCTTTGCGCTCTTCGGCATCCAAAGAGCCGTCTTTGTTAGCATCGGCTTCGGTAAACATTTTTTCGTGGTGAGCCATGAATTCTTCTTTCGTGACCATGCCGTCTTTGTCGGCATCAGCAGGGCAATCGTCGGATTTTTTATTGCCGCCGCACATGCCTGCACCACATTTCATTTCGCCACCCGCTTTGTTTTCAGCCAGTTGCATATAACCGCTGCTGAGCGTTTCGGCAGCGAAAGGGTTTTCGGCGCTAACCGATCCAGTACCTAAGGTAACGACTGCGAAGGTAGTGCCCAAAGCCAGTTTCAGGGATGTTTTGGTATTCATGTTCTAAGGTCTCCGTAAAATTGTGTGGATTATTGTTTGAATCAGGCAAGCTGATTCATGGCATTGTACGCAAAAACCGGGGGATTGGATGCGGCATGGAAAAATTTTTAGGGTAGGTGATGCGTGAATTAAGTCCGTATCGGTACTGGATTTAGGTGGGTTATCCACAGGCTGTTCACAGGTTTTTGACAAGATGTTGTGCTTGACCACTCACTAAAACACATCCTATAGTATTTTCTGAAAAAGAATCCACTACGTGTGGGCAACCAATAATTTTGAGGATCAACCATGTCAGCCGTCAGCGCCCAAGACTTTCAGCCAGTCACACCCATTTCTATGACACAACTCGTGTCGAATGCTCATTCACTTGCTTGCAAAGTGATTCGCCGCAATGGTCAGGTGACAGACTTCAACGGCAGCAAAATTCAGGTGGCAATGACCAAAGCCTTTTTAGATGTGGAAGGCAGCAATGCAGCAGGTTCGGCACGCATTCACGACACGGTGGGTAAGCTGACCGCGCAAGTCGTCGAAGCCTTGCTGCGCCGTATCCCTGAAGGTGGCATGGTGCATATCGAAGACATTCAGGATCAGGTCGAGTTGGCGTTAATGCGTGCCGGTGAACATAAAGTCGCCCGCAGTTACGTGCTGTATCGCGCCGAACGGGCGCGGTTGCGTGCCGAAAAAGAGTCAAAATCCAAGAAAAAAGGCAAAAAAGCCGAAAACGTGATTCACGTAAAATCCGCTACCGGCGATTTGAAACCGTTGGATGAAGAGCGGTTACGCAAGATTATCGCGGAAGCGGTTGACGGTTTGGAAGGGGTCAGTGCTGAACAAGTCATGACCGCCACCATGCGCAATTTGTACGATGGCATTTCCGAAAAAGAAGTCGCTACTGCGTTGATTATCAGCACCCGCGTGATGATTGACCGCGAACCGAACTATTCGCAAGCCGCTGCACGGATGTTGATGGACAGCTTGCGCCGCGAAGCCTTGAGTTTCCTTGAAGGGCAACATACCGAAGCTACCCAGCAAGAGATGGTTGCGCTTTACCCCGACATCTTGAAGAAAACCGTTCAGGTCGGGGTAAAAGTCGAGCGTTTGGCGGATGATTTGGGGCGTTACGATCTGGCGAAACTGGGCGCGGCACTTAAGCCGGAGCGCGATTTGCAGTTTACTTACCTTGGCTTGCAAACGCTGTATGACCGCTATTTTCTGCATCACGACGGGGTACGTTTTGAGTTGCCGCAGGTGTTTTTCATGCGCGTGGCAATGGGTTTGGCGATTAACGAAGTCGAGCGCGAAGACCGGGCGATTGAGTTTTACAACCTGCTGTCCAGCTTTGATTTCATGAGCAGCACGCCGACGCTGTTTAACGCTGGGACATTGCGCCCGCAATTGTCGTCTTGCTACCTGACCACCGTGCCTGACCATTTGGAAGGGATTTACGACGCGATTAAAGACAATGCCTTGCTGTCGAAATACGCGGGTGGTTTGGGTAATGACTGGTCACGGGTGCGCGGCATGGGGGCGCATATCAAAGGCACGAATGGCAAATCGCAAGGTGTTGTGCCATTTTTGAAGGTGGCGAATGATACGGCGG
>CAYNNA010000061.1:0-17808 GCA_964398375.1 uncultured Thiothrix sp.
CATTTACAAGAAGTCATTCGTCAGCTAAAACACATACCGAATGTATTGAATGTCAGCAAATCGACGAAATAAGGAATTTCATGAACAAGACCATCATTTCCTCGCCTGACGCGCCGCAGGCGATTGGCACTTATTCGCAAGCGGTACGTGTAGGCGATACTGTTTACCTGTCTGGGCAAATTCCCTTGGTTCCTGCCACGATGCAAATGGTGGAGGGGGATATTGCGGTGCAAGTACGCCAAGTATTTGAGAATTTATCTGCTGTTGCCAAAGCTGCGGGTGGTTCACTGAATGATTGCGTGAAAGTGCATGTATTCCTCACCGATCTGGTGAATTTCCCGGTGGTGAATCAGGTGATGGCGGAATATTTTACAGAGCCTTACCCAGCTCGTGCTGCGCTTGGGGTGGCTTCCTTGCCACGCGGCGCGGAAGTGGAAGTCGATGCCATTATGGTCTTAGGCTAAGCCATGACGAATGGGCAACAGCCGTACAAGCTGGCAACCATTGACTTGGGGTCGAACAGTTTCCACATGATCGTGGTGCAGATTGATGCGTTCGGGCAAGTCAATATTCTGGATCGCCTGCGCGAACCGGTGCGCTTAGGTGGCGGGTTGGATGCGAAGGGCAATCTGAGTGTGGATGCGCAAGAGCGTGCGGTCGATTGCCTGCGGCGTTTCGGTGAGCGGATTCGCGATTTCCCCTCCGAAAACGTGGCAGCCGTTGGCACTAATACTTTGCGTCTGACTAAAAACTCCCGTGAGTTTTTGCACCGTGCTGAGGAAGCTTTGGGGCATCCGATTGCGGTAATCAGCGGGCGTGAGGAAGCGCGTTTGATTTACCTCGGTGTGGCGCATTCCCTCGCCAAAGATCAGCAAGGCAAGCGCTTTGTGATGGATATTGGCGGTGGCAGCACTGAGCTAATCATTGGGCAAGGGTTCGAGCCGCTACATTTGGAAAGTTTGCGCATGGGCTGTGTCAGCAGCACCTTGGCATTTTTTCCCGATGGCAAGTTGGTGAAAGCGTGTTGGGATAAGGCGATTACGGCAGCGTTGCTGGAGTTACGCCCGATCAAAGCCGCTTACCGCGCCATTGGCTGGGAATCCGCTACCGGTGCTTCCGGCACAATTCGAGCGGTAAAAAAAGTCATTCAGCAAATCGGGCTTGCACCTTACGGCATTACCTTGGAACACATGTACCGCGTGCGCGACATGATGATCGAGGCGGGGCACATCGACAAACTGAAATTGCCGGGGCTAAGTGATGAGCGCAAGCCGGTGTTCGCGGGTGGTTTGGCTGTACTGATTGCGGTCTTTGAGGCGCTAAAAATTGACCGAATGGCGGTTTCTGAGGGGGCGTTGCGCGAAGGCTTGGTGTATGACCGACTGGAACGTTACCAGCACGATGATATTCGCGATAAGACGGTGCGAGCTTGGCAACAGCGTTTTCAAGTCGATCAAAGCTATGCGGCGGCGGTGCATTTAACTGCCCTTAACTTATTCAACCGCTGCCGTGATGATTGGAAATTGCCAAGCCATTTGGCGGAATTACTAGGCTGGGCAGCGGATTTACACGAATTGGGGCTGGCGGTGTCGCATTCCAGTTACCATAAACACGGTGGCTATTTGTTGGAATACGCGGATTTGCCCGGCTTTTCTACCGAAGAACAACGTTGGTTGAGCGTGTTGGTACGTACCCACCGGCAAAAAATTTCCAATAAATTGTTTGGCTTGCTGGATGTGGAAGATTACCAGAATGCGCTGTATCTGTGTGTGCTGCTGCGTTTGGCGGTGTTATTGCATCGTTCGCATAAGGAAGTAGCACCGCGTATTGAACGCATTCGCGTGGGTAAAAATCGGGTTGAGCTGCGCTTTGCGGATGACATCCGTGGGAAGAAGCCGTTATTGCTGGCAGATTTAGAGCGTGAGCAAGTATTTTTGAAAGCGGTGAAGGTTGACCTAGTGTTTTGATGCGTAAGCGCTATTTGTTGATTTGTTGCACATAACTTGACAGCACGCCTATCTCCATTAGAATATCAGTATGTTTTAATATTTTATTCGGATGTAGGGTTGTTTATGTTTGGAATTCGTGAAGTTGACGCCGCTGGTTTGAAAAAAATGCTGGATTCTGGTGAAAAAGTCCGCTTGATTGACGTGCGTTCCGCTTCGGAAGTGGCTCAGGGCATCATTGAAGGCTCAGAATTCATGCCATTGCATACCCTGCCGTTACGCATGAATGATTTACCCAAAGATGAAACGATCGTGTTTTATTGCCGTAGTGGCGCACGTTCAGCGCAGGCGTGTATGTTTTTAGCACAGAATACCGGCATTGATGCAGTGAACCTACGCGGTGGGATTATTTCCTGGTATCAATCAGGTATGAAGGTTGTGCTACCAAACACTGCCTAAATAAGAGAATTCTGTTATAGTCGGGAAGGTATTTGAGAGAGGTGGGTCTTATCGGCCCGTGAGTTACACTTTTTACATGAGACATCAAGCATGAGCAAAAAGCTGGCGATCATCGCAACCAAAGGTTCCTTAGATTGGGGCTACCCTCCGTTCATTCTGGCATCCACTGCGGCTGCGTTGGGTTATGACGTACAGGTTTTCTTCACGTTCTACGGTTTACAATTGCTGAAGAAAAAACTGGATCTGCAAGTCACCTCATTGGGCAACCCTGGTATGCCGATGCCGATGCCAATGCCGGTGTTGTTGCAAGCACTGCCGGGTATGCAAGGTATGATGACTGCCATGATGAAAAAGAAAATGGCAGACAAAGGCGTGGCGGATTTGGCAGAGTTGCGTGAACTGTGTCAGGAAGCGGATGTCAAATTCATTGCTTGCCAGATGACCGTTGACCTGTTTGAGATGGATAACAAAGAATTCATCGACGGCGTGGAATACGCAGGCGCGGCAATGTTCTTTGAATTTGCGGGCGAAGCCGACATCTGTTTGTTTATCTGATTTCCGAAGGTTATTGGACAGTCAGAAAGAAGCCGGGTATACCCCGGCTTTTTACTTAGGGAAAGCGTAGCATGAAAATCATGATCATCAGTGGTAGCCACCGTGAGAATTCGCAAAGTGACAAAGTAGCGCGTTACATAGCGCAGTCGTTGTTGGATAATAAGCAGGCAACAACGACTGAGGTGTTTTCACTGGCAGGCAACCCCTTACCCTTGTGGGATGAGGGAATTTGGAGTGGTGAGGCTAAATGGCAGGCATTACTCAACCCTTTATCGGAAAAACTGGCAACCAGTGATGGTTTTGTCATCATTGCCCCAGAATGGCACGGGCAAGTCCCCGCCGGGTTAAAGAATTTCTTTTTGCTCTGGGGTGCAGGTGAACTTGCCCATAAGCCTGCCTTGATTGTGGCGGTTTCCTCATCAGATGGCGGTGCTTACCCAGTGGCAGAATTACGGATGAGCAGTTACAAAAATAACCGTATTTGCTACATCCCTGAACAACTGATTGTGCGTAATGTGGAATCTGTCCTCAATGCGGATCCGACACAAAACAAATCGGAAGCGGACACCTATTTCCGTGAGCGTATCGTATATGCAGGGGGAATCCTCTGCGCGTATGCAACGGCACTGAAAAGTGTGCGCGAATCCGGCGTGACTGAAACGGCTGTGTTCCGTTTTGGTATGTAACCAGAGGCTATCAGCATGTTGAAAACAGCGTCAATGACGCCCCAGCGGGTACTTAACCGCATTGGGCGCATGAATTATTTCCACGATGACCGTCACGCGGAGCGTACCAATGAAATCCGTTGGCTGGTGGAAGAGTTCGTGGAAATTCCGGTGAAAAATTTGCCGCTGGCATTGGAGGACTTCACGATTGTGCAGCTCACCGACATGCATTTACGCCCGTACACACAGGTTGAACATATTCAGCGTGCAGTGGAAAAAACCAACGCCCTTAAGCCGGATTTGGTGGTGCTGACGGGCGATTATGTTTGGCACGATGGCGAGGATATTCTGGATCTTGTACCTGTGCTGGCCGGGTTGAATGCGCGTTACGGCGTGTTTGCAGTCATGGGCAACCACGATATTAAAACTGATCCGGTATTGATTGAGGAAACCTTCGCCAAACACGGGATTCCGGTACTGCGTAATGACGGCTTGGATATTCAGCACAGTGGCGGTGTATTTCATCTGGCGGGCATTGACGATGGTTGGCTGGGTAAACCTGACATTAAGGCGACTTTAGATAAATTACGCGGTAATAAGCCGGTAGTGCTGTTGGCGCATGAGCCGGATATGCTGGATTGGTATGCAGATGATACCCGTATTTCTTTGCAATTGTCCGGGCATACGCATGGTGGGCAGGTGCAACTCAAACCGGGTAAGCCGTTTATCCGCCCGTATTTGGGGCGTAAATACGTGCAGGGGCTGTATCGGGTCAATGAATCTTGGGTTTATACCAGTCGTGGCATTGGTTCTACAGGTTTGCCGATTCGCCGGAATTGTTCGCCAGAAATTACGCATGTCACTTTGGTGGGCGGCGATTATTATTCCTTAGCGGCATGACACTTTATCTGAAAAGCTTGGGTGTTCAGGCAATGAGTTGAGTAAACTGTTTTGCATACAATAACGCGCTGGCACTGCCTATCATGGCATAAAGACCTTCTGTAAGCTCAAGCTTGCCAGGCGAGTCGGTTAGTCGGTAATAATTACAAAAACAACGAACTAGGTTAAAGTGTGAATATGCCTGATACCCTAAACAATACGCTTGAACGCGACCTGACCGGCTTGAAAGTCGTCGTGGTGGATGACAGCAAAACCATTCTGCGCACTGCTGAGGTATTACTCACCGAGCAGGGGTGTTGGGTGGTCACTGCCGGTGATGGTTTTGAGTCTTTATCAAAAATAGCCTCATTTAAACCCGATGTTATTTTTGTGGATATTATGATGCCACGTTTAGATGGCTATCAAACCTGTGCACTCATCAAGGCAAACCGACAGTACCGTGATACCCCGGTTATCCTCTTGTCGAGCAAAGACAGCATTTTTGATATGGCGCGGGGGCGCTTGGCGGGTTCTGATAAGTACCTGACCAAGCCGTTCACCAAAGACGATTTGCTGGCAGCTATTTATACGCATGTAAAGTTACCTGAAGCGCCTAAGCCGCCGGAAGCACCAGCAGCCCCCCCTGAGATGCCCTTCATTGATCTAATTGACGAGTAAGGGGGATGTTATGTCTGGGCTGCATGTACTGATCATCGACGATTCTTTGACTGAATCCCGTATTTTTACCGCATTGCTGGAGAAAAAAGGCTATCGGGTGAGTGTTGCCTGCAACGGTCAGGAAGGGATTGAGGTGGCTAAAGCACGTCAGCCGGATGTGATCCTGATGGATGTTGTCATGCCCCTGCTGAATGGGTTTCAAGCAACCCGTGAATTAACACGCACACCTGAAACCGCACACATTCCTATCGTGGTATGCAGTTCCAAATCGACTGAAACTGATCGGGTATGGGCGCTGCGGCAAGGCGCGAAAGCTTATTTAGTCAAGCCGGTCGAACCCAAAGTCCTACTGGAAACCCTTGCGCAGTTTGCCATTAAGGCTGGCAAACATGGCTAGCCCTTACGAATTACTCGCTGGCTTAGCCTTGTTGCGGGAAAAAAAACGCCGCTCACGGCAACACCATGCGCAAGAATTACAGGAGTGGTCGGGCTTCCAAGTGCATGTAGGGGGCTTGCTTTGCCTGATTCCCTGCGATCAAGTTGAAGAGGTGGTGACACCTGCCAGCGTTGCTGGTGTGCGGGGTGTGCCAGCGTGGGTGAGTGGCGTGATTTATTGCCGCGCACAACTGGTGACGCTGGTGGATGTGGCGGGGTTATTACTGGAAAAAGAACGGCCGATGGCTTCCGGACGGGCGTTTGTGGTGCGTGGCTCGCATGAATGGTTCGGGTTACAGGCAGGTAACTTTGAAGGGGTGCGCCATATTTGGTCTGATACCCCGGTGTGTGATGCACCGCCTGCATTGGCAGGGGATTGGCAGCGCTTTACGCGCCAATGGTTGCTATTGGATGATCAACCGGTCGCCGTGCTGGAAGCATTCAAATTGGTGGCTGCACTGGAAAGTGGGGAGATGCGCTAATGAGCCTGCTGACCTACCAAATTATTATTGCGGTGTTACTGGTGCTGGTACTGATGATGGGGGTGTTATTACTGCACCTGAAACGGCAGATGCACACCCAGTCAGCAGGTGAGGCACGCCAGCAGCAACAGGCGGTATTGCGTCTCTTGGATGAAATGAGTTCGCTGGCAGATGGTGACTTGACGATGCGGGCGACGGTGACAGAAGACGTGACCGGGGCAATTGCTGATGCGGTGAATTACGCGGTGGATGCGTTGCAGGCGCTGGTCATGCGGGTGGATATGACCTCGCATCGTCTGACCGGCTTTGCACAGGATGCCGATACGCGCATCAACAGTTTGGCGGTATCGTCTGCCCGTCAGGCACAGGAAATTGGTGTTGTCACCTCGGCGATTGCGACCATGACAAAATCTATCCAGAAGGTATCGCGTAACGCTTCGAGTTCTACCGACGTTGCCCGTAAATCACTGGATATTTCCCAAGCGGGGGCGCATACCGTGCGGGCAACGATTGCCGATATGGGCGCGATCCGCGAGAAAATTCAGGCAACCTCCAAACGCTTGAAACGTTTAGGGGAAAGTTCGCAGGAAGTGGGTGATATTGTGCGCCTGATGAATGATATTGCGGAGCAGACCAATATTCTGGCACTGAATGCGTCGATTCAAACCAGTTCTAGCCAAGCGATGAGCGGCAGCGCTCAAGGCAATGCAGGTTTCCGGCGCTTGGCGGATGAAATGCAACAATTGGCGCAACAAGCGGGGGAAGCTTCTCGCAAGATTGATGTGCTGATCCGTACCATGCAAGCCGATACCAGTGAGGTAATGGCGTCGATGGAAGAAACCACCGCGAAAGTGGTGGATGGGGCGCGTAATGCCGAATTAGCCGGTGCGGCGCTCGATGAAGTGGAAGATGTTACCGTGGGTTTGGCGCGTTTGATTGGTAATATCTCAGAGGCGGCAGGCAAACAGGCGAATATGGCGGGTCAGGTGGCGAATACCATGAATGCGATTCAGGAAATCACTCAGCAAACCGCCCGTTACAGCGAAGAAACTAGGGATCTAGTCACGGATCTGAATGCCACAGCGGCTGATTTGCGCGGTGCTATCGCGGATTTCAATCTGGCCGAAGAAAAACAATAATGACAGGTGCAATATGATTTCGGATAAATCAAGTTTGGCAAGCCGTCTTGGATGGGTTATCAAGGATACCGAGCTGGCTATTGAGCAAGCGCGGCAATCTTTCGGGCGTTACACCCAGACAGCCGACAAGGGTGAATTAAGTGCCAGCCGTGAAACTTGCCGCCACTTGAATGGGGTTTTAGAAATGCTGGATGCCAGCGGTGTCATTATGCTCAGCCGTGAAATCGTGCTGCTGCTGGATGCCCTGATTCAGGATCGGGTGGAAAACCTGCGGGCGGCACAGGATGCGGTTGCTGAAGGTTTACTGCAATTGTCGGAATACCTCAGGCATTTGCAGGAAGGTTATGCCGATTTGCCGGTAATTGTGTTGCCTGCGCTGAATAATTTACGCGCATCCCGCGATGCAGAATTGCTTTCAGAGCATTTGATTTTTTTGCCAGAAGATGGTCATGCCAGTGATGCAGTGATTGGCACCACTGAATACGTGCAATTGCCGCTGGAAAAATTACAGCAAGTCAGTACCAAGCTACGCTTTTTCCTGCAAAAAGCCCTGTTGGGTTGGTTCCGTGAGGAGCAGCCCGAACGCATGTTACAGGCAGCGGGCAAAGTCACTGATAATATGATTAAGCTCAATCGCAGTCAGCGCTTGCGTTCCTTGTGGTGGATTGCCTCCGGTTTGACGGATGCGCTGGAACACGGGCGTTTGGAACAGGGGGTGGCGGTCAAAATGCTGGTAGGGCGGCTGGAGCGTGAAATCCGCCGGTTCGCGGAGATGGGCGAGGCGCGTTATGACCGCGTTCTCTCGGATGAATTCATTAAAAACCTGCTGTATTACGTTGGCTTGGCTGAGTCGGGTGCAACGATTACGGATAAAGTCAAAGCGGCTTACCATCTGGATTTGTATCTGCCGCAAGGCGATACCTTGGATGAATTACGCCATTATTACACCACGCCGGGGCGTGATATGTGGCGAGCGGTGGCTTCTTCTGTCACCGAAGAATTGCGCAATTTGCAAAGTATTCTCGATGCGATGCAAGATCAGGAGCGTCAACCCGAATTACTGGGCAAACTTGCTGACAAAACCGAGAATCTGGCCAGTACCTTGGCGATGTTAGGTTTAGGGCAGGCGGGAACGCTGACGTCTGAGTTGGCAACGGCGTTAAAAACGCGTTTAGCCAGCGGTGCAGCGCAAGATTTGGAAGCCATGTTGGGGATTAGTACCCACTACGCCCGTTTGGAAAAGGTACTCGCGGAATACGCCGAAACCGGACATGATTTGACCGAAACCATTTTTAGCCAAGACAGCGATACGCCCGATCCTGCGGATGAACGTAGCCTGTTACGCTCAACCCTGACGGAATTGAGCCGTGCGCAGACCCGGATGGTGGCGTTTTATAAAGAAGGCTGGGCATTTGTGTGTCTGGAAGAAGTCGCCACCTTGTTGGAAAACATCAGTGGTGCATTGACCATTGCAGGCACGAGTGAATTGTTACCACTGGTGGATACTGCCGTGCGCTACGTGCGTGAGGATTTGTTGGCGCACCAGCGTCAGCCATCATTGGATGAGTTGGCGACGTTTGCGGATGTTCTGACTCTGTTTGAAGCGTCGGTATCGGCACGTTTGCATCAGGAAGATTATTTATCGCTGTTGCCGATCGGGTTTGCCAAGCTGCGTGAGCTGGATCATTCCAGTGATCTGAACCTGTTGAATGATGTGGATCTCGACGAGCTGGAAGCCGACGTTGAGGCAAAAAAAAAAGCGCAACACCTCACACCATCGACTTTACTACAACGCTTACGGATGCCGATCGAGCCAGTGCTAGTACCGGCATAGCGGCTGAAGCGACTTCTGCCGCCCCGGCAGTGTCAGCGTTGCGGGAAGCCTTGGGTGAGGACATCTTCGAGATCTTCAGCGAAGAAGTGACCGAAATCAGTGAGACGCTGCAAACGCTTTACCCGCAGTGGGATAAGGCGCGAACCCAGCGCGAAACCTTGGTGGAAATCCGGCGTGCCTTTCATACCCTGAAAGGCAGTGGGCGTATGGCGGGGGCGTTTGCACTGGGTGATTTTGCTTGGATTCACGAAGACTTGTTGAATCACGTCATGAGCGGGCAATTGAAAGCTGATGAGCGGGTTTCTGCGCAAATTGGCAAAGCCGTAGAGGAATTGCGGGTAAGGCTCGATTATTTCCTGAATGCTTCACAAAAAGATGCGCGTGTTGAACGCATGATTGCGGAAGCGGAAACCGTATTGCTGCCGCCAGAAGCCGCGCCACTGGAAACGTGGGACTTTTCCGCTGCCGAGCCGGTCGCTAAACCAGCGTTGTTGCCTGAAGCACTGGTCGAGTTTGCTGAACCGATTAGTGCTTCTGAACCTGCGCCCGAACCCGTGCTTGATTTCATTGGTGATATTGAGCCGGAACGTTTGCCAGAGCTTGTTACTGATTCCGAACCCGTGCTCGATTTTACGGTGAATATTGAGCCGGAAAGCGTTGCTGAACCCGTTTTCGCACCTGCTCGCGATCCTGAGCCGGTACTGGATTTTGTGACTACGCCGCAATCGGTTGCGGCATCTGTCCCCGAAGCTGATGAGGCTGCGGAAGCCGATGCCGAAGCGCGGATGATCTGGCAATTGTTCTGGGAGGAAGTCCCAGAACAGCTTCAGGCGCTTGATCGTAATCTGCAACACCTGCGGGAAGCACCGGAAGAACGAGACATTATCCGCGAACTCGAACGTGAATTTCACACCCTCAAAGGTGGGGCACGCATGGCGCAATTGGCTTCACTGGCTGATGTCAGTCATGGCGCTGAAACGCTGCTAAGCCATTTACACGGCGTTGGGCGCGTGTCGGATGCGGATATTGAGCGTTTGCAACTGGCAGTTGACCAACTGCATACCCTGACGGAAGCGTTGCATCAACCCAACGCAAACGTCAATGCGCTGCCGGAAATCGCGATTCCATCAACAATGCCAGCAACGCCAGTCTTGGCAGAATTGCCCGAGCTCACGCCAGTTGCGCCGCTTGTTGAGCCAATGCCTGCGCCGATAGCCGATGCTTGGGTGCGGCAACGGGCGGCACAGGCGGAATCTGGCAGCTTGCTGGAACGTTTGTTGCTGGAACAAGCCGATAGTTTGCCCGATATTAGTGTGCTGGATAGTACTTCCCGCGCTACACCTGCTCCAGATGCCACGCCATCCACTGCCGCCAATGTCAGTAACCCGCATGAAACCATCCGCTTGCCTGCCGTGTTTGTGGATAATCTGATTGATCGGGTGGTGGAACTCAATGTGCAACAGGTACACATGTCCGAACACCTCATCAGCATGGGGATGGACGTGGATGAATTGGTGCGCACGGTAGCCCGCTTACGTCAGCAAATCCGCACCTTGGAAGTGGAAAGCGAAGCCCGTATCCACGACGGACGTAGTAAACGTTTGCAAGCCAGCAAAACGGCTGCCAACGATGCCGGTTTCGACCCGCTGGAAATGGATCAATATGCCGAGGTGCAACGCATTTCGCGCTCATTAGCAGAAAGCCTGAACGACTTGGTGAATTTGGAAGCGGATTTGGCGGCTCAGGTACGCAAAGGTGAGCAATTATTGCAAGCCGATATGCGTACCACCCGCAAACTCCAGCGCGATTTACTCGACACGCGCTTGGTGGCTGTCACTATGCTGGTGCCGCGCTTACGCCGTTTGACCCGTCAAGTGGCGAGTGAACTGGGTAAGCAAGTGGCGCTGGAAGTGCAGGGTGAAGATTGCGAACTCGACCGTAATTTGTTGCAAAACATGACTGCCCCGCTGGAGCATTTGATCCGTAATGCTATTTCACACGGTCTGGAAACTCCAGAAGAGCGCGAACAGGCAGGTAAACCCCGCACCGGTAACATTACCCTGACGATTAGCCGCGATGATAATGAAATCGTGATCCGTTTCCGTGATGACGGGCGTGGTTTGAACCGTGAACGCTTGCGTGAGCGTGCCATCGAAATGGGTTTGATGGGTAAAGGATTGGAATTGCCCGAAGCGGAATTGGATCGTTTGATTTTGCGCCCCGGTTTTTCCACCGCAGCTACCATCAGTCAAATTTCAGGGCGCGGTATTGGCATGGATGTGGTGCATTCCGAACTCAAAGCGTTGGGCGGTAATTTGCAGATCACCTCTAAGCCGGGTGAAGGCACGACGTTTGCCATGCATTTGCCCTTCACCTTGGTGGTGAACCCAGTGCTGTTGGTTGACGTGCAAACCCAAGTGTATGCTTTGCCGATTACGGGGGTTCAAGGTTTGGCGCGTCTGTCCGGGCAACAGATTCAAGCGGCGCTGCAACCTGATGCTGAAAAGTTGATGTTTGCGGGGGAGGCTTACGCCGTGCATCATCTGGCGGAGGTCTTGAGTGGGCAACGTGCGGAGCCTGTGTTTGCTGCTGATGAGCGTTTCCCAGTGGTGTTTATTCAGTTGCAGGGGCAGGCGCTGGCATGGGTGATTGATCACGTGCGTGGGCGGCGTGAAGTGGTATTGCAACCCCTAGGAACTTTGTTCAAAAGTTGCCGCTTGTACTCGGCAGCAACGGTTGCGCCGGATGGTAGTGTTTACCTCGTGCCGGACATGGCAGAACTGGCACGGCTGGCGGAAGCCCCTCCAGCGTTAGCACCGGTACTGGTTGTTGAAGCGTTGGCAGCACCTGATGAATCCAGCGGGCCGCCACGGGTGTTGGTGGTGGATGATTCGATTACGGTGCGCCGTGTGACTGAAAAATTCCTCAATAGCCGTGAATATACGGTGCTGACGGCGAAAGACGGCATGGAGGCACTGGAGCGCATTGCGGAATTCCAACCCAACGTGGTGTTGTTGGATATTGAAATGCCGCGTATGGATGGTTTTGAATTGCTGGGGCATCTGCGGCGTGACCCGCAATGGGCGCGATTGCCGGTGATTATGATCAGTTCGCGTACTGCGCAAAAACACCGGGAACATGCCGGAGCCTTGGGCGCAACGGGTTTCCTCGGCAAACCCTACCAAAACGAAGTGCTGCTGGACGCCTTGCAAGAGGTGTTAGCCAGTGGACACGAAGCCAACAATACCCATGAATGGGAGGATCTGCCCGCATGAACCCTGTACAACAACCCGCGATCAAAAGCCTTATCGTGCGCCTGCATCACGGTAGTTTGATATTGCCAGTCAATTTGATGGCAGAATTGGTGACGGGTAGCGACCTAGCACCTTCGGAACATCCGGGTTTGGAAGGTTGGTTGCAATGGCGTAACCGGCAAATTCCGGTGGTGTCCCTAGAGTCCTTGTGTATGCAGGAAGTAGCCGACGAGTCCGGCGAAGGTAAATGCCTGATCTTGCATACCGTATCAGCATTGCCGGGTTTGCCGTTTATTGCGTTGCGGGTGCAGGGGGGCTTGAATACCTTGGATATTTTGCCCGATACCTTGCGTGATGATCACAGTGGTAATGTGCAGCGTTGCCCCTATGTGGCAAGGCAAGTACGCGCTTCACATTTGCTGTGCTTTATCCCTGATTTGCCGACGATTGAGGCAGTAGTGGCAGAAGTGTTGCAATTGACAGGGGAACAGCCGGAGGCAGCGCTGTTAGAGTAGTACCAGCCCTAAGACCACGATGAGCATAAATGTCATGGTAATGGCGGTGTTCATGGTGTTTTGGCTGAGCATCTTATCCATGAACACGCTTTTTTCGGCAACATTGCGCATCATTTCGATACGTTGTTTGACCGGAAAGGTTTCAGGTTTGTCATAGCTGGCAGAGCCGCCTTTGAGATTGATCAGCGGCACTAACATATTGATATTAATATGAGCTTGGATTGCATCTTGGGTGGGGCTGTCATAGTTTAGTGTCCAAGGTGCAGCATATTCAAACGCCTCCATGAGAAACATGTCGCGCATTTTTTCTTGGCTTGCTTTGATAATAGCGCGGTTGCGTTCCAGCCCTTTTTGTAAGTCTTCCAATGACATCATTGGCATGGGTGCGGAAATATGCACGTAATAATCCCGCCCACGGATTGTTACTTTTACAGTGCCAGCGTAATTGCTGGGTTCGGTGTCTTTTTTTTCATCAGCCATAGTCGTCACATCGAATGCAGATAGGTTGTTGATTTTTGGTATCGATTCTAATAGCGCTGAGCTGACCGCCCCATACACAGCCCGTGTCCAGCGCAATGACATAATTTCCATTATAGTACCCCAAAGTAGACCAATGACCAAATAGCACAGTCACACCTAGGGCTTGTTTTATTGGAGACGCAAACCACGGGGTAAGTTCCGTAGTTTGCGCAGAAAGTGAACTAGCATCAAAGGGGTTGCCTTTGGCATCAAATTCGAGGCTGCCATCGGCACGGCAATAGCGCATTCGGGTGAAGGCATTGAGGATGTAGCGGTGGCGGTCTGGTTGACTGTCCGCCGGGTTCCAAGTATCCGGTTGGTCGCCATACACCAGTGCTAACCACTCGGCAACGCGGGGGCTGGTGAGTTCAGCTTCGACTTCACGGGCGCAGGTTTGCGCGGTGGCTAAATCCCACTGCGGGGGAATACCCGCATGACTCATGGCGTACCCTAGCTGGTTATCCACATGCAATAAAGGGCGTTGCGCTAGCCAGGTAATCAATTCGGGGTAATCAGGGGCATCCAGCAACAGTTTCAAACTCTTGTGCGCTTTACGCAGCCCATGATGCGCTGCCAGCAAGCTGATGTCATGGTTGCCCAATACGCACACGGCAGCATCCCGCAGAGAGCGCACAAAGCGTAAGGTTTCCAGCGATTGTTTGCCTCGATTGACCAAATCCCCGGCGAACCACAGCGTATCTTGCCGGGGGTCAAAGCGCAGTGTGTCCAAAAGGCGCATGAGTGGGTCGTAACACCCTTGTAAATCACCGATTGCGTAAGTAGCCATGTGTTTACCTGTTTAATTTACCTGTTTATTACGCGCAATAAAAAGGCGTCCCGCAGGACGCCTCATTCAAATCCATCGAAGGCGTGTAGGCTTAGTCGTTACTCATGCCTGTGAAGCTCATCAGGAATTGTACAATATACCAGAACATTAAACCGACGCTGGAAAACAGCCCCAGTGAAGCGCCGACATGCTGATCGGTGTGGTATTCATGGATCATTTGCGAAGTCTGATACAACATAACCGCGCCTGCAAACACAATCATAATCCCAAAGAACACCAACCCCAAGGTAAACCCAAACAGGATGCTGGCTAAGATCACACCCAGTGCGATAAAACTGCCGACGGTGATAAACGGTGCCAAGAACGAAAAGTTCTTACGGGTGGTAAACGCGGTGAAGGTAATCCCGCCCGCCAGCATCAAGGTCAGCAGCGCTGCACTCGGTAGCACATTCGGGTTAGGGGCGAAATTCAATGCGCCGTAAATTAGCGGGGTGGAAATCACTGCAAATGCAGCGACGTACAGCCCTAAGCCCGCGTATTGCATTTCTTTGGAAATCGCTGAATGCGCCCATTTGTCGGCGAAATATGATGCGCCCATGAACAGTGCCAGCACAATCAGCCAGCTCCACATGCTACCTTGCATCAATTGCATCAGCGGTTTAGCCACGCCAGATTGGATCAGTAAAGTGGTCAGTGCGGCGTAAGCCACGATTGCGCCACCCAAGTGCAAATAAGTGCGGCGAATGAAACCCGCTCGCTCGGTTTCACTGGCATTGGCAACCAGTGTACCCGAATTCATATCCAAGTATGCCATGTTAGTGTCTCCCTTGTTGTCGGTAAGTCAATGAAATGGTGGTAATCATTACATACGAATCGCCATAGGGCTAATTCCCATTCCAGATAAAGTTTGTTGCCACTGTTGCAACATTTCGGGGGAGGTTGCAGGCCCTACGCGCACTCGAAACCAAGTGGCTCCCTGAATATTGGCAGCTACTACTTGGCTATTCAGCCCTTTTTTCTTTAAGCGGTTCTGCATGTCGGCGGCTTGGTCTTGGGTTTTATAGGAACCAACCTGAAAGGCATTGGTTCCCGTGAGCGCCGCAGGGGTGGTTTTCTTTGTTTCTGGTTTAGGGGTATCCGTCACCGCCAAAGCGGGTTTTTTATCCGCTTCTTCAGATGGGGGAGCAGCCGCAGGCTTTTTCTCAGCAGCCGGTTTGGGGGCGGTTGCCGCTTGTTCAACCTGCACGGCGAGTGGCACGTCTATTTCCAGTTGCGGTAATACGGCGTGATAGCTGAAACCGGGCGTTTCATCGGTAGGTTGCGCTGGTGTGTTGCCCGCAGCACTGTCCGGGGTATTGTTTGCGACGAGGGTGGAATCGGTCGGCGCGGGGCTATCACCGAGGCTGGTGGTGGCACTGATGCCGGGTTGGGTGGTGGCGCTTGCCTCCGGGGTGTTGCCTTTGTTGGCAAGTGCGTACATGCCTGCACCGATAAGGAGTCCGATAGCCACGCCGCCGACCATCCAACCCAGACCGTATTGCCCAAAAGCACTGCCAGACGCTGCCTGTTTTTTGAAATCTTTGGTCATGGTGTGGTGTCTCGATAATTAGGGTGTGTGATGATTATAGCGAAAACTTCAGGAATGAATCACTTATCAGCGGAAAAATCCACGACCAACGGCGAATCCGTCACCTCCCACTGCCCTTTGGCAACATTCTCCCCGCTGATGCTATTGAACACCAGATAGCTGTATTTGCCGTAATGCGGTAACTTTGCCAGCATTTTATCCAAACCATCCGGGCTGGTGGCATCCAACAACACAATCGCCTGTTCACCCGCCCGCAGCCCCAATGCCAAGGTGTGCAAGCCGCAGGTATAATTGACGCTATTCAAGGTATACGCCGCTTCGGTCATGCGAAACGGCTCTTTGGCACGTTCCAGCAAACCTTGCAACGCAGCATTATCGCCACCCAGCAAAATCACCGTGCCAGTATCCGGCAAGGGCGCATCGTCGTATTGCACTCGCAACTGTGGGTTACGCGCTTTGAGGGTATCCAACCAGCTCTCCCACGCGAGCTGCATTGCCGCATCTGTTTTGCGTGACAGCACGTAAGTTTTTTCACCTTTGCCATTCATGACACCGATGGATGCGGGCATTTCCGCCGCATCCGGCAAGCGAAACACATCAAATTCCGGGTCAAGCGCGATTTGCAGCGGTTTGGCAGGCAAGGCTAATGTGAACGTTTGTGTGGCTTGCATCATCTGCAAGGTGTCGGTTTGTTCCGCCCGCCCTTCCGCAAAGCGCATCCGCAGCGGCAATGCCAGCGGGTAAACGTTATCCGCTTGTGCTTGTTGCTTCAGGGTCAGTTGCAAGCGGTAGCCCTTATCTGCCGGAGTCAATGAATGTTCGGTAATACTCAAACGCGGAGCGCCCGTACCCGTCAACCAAGCTTGGCGAAAGGCTTTATCGGTTTGCCAACTGTCCAGCAATTGCCCAAAGGTAGCGGCTTGAAAGCGGTATTGCTGGTAAAAACGCCTTAGTCCATCAAAAAACGCCTGATCCCCGACCTGTTGGCGCAGCATGTGAAACAGCATCAGTGATTTGCCGTAGCCGATGGCTTGGGTGGCTTCATCGTGACGACTACGGAAATTCATTAGCGGGAAATCGTCCTGCTGCCCGACAAAGGTGGCGTATTTTTGCAAGCTGGTGCGCCGGTATTCTGCGCCTTCGCCCATTTGCTGTTTAATGCGCTGATCGGCTAAGTAGGCGGTTAAGCCTTCCGACCAATTGCCCTCGCGGGCATCCACATACACGCTATTGCCCCACCAGTTGTGCAAAATTTCGTGCGGAAACGATGAGTGCAAAATAAACGGTAAACGGATTACCCGTGAACCCAGCAGCGTGAATGAAGGCATTCCCCAGCCGGTTTCCCAAAAGCTTTCCACCGTCGCAAATTTGGCGTAGGGGTAATCACCGAGAAGTGCGGAATATTCGTTCAAGTATTGTTCGGTGGCTTGCAGGTAACGCTTGGCTAAGGCTTCATCGGGTTCCTGCAAATACACCATCGCATTCGCGTGTTCGCCCGCTTGTTGGTACACATGGAAACGCCCAGCGAGTAAATACAGACTATCTTGCGGTTGGGTTTCTGTCCAGCCGGTGGCGGTTTGCTTGCCTTGGCTGAGGCTGACCCAGCCCTCCGGTAAGTTAATTTGCAGGGTGAAGGTGTGCAGCGCATCAGCGGCTTGTGCATACCATTGGCTATTGGCATCCAAGTAAATACCGCGTTCATTCAATAAGATGCAAGCTTGCGTCAGCCAAGCGCAGTCGGGGGTGGAAGCCAGCCTACCACGGTATTTGAGGGTGATTTCCCCTTGTTCGGCACTAAGTGGAATACTATAAACACCCGCTGCCTGTTTGGGTTGTGGCGGACTGCCAGTATCCAGTGTGAATTGCGGGTTGAGCGTGAAGTTAAACTGCCCGTTTTGCCGTAATGCGGCGGGGATGCGCAGGGTATCTTCCACCTGCAATTCGCCGGTTTTAATATCAGGCGTTACCTGTAAATCGTGGTGTAACACCGGCAACGCAGCGGCAGTACTCACACTTGGCCAGCAATTCTCATTTTGCCACCCACAACTCAATCTCGTCGGCTTGATGTCGTCG
>CAYNNA010000062.1:0-17571 GCA_964398375.1 uncultured Thiothrix sp.
CTCATGGAAAATAATAACGAATAGTAGACCATGCATCACTTCCGGTCACACCCTATTTCTTTCGGCCTGGCTGTACCACAATGTGATCCGCCTGCGCATTCTCCCGTACCCGCTTGGGTGTTGCCGCCTTCGACAACGATGCCAGCGCCACAAACCACGCTTTCGGCATATCCGTCGGCAAGCCAATCGGAATCCCGGCAATGTTCGGCGTATGCAGAAACGGATGCCCCGGCTCTTCAAATTCCGGTGCAGTGCAATTGATGCAGGCGTAACCGGCACGGGTACACGAACCCTGCCCGTTCCACAGCCGCAAGTTGCAATCGGCGTGCGCCTGCGTACCCAAGCAGCCCAAATGTTCCATCATGCAACCAAGGTCGGAAGGCTTTTCCGCACTCGCCTTGTATTCGTAATACTCGTTGCGTGAACAACCATGATGCGCCAAATGGTCGCTGTAAAAACGCGGGCGAGCAAAACTATCGAGTTCATCGAGCTGCATTCCCTGCAATGCCAACAGCATCAAAGTTTCAGTAATCCAGCCCGGATGCGTCGGGCAACCCGCCACATTGATCACCGGCAAACCGGAACGGGCGCGGTAATCCTTGCCCAATGCGCCGCCCAACAAATGTCCATCGTATTGCAGCCCGCACGCATCCGTCGGGTTACACCCCGCTGCTGTGATACCACCAAACGCCGCGCACGTACCAATCGCCAGCGTGTATTGCGCCTTATCCGCCAGCCGTTGCACCCAATGCAACATGGCAGTATCCGTCCCCGCCAACCGATGGAATCCGCCCGTGCCATTGGGACCACGCAGGATCGAGCCTTCCACACACAACACATCCAGCGTCTGTGTGCCATCGGCAAGCCGTTCCAGCAGCGTAATCACGTCCGCACCACTCGCCTCACTCAACGATGGATGCCACAGCAACTCCACCCCCGCATTCGTCAGCGTATCCAGCAAACCGGGGCTTTCTGCACACAGCAACGACATCGTACAACCACCGCAGCCCCCCGATTGCAACCACAGGACATTCATGCTTTACCCCCATTCACCGGCAAGCGCAACGTAAACTCTGCCCCGCCATTCGGATGATTGCGCACCAACAACTTGCCGCCATGTTCCGCAATAATTCCGTAACTGATCGACAAGCCCAACCCCGTGCCCTGCCCGATCGGTTTGGTGGTGAAAAACGGGTCGAATACACGCACCAGATTGCCGGGCGCAATCCCCGCACCTTCGTCGTGAATACTCAGCACCGCCTCATTCCCTTCCCGCTTGCCGACGATGTACAAATGCGGTTTGGCGCAATGCTGCATCGCATCCAGCGCGTTTTGCACCAAATTGATAATGACTTGCTGGATTTGCCCTGGAATGCCTTCCAGCCACAACTCATCCGGCAGATCGTAGATGATTTCCACATCCAGCCGACTGCCTTTCACCACCCAGCGCACCGAGGTTTTCAGCACATGCAGCAAGTCGAAACGCACTGTCTTGTCGGTCTGGTTGGACGAGAAACTGCGCAAATCGCGCACAATATCGCTAACCCGTTCTGCGCCTTCCACCGTGCCACTGACCAGCGAATCCATGTCTTGCAGGATGTGGTCGATGCGTAATTGCTTACGCAAGGTTTGCAACTGTGCGGGCGATGTCCCCGCATGGATATTATCCAGATAGTCGCGGATGCGGCTGGCGTAACGCTGCATGGCGTGCATATTGGCGTAGACGAAACTGATCGGATTATTGAGTTCGTGCGCAACCCCTGCCACCAGCCGCCCCAGCGCCGCCATTTTTTCGGAACTGATCAGTTGCTGCTGAGCATGTTGCAATTCTTCGTGCGCCTGATGCAACGCACTGAAAGCCTTGCGTAATTCCCCCACCGGGCGACCAATCAGCACCATGCCTTCGATACGTCCCCGCGCATCGGTGCGTGAGGTGCAATTCATCGCCAGCGGCACAGCCTCATGCACGCCTTGCAGGGTAATCTCGCAGTCGTGGATCGCCGTGGCGCGGATTTTTTGCTGGAAACTGTTCACCAGCGGCATACAGTCGGCGGTGAACAATGACTGGAAGGGCTGATTGAGAAGTTCGGCGGAAGTCTTGCCGACGATGCGTTCCAGCGCCGTATTCACTCGCTGGATGCGCCCCTGAAAGTCGCACACGATCAGCACGTCAGTCATGGCGGCTTCGATGCTGGTAATGAATTGCTGGGCTTCTTCCAGCGCGGTGTTCTTGCTTTCGAGTTCGACCTGGTAATGCAACAGGTCGGCGTAAGTCTCGTCCATTTTGTGGATGACTTCGATCCATGCCTGTTCCTGCGTGGCAGTCAGGCTGAGGTCAATCGTCGATTCCTGCGATGCCATACCGCTCCAGTTTATTGCGCAACCCTACCCGCGACAGCCCCAGTTCATCAGCGGCACGGCTCTTGTTGCCATGATGCCGATCCAGTGCCGCGCGGACAATGTGAATTTCCAAGGCCTCCACCCGCTCTTTGAGCGTGCCGGGGATGTCGAACAGTGGGGGAACGACTGCCGATTCCGGCACCGCAGCCGGATTGCTGCATTGGATATGCGGGCTGAGCGCGGCAATATCCAGCGTCGTACCCGCTGCCATCACCAGCATCCGCTGCACTTCATTGTGCAATTCGCGCACATTGCCCGGCCAAGCGTAGGCTTGCAGCGCGTGCAAGGCTTGTGGGGTAAAACCGCGTGCCGGTTTGCCCATGTGCTGGCTGGCACGTTGCAGCAAATGGTTCGCCAGCGGCACAATATCCATGCGCCGTTCCCGTAACGGTGGCAAGCTGACCGTCAAGCCCGCCAGCCGGTAATACAAATCTTCACGGAAACGCCCCAAGCGCACTTCTTCCAGCAAGTCACGATTGGTAGCGGCAATCACCCGCACATTGGCGTAACGCCGCTGGCTGCTGCCCACCGGGCGGAAGCTGCCATCCTGTAAGACCCGCAACAGCTTGATCTGGAACGCCGCGCTGGTTTCGCCGATTTCATCCAGAAAAATCGTGCCCTGATGCGCCTGTTCAAACAGGCCGATGTGATCAGCCACCGCTCCCGTGAAAGCGCCACGCTTGTGCCCGAACAACTCGCTTTCCAGCAAGGCATCCGGCAATGCGCCGCAGTTTTCGACGATAAACGCTTTGTCAGCACGCTGGCTATTGTAATGCAGGGCGCGGGCGAACAATTCCTTGCCGGTTCCCGATTCGCCGGAAATCAGCACCGACACATCATACGGGGCAACTTTCTCCACCAATTGCAAGGCGGCATTCAAACCACTGTCCGGGGCGCGGATGATATTGTCGAGGTGAAAGCTGTTTTGCAGGCGGCGGCGCTGTTGCTGGGTACGTTCCAGCAGGTGTTGTTCGCTGAGTTTGACCTCCAGCGACAAAACGGCGTTGTCACGTTGCAATTGGTACAAACGCGCCGCATTACGCACGATCAGCAACAAGTTGTCGGGATGCCAGGGCTTGGCAATGTATTGGTAAATACCGGCTGTATTGACCCCTTCGATAATGTCTTCCGGGTCGGTATAGCCGGAAATGATCATGCGCACAATGTCGGGATAGTCAGCCCGCACACGGGTGAGAAACTCCACCCCGGTCATTTCCGGCATCCGCTGGTCGGCAAGAATCACCTGAATGTGTTGCTCTTGCAGCAACTCCAGGGCTTGGGCGGCACGCGAGGCGGTGTAAACATCGAACTCTTCGCCGAGTATCCGCGCCATGCTTTCGACGGAACGGATTTCGTCATCCAACACCAATACGGCAGCGCGGATCTCGCTCATGGGCGTTGCTGTTGCAGCCAGTCAATCCAAGTATCCATGCCTTCGCCGCTGGTGGCGGAAACGTGCAGAATTTGGATATCCGGTTTAACCCGCCGCGCATATTCCTCGCATTTCGCCACATCAAAGCGCAAGTAAGGCAGCAAATCGACCTTGTTGAGGATCATCAGATCCGCCGCATGGAACATGTCGGGGTATTTGATCGGCTTGTCTTCGCCTTCGGTGACGGAAAGGATCACGACCTTGTGTGCCTCGCCCAAGTCAAAAGCAGCAGGACAAACCAGATTGCCAACGTTTTCAATAAACAGAATGCCACCTTGTTCGATGGGCAGCGATTCGAGTGCGTGTCCGACCATGTGCGCATCCAGATGGCAGCCTTTGCCGGTATTGATTTGCAAGGCAGGAACACCGGTGGCGCGGATACGGTCAGCGTCGTTGCTGGTTTGCTGGTCGCCTTCCACCACCGCCATTGGCACTTTGCCTTGCAAGCGGGTCAGGGTTTCGGTCAGCAAGGTGGTTTTGCCCGAACCGGGGCTGGATACCAGATTCAGCGCAAGGATGGCACGTTCCGCCAACCACTGGCGGTTTTGTGCGGCGTATTGGTTGTTTTTGCCAAGGATGTCCTGCTCGATTTGCACCATCCGCGCCTGGGTCATGCCGGGGGCATGAGCGTGGGCGGGGCCTTGCCCGTAATCGTGGGTATGCCCGTGATGATGCTCACGCGCAGGTTGTAACCCGCGAATCAGTGCATGACGTTGAGGTTGACCTTCGATTTTGACTTCGCCTTCGCCGCAGCCGCAGACAGTACACATTATTCTACCTCCAGTTCCTTGATACGCATTTCTTCCCCGCTGGTGACTTGTAGCTGGTAACTGCCGCAATGCGGGCAGGCGTCGTAACGCTGTTGCACCGTCACGCTTTGGGAACAGTTTAAACACCACGCTTGCGCGGGGACCTCAATAATTTCCAGTGTAGCGCCATCCGCCAGTGAATGGCGAATCACGGCATCAAAACAGAAGCGCATGGCTTCGATTTCGACACCTGACATCGTGCCGATTTCTAGCCACACGGTTTTGACTTTGCTGAAATGCTGGCGCTTTGCTTCGGTTTCGAGGATTTGCAGCACGCCTTCGCACAAGGACATTTCATGCATGGTGAATCTCCAGTTGATAGGCAACGCAGGGGTCGAGGGCGGTAATCAGGGCTTGGGCTTGGCGGCGCAATTCCGCTTCATTCGGTGCTTGCAAGCCGGAGAGCATCTGGTAAAGCGAGCCATGCGGGTGGAAATTCCATTCAGTGGGAGCAACAATTTGGTAGTACTGAATCAAGCCATTGGCTTGCACAACGCGGTGGACGAGGAGACCACGGGCGGTCTGTTGCAGGGAAAGCCCAGAATTCTCCTGTAGGAGCTTGCCCTGCAAGCGATCGCCAGCAGGGCTTGCTTCTACAAAAAACAGATCCAACGCCCACCAGCATTCCAGCATATCCAATACCCGTGCGATCAAGCGCGTCAGCAAGCCGCTGCCGTAATATTCACGCCAAACTTGCAAGGCTGGGTTATCCCATTGCCGCGTGAGAGAGGAGGTTTCACAGGCTTGCCCATCCACATCAGGTTCGGCACAGAAATCCTCCGCCGTGGGGGAAGCCAGCCTTGCCAGCCACCAAGCAGCCTCCAAATCAGGCAGAAGATGTAATTTAACATTGCCCAATTCTTGCCAGCCATTAGCGCAGACTCTGGTCATCAAGTTGCCAACTTTGCCACGAATGGAAAGTTTCTTCACATCATGGCGAATGCAGTAATCCAGCCAGCGCTGGGTCGGCAAACCGAGTAAACGGGTTTCAAACCAGTGCTGGATGTCGTCCATCACGGCTGGGTTAGGTGCTTGCAACACTTCGCGCTTAAGCTTGAACAACGCTTGCAGTTCGTGGGCAGCCGGTGGCTCGTTGCCAAGTGCAGCAGACCAATCTTGCGAAAGACGTAGCAGGTGTTCAAACAGGGTTTCGATACTTACTTGAACATCACGTTGCTGCTCGGTTGCCGCATCCGCCGATTTGCCTAACGCCTGTTCGCAAGCACGTGCCGAGGCGACGGATTGCGCTGTGCCACACACGCTGAACAGCATTCCGATGATTAGCGGAGCCGTATCGACAGGTTTTCCTACAAAAAAACGGGAATTCAGGCGCAAACGGTTGGAGTGGATACGCAATGTCCTGACACAACACCTATCACCCTCCTTGGCATAACCCAAAGACAGCGATAATTGACCCACCAGATTACTCAATTGCGGCATAATGACTGAATACTTGGTTTCCAACCGAAACACATATTCCAGTTATATAAGCACATAGTGTGCCATCACGTAAACCGTACACCGTTGGGTAATCCCCAAGCTCAACGGTATTCCACCAAATCCGCTAACGCTTGGCGCAAACGTGGCGTCTGCTCGCCTGCACGGTAGCCAAACGTTACCAACACGGCGACCCCGTATTGCTCAGCATCAATGCCCAGCAATGCCTCCACCCCTGCTTTGGAGAAACCTTCAATCGGGCAAGAATCTATCCCCAGACTTGCCGCCCCCGTCATCATGTTTGCCAGTGCGAGGTAGCACTGCTTGGCACTCCACGCAAACGTGTTCATGTAGGGCTTGATTTCACTAGCATTGTGCGCGGCATAACGCTCCAGATAGACCGCTGCGGCTTCCGCTGGCAAACCACGCCGCCCGAAAAGCCGCTGCACATAATCACTACCTGGCTCGACCGCTGCGGTTTTCGCCAAAATCACCACCACATGGCTGCTCTCAGTAATTTGCGGCTGATTCCAGCACGCCTCCCGCAACCGTTCGCGCAATTCTGGGGTTTGCACCACCACAAAATGCCAGTGTTCCATGCCGAAAGACGACGGGGATAGCCGCCCACATTCTAAAATTTGCTGAAATTCATCCGCAGGAATCTGGCGGGCGGGATCAAATTGCTTACAGGCATGACGGAAATTCATTGCTTGCATGAATGATTGCATGGTTAAAACTCCTTAACTTAAAACAGTGCGCTAAATGCGCTACAGTATAGCCACACCATTACTATCGAGAACAGGGAATACAAATGATAACGGGATTGTTCAGGGGCTTTGGCTATGTGTTTAGCGGGCTGTCACTCATTATGCAACAAGGCATTCGCCCCTTTATCGTCGTGCCACTACTGATCAATATTGTGATATTTTCCGGTGGTATCTGGCTAGCAACATCACAACTTGATGCTTGGATGGCACGGCTATTACCAAGCTGGTTAACTTGGCTGGAATGGCTGCTATGGCCAATTTTCGCCGTGCTGATTTTCTTTGCGGTGTTTTATGTATTTTCTATCGTCGCCAATATTCTTGCCGCACCATTTAACTCAGTGCTTGCCGAACGGGTCGAAGCGCGTCTCAACGGGCAGCCCGTCCCCGAATTCGAGGGCTATAAAAGTTTACCTGCGCTGATCGTGCGTACCTTCCGCAGTGAACTCGGCAAACTCTGGTATATGGGAAAATGGTTGGTGTTGGTGCTAATTATTACCATCATTCCCGGCATTAATATCATTGCCCCCGTTGCATGGACACTGTTTGGCGCGTGGATGCTGGCGATTGAATACGCCGACTACCCGATGGGCAACCACAACCTGTTTTTCAACGATGAATTAAAGGCGTTGAAGAAACATCGCGGCGAAGCGCTGGGGTTTGGCTGGCTGCTATCGTTGATGACCGCGATTCCAGTGGTGAATTTCTTTGCTATGCCCGTAGGCGTAGCGGGTGCTACAACGTTTTGGGTCAAAACACTCGCACCAAACCGTTAAAATTTGACAGCCAACCGTTCTTGCGTGGTCAACGCAATCTTATTCCGCAAGTAAACCGGCTGCGCTGCTTCCGGTGCGGCTGCTCTACCTGCTTGCCAGCCAGCAACAGCTAACGGCAACATGAATTCAGCAGCAGGCAATGACTCGGCATCCATTCCGCTCAGTCTGTCGCCAAACCGCGCTTGCAACACCTCGTGATAAGCTGACCAACCAGACCCAATGGCAAACCAGCCTGCTGTTTCCGGCACTGGCGCATCCGCCGGAGCGCACACTTGTTCGACTCCCTGCAAGTGCATCAACCCATCCTGCAAGGCGTATTGCCCCCAATACACCTCGCCCATGCGGGCATCCAACGCCGCCAACACTTGTGTTGCGCCGTGTTGCGCATACGCTTGCTGCGCCAATGCCGCCAAAGTAGACAAGGCAATCACCGGCTTATCCGCCGCCATTGCCAAACCTTGCGCGACACCCACGCCAATCCGAATCCCCGTAAATGCGCCGGGGCCACACCCGACCGCAAGCGCATCCACATCCGTCAAACGCAAGCCCGCCGCCGCCAGCACGCTTTCCACCATTGGCAAAATCAACTGCGTGTGCGCTCGTGGTGTCAATTCAAATTCGCAAAAAGTTGCACCATCCGCATACACAGCAGCAGAACAAGCTTCAGTCGAGGTATCAAGGGCTAGTAATTTCATGCAAATTCCCGGCAAAAAACCGTTCAACAATGTCCAATTTTTGGGTACGTGGCATACGCGGCAAGCTATCGAGGAAAATTTTGCCATAACTGCGGGTACGCAAGCGAATATCGCAAATCATCAGCACCCCGCGATCCTGCTGATCCCGGATCAAGCGCCCGACCCCTTGCTTCAAGGTAATCACCGCCTGCGGAATCTGGTATTCACCAAATGGATTGCCACCACGCTTGCGGATGCTATCCAACCGCGCTTCCGTCACCGGATCGTTGGGTGCTGCAAATGGCAGCTTATCAATAATCACGCAACTCAAGGCTTCACCACGCACATCCACGCCTTCCCAGAAACTCGCCGTACCCAGCAACACCGCATTGCCCAATTCCCGAAAGCGCTCGATCATATCGCGCTGCGGTGATTCGCCTTGAATTAACAACGGATACTCAAAACGGTCTTGTAACAATTCCGCCGCTTCATGCAACGCCCGATAACTGGTAAACAACATAAACGTGCGCCCGCCACAAGCTTTAATCACCGGAATCGCCGCCTCCACCAAGGCTGACACAAAGTCAGCATCTTGCGGTTCTGGCAAGCTAGGCGGCAAATACAGCAAGGAATTATGCCAATAATCAAACGGGCTATCCAATTGCAACGTGGTAGCGGTATCCAAGCCCATGCGCTGATTAAAATGCTCAAATGACTGCCCTACCGCCAACGTCGCCGAGGTCATTACCCAGCTACACGGTAACTCTTCCATGCATTTTTTGAAAGGAACCGAAACGTCCAACGGGGTAGTAGTAATCACAAAACCACGGGTAAAGGTTTCAAACCATTGCACCGTATCCGGCGCGGGCGCGTGTACCCGTGCTAGCCGGGCTTGTTGTTCCAACAACCGCTCGTAGCACGACTGCAACCCCTTACTGCGTTCGGCGGCGTGTTCCAATAATGCCGCCAAATCGGTCATACTCGCTTCAAGCGCTTGCAGGTGCTGCACAATCGCGGGTTTATTACTGATGCGAATCCACGGCGCTCGCTGCCCCGGCGTATCCATTGCCAAGCGCAAATCCATCACCGCTTTTTCCAAATGATCCAGAAATTCACGAATCTGTGGCATATCGGAAGCATTTTCCAACGCCTCCACCAGCGTATCGCGTTTCCAATCGTATAACTGGCGGCTGCTAAACGTGTCGCTGAAAAATGCCGAGGCGATTTCTGGCAATTGATGCGCCTCATCCAACACCACCACATTCGCCAGTGGCAGCAATTCACCGAAGCCTTCTTCCTTGAGCGCCATATCCGCAAAAAACAGGTGATGATTCACCACCACAATATCGGCTTCCTGCGCTGCTCGCCGCGCTTTCACCACAAAGCATTCTTGGTAATCACCACATTCCGCACCCAAACAATTTTCGGTGGTGGATGTCACCCGCCCCCAGATTTCCGCATCGTGCGGCACGGCAGATAGCTCGGCAATATCACCCTTGCTGGTTAATTCCGACCAATCACGAATCCGGTGCAACCATGTAACACTTTTACGATCCGGCAAACGTCCCTCATCCAGCGTGGTTTTCAGACGGTGCAAACACAGGTAATTGGCACGACCTTTGAGCAGGGCGGTTTTGACGGCACTTTTTAGCGCTTTGCGCACCAAAGGTAAATCTTTGTGGTAAAGCTGATCTTGCAGGGTTTTACTGCCAGTGGAAATGATCACCCGCTCATCACACAATAAGGCGGGCGCGAGGTAAGCAAAGGTTTTACCAACGCCAGTGCCTGCTTCAATCACCGCTGTGCCTTGCGTTTGCAGAGCCACTTGCACCGCCTGCAACATGGCTTGCTGTTGCGGGCGGGCTTGGAAGCCGTCAATCCATTGTGCAAACGGGCCAGATTCACCCAATAAATCACGTTGTTCCAACGGCATCGGTATCATCGTGCCAACAGCGCTAATTGAGCTGCTCCTGATAGATTTTGGCTTTGCTGAGCATATTGGCAGCTTGCTCACGGTTGCCTTGGCGTTCGTTGATCTTCGCCAGTTTTAACCATATATCGGGATTGTCGGACTCAATGCGCAAGGCACGTTCAAGGGTATCCGCCGCTTTGTCGAGATTGCCACTGGCGGCTTCGGCATCTGCCGTTTTCATGAGGGCTTTGACAGCCGGGGAACTGGGATACATTTTAGGCGTTAACACTTCCACAGGTTCAGGAGCAGGCGGCGGGGCAATACTAACCACCTCAGTTGGCGCAACAGATGCCGCTGGCTTTTTAGGAATAACCACTTCACTGCTACTGTTCAATGTGGGTGCTGGCATCGCCGGTTTTTCAGGAGGGATAGGTGCTGTAGCACGTGGCGGAACCACAACACTACGCCCAGCGGCTACCCGGTCTTGCAAAACCATCGGATTAGGGGAACACGCTGACAACAATCCTGCCAGCAAAACAGGTATACCGACGAAATAACGTGAATTGGGGGTCATGCTTACTCTCATCGCATCAAATTATCAATCCAGCCAGAACGATCAGCAGGCTGCTGAGCGGGTGCGGGCGCAGGCGCAACAGCAGGTGCTGCGGGCGCAGGCACAACAGGTTCGACTGGTGTAGGTGGCGCACAATAACTGGTTTGCTGCGGTTGTGTACCCTTAATAAACGGGGTACGTACCGCTTTACCGCAGGCCGGATTAAACCGCAGCCCGGTAGACTGGTCAACATCAACCCAGACCAAGCGCGAAGAACTGGCGACCTGAAGCGGTTTGGTCGGTAACACTTTGAATAAATCTGACCACACTTTCAGCGCCCCTGTACCGCCAGTCATATTGGTGGGTTTATTGTCATCACGCCCCACCCAGACCGTCACCACATGCTGCCCGGAAAAACCGGCAAACCAGCTATCTTTCTTGTCGTTGGTTGTGCCGGTTTTACCCGCTACCTTTTTCCACCCCGGCAAGGTTGATGCAAGTTCTTTGGCTGTCCCTTCTATCGTGACCCGATGCAGGGCATAGGCTAATAAATCTGCTGCTTCAGGGCTGGCGACCTGTTTGACCGTCAACGGGTAGCGGGTTAATACTTGACCACGCGGATTCATCACGCTACGAATCGCTTTCAAAGGCGAATACGAACCGCCCGATGCCAGCGTTTGGTACATTTGCTGCACATCAATAGGTGACATTTCCAACGCTCCCAGCAAAATCGAGGGGTAAGCGGGAATCTCACCAGGAATACCCAAATCCTGTAATGTTTGTATCACATTATCCAGCCCAACACCGACACCTACCCGCACGGCGGGAGTGTTACGGGACAGTGTGATGGCTTTTAATAATGTCACTGCACCCATATTGGAATTGTCGTAATTTTTCGGCTGCCAGAATTTCTTCGCGCCCAACTTCACTGTCACCGGGCCATCGCTGAGACGAGTTGCCAAATTGTATTTTTTGGGATTTGCCAACGCTGCTAAATAAATGGCAGGCTTGACCAGTGAACCTATCTGACGTTGCGCCGTCAACGCACGGTTATAACCGGCATAGCGCACATCACGACTGCCCACCAGAGCCATTACCTCACCACCTTGGACGCTGCTAATAATCAATGCACCATTCAACTTGCCTTTGGGAATGCGTTCAGCACGTTCCAAACGCCCGACCCGGTTTTGCAGAATCGTTTCTGCGGTCAACTGCACAATCGGATCCATCGCCGTAAAAATCATCAAGCCTTGGCTACGCACATCGTCTTCTTTGTAATCACGCTGCAATTGCTGGCGTACCAAATCCAAGTAAGCCGGGAAGGGGCTATTGCCAGACGGTTTTTTCTCACTAACCCCCAGTGGCTGCTCCAAGGCCTCCGCATACACTTCCGGGGTAATCGCCTTTTCGTTAAGCATTACCTGCAACACCAAATTACGCCGAGTTAACGCTCGGTCAGGATGCAAGCGTGGGTCGTAATAGCCAGCCCCTTTCGCCAGACCAATCAACAGCGCCACTTGGTCGGGCTTCAACTCCCAGATGGGGCGATTGAAATAAAATTGTGCTGCCAAACCAAACCCGTGGATAGCGCGGTCGCCATCCTGCCCCAAATGAATTTCATTCAGGTAGGCTTCCATAATATCTTGCTTGGTATAACGCATTTCCAGCAGGAAAGCCATCGTGGCTTCTTTAAGTTTACGGTTCCAACTACGTTCATTGGTCAGGTAGAAGTTTTTCACCAACTGTTGCGTCAGGGTACTGCCACCTTGCACGGTATGACCCGCTTTAAGGTTAGCCACCAATGCCCGCCCAATCGCCATCGGGTTAACGCCTTGGTGCTCGTAAAACTTCTTATCTTCAACCGCCACCAAGCCCGCAAGGAGTAACGGCGGTACATCCTGCTGGCGCACCAATACGCGGTCTTCATTCTGACGCGGGTAGAAATTACCAATCAATACCGGCTCTAAACGCATTAAATCCAGAGGATTTTTACCATCCGTATAACCCAACGTTGCCACCTTGCCATTGGCAACACTGACTTTAATGCTACGTGCAGGCTCTTTATCATCTGCAAACTGGAAGCCACGGGTATTGATAACAAATTTACTGCCCTGGCGTTGGTATTGCCCGGTTTCAATAGGCTTCTCAACTGAACGGTAATTTAGCAACTTCAGCTCTTGCTCAAGGTGGTCAGCGAATAGCTGTTGCCCTTCATATAGATCCAATGGGCGTGCAAATACCCGTGCAGGCAATTCCCAGCGCCTGCCCTCGAACTGCTCGCGCACTTTATCATCCAGCTCCAAGGTATAGACGATACCTAGTAATAACCCTAAGACGATGGCAACCAATAACAAGATGCGGAAAACCCGCCCAAACAGACTGACGCTAAACCATAGCCCATTGAAGAAACGCCGTAATGCCGATTCCTGTTTTACTTCCTGACTCAAACTATTTTCCTGCTATGCTTATATTTTCGGGTCACATAGAGACATGGCATGTCCTTACACACATCCGACATTCTGTGGGAGGCGATGCGCAACCCCGCATTCTACCCCCATACAACGCACAATATACAAGTAATTCACACCCATATATCGACCATTTTCCTGACCGGCGAGTTCGCTTACAAAGTAAAAAAGCCGGTCAACTTCGGCTTCCTCGACTTTTCGCAACTGGCTGACAGACAGCATTTTTGTGAGGAGGAAATCCGCCTCAACCGGCGTTTAGCGCCACAAGTTTACTTAGAAGTAGTGCCTATCCTGCAAATAGGCAACACCTACCAGCTAGGGTCAGCCGCCACATCCGCTGCCGCCGTTGATGCGACTGTGATTGAATATGCCGTCAAAATGCGGCAATTCGATCCCGCGCAACAATTAGATAGGCTATTAGCTACTGACCATCTGCCCATAGAATACATGGACGAAATTGCCACACGCCTGACCCAGTTTCATCAGCAAGCAGAACCTGCACCAACCGCCAGCGCATGGGGAACACCGGAAGGCATCCTCGCACCAATGCAACAAAATTTCGTCATGCTGCGTCAGCATTTGCACGGTCTGCCCCTCATGACCCGTCTGAGTGTACTGGAGACGTGGACACAACAGGAATATTCCCGCTGCCATACCAGCTTACTGCAACGTCGGCAAAATGGGCATATCCGCGCCTGTCATGGCGATTTACATCTGGGGAATATAGCCCTGATTGACAGCAAAATCACTTTTTTCGACGGCATTGAATTCAACGAAGCGTTACGCTGGATTGACACTGCCAGCGACACAGCATTCCTACTGATGGATTTGGAGGACCGGGGCAAACCCGCTTGGGCGAACCGTCTGCTCAATGCTTGGCTCAGTGCCAGTGGTGATTATGAGGCATTGCCGGTACTCAATTTTTACAAAGTGTATCGGGCAATGGTACGTGCCAAAGTTCACGCCCTGCGCCTCAGTCAAGTGGAAGATGAAGCTACCCGTGCGGAATGTTTACAACACTGCATCAACTACTTGAACTTGGCAGCAAGCTACACCCAAGCGCGTCAACCGGCGTTACTGATTACGCACGGCTTGAGTGGTTCGGGCAAGTCATGGGGCTGCCGCCCGCTGGTGGAACAATGGGGTTACATCCAGCTACGTTCGGATGTGGAACGCAAACGCCTCACCGCCCTGCCTGCCGAGGGTCTTTACAACCCTACTATGAATGCCCGCATCTATGACCGACTCGCAACACTGACAACTCTAGCACTACAGCACGATTATTCAGTAGTAGTAGATGCCACGTTCCTAGATATTGCACAACGCCAACGTTTCCAAACCTTAGCACAGCACTTGCACGTAGCATTTTTGATTTTGCACTTCAGCGGCACACCCGCACAATTACAAGCCAATATCACGCAACGCCAATACATCGGCACAGATGCCTCCGATGCTGATCTTGCGGTGTTACAACAACAATTAACTCACTACAAACCATTGCAGGATAATGAACCTTGTGTAACAGTTCGTTGCAATGAAAGTTTACCGTTAGCCGAGCTTCAAGCGCTGCTTGATTGCCCAGAAAAACGCCCAGAAAAACATGGAGTCGAAAATGCACCTTAATCCCCTGTCACTTTGCCTGATGACTGCCCTCTCCTTTAGCATCAGCGGCATGGCTCACGCCGACACCAAATTGACCTACACAGACACGGGCTTTGCCCCGCAAGAGCGTCAAACCGTGATTCAAATCAAGGGTGACAAAGTGCGCATGGGAGAAGTCGGCAGTGACGTTTACTCGCTGTATGACGACAGCAAGAAAATGTTGTACACCGTCAACACCAAAACCAAACAATTCATCGAAACCAACCCGGACAAAATCCGCACTCGCATGACCAAAGTGGTCGAGATGCAAAACCAGTTCAAGGAAGAGATGAAAAAGCAAATGGCTTCCATGCCAGAAGACCAGCGTAAAGCCCTTGAAGAACGCATTCAGCAAAGCGAGGCAGCCATGAAAGCGCCACCGCCCGCCATCAAGATGGAACCAACCGAACGCAAAGAAACCATTCAAGGCATGGAGTGCAAGATTTCCACCGTCAAAATTGATGACAAAGCCGTGCGTGATGTGTGCATTGCCAGTGCTGCGAGCATGGATGCTGCTGACCACAAAATGCTCGTCAGTATGTTTGAATACATGGATAGCATTGCGGTCGAATCCGCCAAAGCCCAAGGCATAACCCCGCCTTCCGAAGGTTCCGCCAGTTTACACCGTGACGGTTTAGCCTTGCGTATCCAAGCCCTGCCCGAAGGTCCGCGTAGTGAGTTGAGTGGCTTGGCAAAAGATGCTTTGGCAGATGCGGATTTCAGTGTTTCCGCTGATTTCAGTGTGTTTGAACCGGCTAATGCACCACCACCGGCAGCAGCACCACCACCTGCTGCGGCTCCCGCACCGGCTCCTGCACCTGCGGCACAGTAACGTCCGATATGGCGCATATTAGTCGCAGTGCATTAGTGCCTTACAGCCCTGCACAAATGTACCAACTGGTCGACGGTATCAACCTCTACCCGCAGTTCTTGCCTTGGTGCAGAACGGCGGTAGAGCACCAGCGCGATACCGATCAAGTCAAAGCCAGTATCGAAATTGCCAAAGGTGCGGTGAACAAACGTTTCACGACGCTCAACCGCCTGCAAAAGGACAAAATCATTGAAATGCGCCTAATCGACGGCCCGTTTCAACACCTACATGGCTTCTGGCGTTTTGATGAACTCAAAGCTGGAGCGTGCAAGGTGTCGCTGGATCTGGATTTCGAGTTTTCCAACAAGATTTTGAGCCTCGTGGTTGGCCCAGTATTTAACCAAGTCGCCAACACCTTGGTCGATTCGTTTGTCGAAAGAGCGAAAAAAGTGTATGGCAAACCCTGATACCCTCACCATCGAAGTGGTTTACCCCCTGCCCCATGAGCAATTACTCATGAAAGCGCAGGTGCCGGATGGCAGCACTATCCGCGACGGCATCCAAGCCTCCGGCATTCTGAAACATTACCCCGAATTGGATATTGAGACGCTGGAAGCAGGTATTTTCGGCAAACTCGCCAAATTAGACACCCCGTTGCGGGAACGCGATCGCATCGAAATTTACCGCCCGCTGATTGCTGACCCCAAAGCTGTGCGCAAACAACGTGCCGCTGAGGGCAAAGTCATGAAAAAAGGTGAAAGCTAATGCACGGCATGGTTCCTCCCGACCCTTCTGGCGAAGGCGTATCCCAAGCTGCTTACGCCACGGTGTATATGCCCAAATTCAAAGCCAGCCGCAACCGCTTTCCGGCAAGTTGCATCACCGTCTACCCCACGCAACAAGAAGCCATTGATGCTGCCCATCACGATGACAAACGTTTCGCCGCGCTGGTGCAAGGCCCCTCTAAATCCTCAGAAGGGCAGTATATTTTTTACTTACGGCAATGGTTATAGACGTGTTATTTGGCTTTCACGTTAACCGGCACAACTTCATTGCGAATATCGCGTACTGCCCCATTCTGGAAAAACACCGTGACACTGCTACGTTGCACGGTGCCATCAGGTGATTTCAGGTAAAACACGTAATCCCAACGGTCTTTATGGAAATCATCCACCAACAGCGGTGTTCCCAAGGTAGCCTGTACTTGCGCCGCACTCATGCCTGGCTGCACCAATGCCAACTCTTCACGGGTAATATAATTACCCTGCTGAATTTCCATTTTGTAAGAACTACAACCGCCCAATAACAGAACGGCAGAAAGGGTGAGTGAAATGATAGGCTTTATCATGTTAGTCTTGCATCGTCCAAAGTAAACATGGGCATCATAATAGACTATTCAGGATGGAGAGTGCAGAGTGGAAGAGAAGGATATTAAACGTGCTGGTTTGAAAATCACACAGCCACGAGTCAAAATTCTCGATTTATTAAGCAATTCACACGAACATCACCTCAGTGCCGAAGACATTTACAAGTCATTGCTAGGCAATGGTGAAGAAATTGGGCTTGCCACCGTTTATCGGGTGCTGACCCAATTTGAAGCCGCTGGCTTGGTCAACCGCCATCACTTTGAAGGCGGGCAAGCGGTATTTGAACTCGCCACCGAAGAACATCACGACCACATGGTGTGCATGAAAACCGGAAAAGTCGTTGAGTTTTACGACGAAATCATTGAGCAACGTCAACGCGAGCTGGCAAAACAACACAATTTCCGCATTAAGGATCATTCCTTGATTCTCTACGGTGAATTTATCAACGAAACCGACAAAAGCGTGTGAAAACCGCAGCGATTCAGAGCCTAGCCCTTTGATTCACGGATCAATGAGTTAAAGGCATT
>CAYNNA010000063.1:0-4467 GCA_964398375.1 uncultured Thiothrix sp.
CTAAGGGATTTCATGCTGCTTGGGGGAATGGGAAGAACTTACGACTGTTGAGCAAGGTGGATGTGACGCAATTGCAAGCATCCGTTCGCGAGGTGGGCAAGCTGATTGAGCGCGAAATCGCACGCGGCATTCCCAGCGAACGCATTGTGATTGCGGGCTTTTCGCAAGGCGGCGCAGTGGCGTATCAAACCGCACTGAGCTACCCCAAACCGCTGGCGGGCTTGCTGGCACTGTCGACGTATTTTGCTACGACCGATACGGTTGACTTGAGTGCGGCGAACGCGCAATTGCCAATCCACATTTTCCACGGCAAGCAAGATACGATTGTGCCGGATCTGCTGGCGCACAAGGCGTATGGCTGGCTGAGTGAGCGCGGGTATGCGCCACAGTATTCGGAATATCCGCTGGGGCATAATGTGTTTGCGGAAGAGATTGCGGAAGTGGGTCGGTGTTTGCGGGCGTGGTTAAATTGAGGCAGTTAAAACCTTGGGAGTGTTGGGGCACTCCCAATAATGCTCTCAACAATCAAAATTTTTATTACTAAATCAATTAACTATGACTTTCTCCAAAATTTTTTCTCGCAATCATGGCAATAACAAAGCTTTTTCTTGGGGTACAAGAGCCTTTGCCACCATGAGCGATGCCGAAATAATATAAATGTGCTTCCACAATAAGGGCAACAAACAGGTACATCCGTTTGCGTATTGGTAATGGTTTGTGAGGAATTCATAGCCTGCCCCTCGCAAGGACAAGTTTAACTAACAACCGTCATTGTATATTAATAATTACACAATGTACAACCATCAACACACAAGATTAACAAATACTTAATAACACACAGGGTGTAATTGGTGCGTTTGGTTTTTTTCATGCCTGACGATTATTAGTCCATTAAACACCTGCGCGGTCATGGATGCGCATAGAAACGTGGAATCGGCGTTAAAAAAAGCCTGAAGCGGGTAGGTTTTGAGGGTGTTCGCAGCAGAAGCGGGATGCGTTAGAAGATTATTACAAATGGTATACGACCTTATTGTCACTACTAATGAGAATCAACTTGCGCTGCTCCATATCATGCACCAGTTTCTGCGCGTCACTTTCTAGCAACTGTTTGGCAAAGGTGGAGTGGATATAAGCAATCAGGCTATCGCGCTTCGTTGGGCGATTAGTGGAATGTTTGGCAAACCGCTCCGTCAGCAAGGCAATTTTGTCTGCCACGGGTGTTTTCTGATGATCAACAAACAGTGGAATCTGGGTAAACTCATCATGCCGCGCCGCTGACACTTTCAATTGCTTCAAGTGCGTAATCAGCGGATCGAAACCTTTATCTTTGGACACGATATGGAAATAGCCAGTTGGGTCTTGTTTCGCCCATTGTCCCATATGGTAAGAAAGGACAAGATCCAGCGCATTCTTCCCTGAACAGTTTGCTTCGATCAAACCCACTTGATCGGCGTGCGCCAATAGCTGCTTGATCAAGGGGATCGGTAAGTGTTTTTGCTTGTCGCCCATCACTAACAACAAGACGATAGGCTTGCCGCTAATCAACGCAATATCATGCACTTGAGTGTTCTCAAAATCGACGAAAATATAGTTGGTACGTTTGGGGTTTTCCATACATTTGCCTTGTGGATGACACTCTCAGGAGCATGATTGTAGGGAATTTCAGTCGGGTCAATTATTTCTGATGAATAAGCTACCTGAGGATAATTACTCCATTAAACACCTGCGTAGATGCTCTATGCTTGCCTTATCCACACTGTCAGAAGGATTGACGCACAAGCCCGCTTGCGCGGTTGCATTAATCGCAGGTTGTCGGTTATTGACCATGCACGCCGGTTGCGGGCGGGTGAGGATATGTCTGGCAAATTTGCGGCACTCTTCGTGCGTGAGGAAGAAAAGCGGCTGGATGCTGGGGAAGAGGTGTTGGACGTGCTGGAATCGGTGCTAAAAAAGCCGGAAGCGGGTAGGTTTTGGGGGTGTTCTCAGCAGGAGCGAGATGCGTTGGAGGATTATCGGTTGTGAGCTGCGCTAGATAATTCAGGCTATGCTAAACTGCGATACATGCCAACTCATAGGAAAAGCCATAGCAATGACCCTCGCGACGAATTTGGACGAAGTATACCGCGCCTGCGACCCTGACAAGCCCCTCAGTGCGTTAGATGAACGTTATGTAGACTTAGCCGAAGTACGCAGTACGAAAGTCATTGCCACCACCATCGCCCGACGCATTGAACGCTGCAATGATGGCCAATTTTACCAGCAATTGTTCACTGGGCATCGTGGTAGCGGCAAATCCACTGAACTGTTGCGTCTAAAACAGGAACTGCAAAGCCGCCATTTCTTTGCCATTTACATTGATGTTGAGGAGCTGCTTGACCTTGCTGACATCGACTATTTGGATGTGCTACTAAGCATTGCCAAACAAACTGAAGAAGAGTTACGTAAAAGTGACATCGCCTTAAACGATGACTTATTGGCTAATCTTGGCAACTGGTTTGCAGAAAAAATTATCGAAGATGGTCAATCCAACGAACTGTCTGCTGGCCTAAAAACACAAGTTGAAGCTGAAGCAAAAATTCCGTTTTTTGCCAAATTAATGGCAAGCCTCACCGCAGAAATCAAAACCGCCAGCAGCCGCCGCATTACCACCCGCCAAAAACTGGAACGTGAACAAGCTGTCTTTATTGATCGCCTCAACTTATTGTTGTTGGATGCCCGTTCTAAGGTACAAAAATGGGGGCATAAAGATATTGTCCTGATCGTTGATGGCTTGGAAAAAATGCACTATCGCATTCTTGACGACAAGCAATCCAGCCATGCCCATTTATTCGTTGTCCATGCCGAACAATTGAAAGCTCCACGCTGCCACATTGTTTACACCATGCCGATTTCCTTGGCTTTTAACGCCAACCTTGGCAATGACTTTGATGATGTCCAACTTTTGCCAATGGTCAAAATGAATGACCAAGGCATTGCCTGTTTAGGTGAAGTGGTAGCGCGTCGCGTCGATGTTGCCGCCACGTTTGAACAAACCAGTGTCATTGATGAATTGGTACAACTCAGTGGTGGCGTTATGCGTGACTTGATGCGCCTGATGCGCTTGGCAACCGATACCGATGAAGCCAAGATTGGTGCGTCTGAAATCGACTATGCCAAGAAAGCCCTCATCCGTGAATATGATCGCCTCTTGCGGGATGATGAGTTTGAGAAATTGGCGTGGGTACGTGCGAATCGTCGTGTCACGGGTGATGAAAGCTATGCTCGCTTATTAAACCTACGGCTCATCCTCGAATACCAAAATGGGGAGCGTTGGGCAGATGTACATCCGGCGGTGATGCAAATTCCGTGGGTAGAAAAACGGTTACAAAATGAAACTACCGAGTGAAACCGACTTGTACGAACGCTACCCCGACTTGTCACGTTTGGCAAAAGCGTTACAACGGGCAAAGGGGGAGTTTGCGTTATTTTTTGTGGAATGCAATGTCGCCACCTTACGCCGTAAACTTGCCAGCTCACTGGCTGACCGCTTACAGCCATTGCCGATTACCGTTGATTTAACGACGTTTGAGGGTGATCTCCAACACCTTTATTTGGATGAATTACTGGCTGCCCGTATTCAAGATGCGCCCGCTGATGCCGTGGTTTTCTTGTTTGGATTAGAACAACTGCTCCCCACACAATCTGCGGAACGTTTACGTGCTACCATGCAACAACTGAATTGGCGCAGAAGCTTTTTCTCACGCTTACAACGCCCGCTGGTTATTTGGCTTCCTCAATATGCGATAAATCTGTTGGCAGAGGAAACACCTGATTTTTATGATTGGTATAGCGGTGTATTTGTTTTTCCTGTTGATAACAATACATTACAACAAGCAGAAAAAAATGCTTTTCAAAATCTATCAGAACAAGGGGTGCATTCCGGTGATCGTTCAAGTATTACCGAAAAGAAACAGTGGTTGCATACGCTCAGAAGTTTATTGGAAGAACATAGCCAACCCGATTCAACCCTTGCCAGTTTATTAGGGAATATTGCCTACTTACACAATTCACTAGGCAACTATGACCAAGCATTAACGTATTATCAACAATCGCTCGCCATAAGACAGGAAATCGGCGACAAAAAAGGCGAAGGCACTACCCTCAACAATATCTCGCAAATATTCAAGGCTCGCGGCGACTACGACACCGCTCTCGACTTCCTCAAAAAGTCACTCGCCATTCAACAGGAAATCGGCGACAAAAAAGGCGAAGGCTCTACCCTCAACAATATCTCGCAAATCTATGATGCTCGCGGCGACTACGACACCGCTCTCGACTTCCTCAAAAAGTCTCTCGCCATTCAACAGGAAATCGGCGACAAATCCGGCGAAGGCACTACCCTCAACAATATGGCGACAACGGCACATGCTCGTGGCGACTACGACACCGCTCTCGACTTCCTCAAAAAGTCACTCGCCATTCAACAGG
>CAYNNA010000063.1:4567-17538 GCA_964398375.1 uncultured Thiothrix sp.
TGCTCGCGGCGACTACGACACCGCTCTCGACTTCCTCAAAAAGTCTCTCGCCATTACACAGGAAATCGGCGACAAAAAAGGCGAAGGCTCTACCCTCAACAATATCTCGCAAATCTATGATGCTCGCGGCGACTACGACACCGCTCTCGACTTCCTCAAAAAGTCCCTCGCCATTCAACAGGAAATCGGCGACGTGGCGGGTTTGTGCGCCACCTTATTCAACATGGGGCATATTCATCTGCAAAACAAAGAAGTGGCCGAAGCCGTGCAAGCATGGGTAACGGTTTACGGCATCGCCAAGAAAATCAATCTGGCAAACGTGCTGCAAGCACTAGAAGAACTGGCGGGAAATATCGGTTTAGAAGGCGGATTGCAAGGCTGGGAAATGCTGGTACAGCAAATGGGTAAAAGCGAATAATGCGGACTTCTTACTCCCTTCACCCCTTGCGGGGGAAGGGTCGGGGATGGGGGGTTATCTACCGATAACTATCCACACTCGGACAAGAACACACCAGATTCCGATCCCCATACACATTATCAATCCGGTTCACGGTAGGCCAATACTTCGCCGTCGGACTCACGCCCTGCGGGAACACAGCCTCGGTCTGGCTGTACGGACGTTCCCAAGCATTCACCAGATCATCCAGCGTATGCGGCGCATTCACCAGCGGGTTATTGTCGCTAGGCCACACGCCCTCCTGCACCTTGCGAATCTCTTCCCGAATCGCAATCATCGCATCGCAGAAACGGTCAAGTTCCTCTTTCGGCTCGGATTCGGTCGGCTCGATCATCAGCGTACCCGCCACCGGAAACGACATGGTAGGCGCGTGGAAACCGTAGTCCATCAAGCGTTTGGCGATGTCCGACTCATCAATCCCCGCAGCCGCCTTGAGTGGACGAATGTCGATAATGCACTCATGCGCCACCCGCCCATTCGCCCCCCGGAACAGCACCGGATAATGTTCAGCCAAGCGCACCATGATGTAGTTGGCGTTCAAAATCGCCATCTCGGTCGCCCGCTGCAAACCCGCTGCACCCATCAACTTAATGTACGCCCACGAAATCGGCAAAATCGCCCCACTCCCATAAGGAGCAGCCGACACCGCACTATTGCCCAGCGCAATCCCATCCGGCGGAGTCACCGCATGGCTGGACAAAAACGGTGCAAGGTGCGCCTTCACCCCAATCGGCCCCATGCCAGGACCACCGCCGCCGTGTGGAATCGCAAACGTCTTGTGCAGGTTCAAGTGCGACACATCCGAGCCGAACTTGCCCGGTTTCGACAAGCCCACCTGCGCGTTCATGTTCGCGCCATCCATGTACACCTGCCCACCGAACTGATGCACGATGGCGCAAATTTCCACGATGTCCTGCTCAAACACCCCATGCGTTGATGGGTAAGTAACCATCAGGCACGACAGCTTATCGGCGTGCTTTTCGGCTTTCGCCCGCAAATCCGCCACATCCACATTGCCGTTGGCGTCGCACTCGACCACCACCACCTTCAAATTCACCATTGCCGCCGAAGCCGGGTTCGTGCCATGCGCGGAACTCGGAATCAGGCACACATCCCGATGCCCCTGCCCCACACTCGCCTGATAACGGCGGATCGCCACCAGCCCGGCGTATTCACCCTGCGCCCCCGAATTCGGCTGCATCGAAATCGCATCGTAGCCCGTGACCTCAATCAACCAGTCTTCCAGCTCCTTGATCATCGCGCGGTAGCCGACTGTCTGCTCACTCGGCGCAAACGGGTGGATATTGGCAAATTCCGGCCACGTCACCGGCATCATTTCGGTGGTCGCATTCAGCTTCATGGTGCAGGAACCCAGCGGGATCATGCCGTGCGCCAGCGAGAAATCCTTGTTTTCCAGCCGCTTGAGGTAGCGCAGCATCTCGGATTCGGAATGGTGGCTATTGAACACCGGGTGGGTCAGGAAATCGCTATCGCGGGCATAACCGGACGGGATACCGCTGAAACCTTCCGCCACCACCGCAGCATCCAGCGCCTCCACCGCCAGCCCATGCCCTGCCCCCAGCAACACGTCGAACAACTCGGCAATGTCGGCACGGGTTTTGGTTTCATCGATGCTGATACCAATCTTGCCATCCGCAAACTGCCGGAAATTAACCCCATCCGCTCCCTGAGCACAGTCGAAGGGAGCAACCAACGTCACGGTATCGAACCAGGTGTCATGCAACAACTTCACACCTTTCTGCTGCAAACCCTTCGCCAGAATATTGGTCAGGCGATGAATCCGCCCCGCAATCTTTTTCAAGCCTTCCGGCCCGTGGTACACCGCGTAAAACCCCGCCATATTCGCCAGCAACGCCTGCGCGGTACAGATGTTGGAAGTCGCCTTCTCACGGCGGATGTGCTGCTCACGGGTCTGCATTGCCATGCGCAGTGCCTGCTTGCCGTGGCTGTCAATGGAAACGCCAATCACGCGCCCCGGCATAGTGCGCTTGAACGCATCCTTGGTCGCAAAGAACGCTGCGTGCGGCCCCCCAAAGCCCATCGGCACGCCGAAACGCTGCGAGTTGCCCACCACCACATCCGCACCCAGTTCACCGGGCGTTTTGAGCGTGACCAAGGCCATCAGGTCAGTGGCCACACACACCAGGGCTTTTTGCGCGTGGGCTTGGGCGCTCAATGCAGCCAGATCAATGACTTCGCCGGTCGCGGACGGGTATTGCAGCATCACGCCGAACACTTCATGCTCAGCCAGTTGCTGTGCCTTGCCAATCACCAGCTCAAAACCGAAATATTCTGCACGAGTTTTCAGCACGTCGATGGTTTGCGGCAACACATCATCGCTGACGAAAAACTTGCTGGATTTGAGCTTGCTGGAACGCTTGCACAGCGTCATGGCTTCGGCAGCAGCGGTAGCTTCGTCCAGCAAGGAGGCATTGGCAATGTCCATCCCGGTCAAATCCGTGACCATTTGCTGGTAGTTGAGCAAGCCTTCCAGCCGCCCCTGGGAAATTTCCGGCTGATACGGCGTGTAAGCGGTGTACCAACCGGGGTTTTCCAGCACATTGCGCAGGATGACGGGGGGAACGAGGGTGTCGTAATACCCCATGCCGATGTATGACTTGGCAACGGTGTTTTGTGCCGCCAGTGCTTTCAGGTAAGCCAGCGTTTCGGCTTCGGTGCGGCTGCCATCCAGTGCCAGCGGGGCATTGGTGAGAATATCGGCAGGAACCGTGCTGCGGATCAGCGTATCCAGCGATGCCGCGCCGACGGTTTGCAGCATGGCTTGCGTATCCGCTGCCGAAGGGCCAATGTGGCGGCTGATGAAATCGTCACGTTGTTCAAGGTCGTACAATCTGGTCATGGGGTTTGCCTTTGATTACTCTTCGATTTCTGCGGCGTAAGCATCTGCATCCAGCAGTTCGCCCAGTGCGTCTTCGTCTTCCACCCGCATGATGAACAGCCAGCCGTCACCGTAAGGGTCGGAATTGACCAGTTCCGGGGAGTCCTGCACCGCTTCGTTGCTTTCCACAATCACACCGGGGACAGGCGCATAGATGTCGGAAGCAGCTTTCACGGATTCAGCCACGGCACAACCGTCTTCCGCACCGTATTCTGTGCCGGGTTCCGGCAGTTCAAGGTGTACCAAGTCGCCCAGCAGTTCCTGCGCGTGGTCGGTAATGCCGACTGTCACCGTGCCGTCGCCGTTGTCGCGTACCCATTCGTGGGATTTGGTGTATTTCAGGTCAGATGGGATATTGCTCATGGTTCGTTACTCCAAAACTTGCTTACAAAACTGATTTGCCATTACGTGCAAACACGGGCTTGACCACTTTGGCCGGGTGCAGCTTGCCGCGAATATCCACCTCGCAGGTATCGCCACAGCTTGCCGGAACCCGTGCCAGCGCAATCGCTACGCCGAGTGTAGGCGAAAAAGTACCACTGGTGGTTTCCCCTTCGCCACCCTGACAGACAACTTTCATGTGGCTGCGCAACACGCCCTTGCCTTCCAGCACCAGACCAACAAATTTCTGCGCGACACCGGCGGCTTTTTGCGCTTCCAGTGCGTTGCGCCCGATAAAGTTACGGTCTTCTGGCTGCCATGCAATTGTCCAACCCAAACCCGACACTAATGGGGAAGTGGTTTCGTCCATGTCCGTGCCGTAAAGGTTCATACCAGCTTCCAAACGCAAGGTGTCGCGTGCGCCCAAGCCAATCGGCTTGATGCCTGCGGCTAACAACGCATCCCAGACTTTGTGGGCTTGCGCATTGGGGAACATCATTTCAAAGCCGTCTTCGCCGGTGTAGCCGGTGCGGGCAATAAACCAGTCGTTGACGAATGCGCCGTAGAACGTTTTCAGCGGTTCAACGATAGCGACTTCATCCGCAGGCATAATGCCCATGACTTTGGCACGGGCGTTGGGGCCTTGCACTGCGATCATGGCAAGGTCGTCGCGTTCAGTCAGGGTAGCGTCGAAATTGGCGATTTGCTGCTGCATCCAAGCAATGTCTTTGTCGCGTGTGCCTGCATTGACCACGATACGCCATTGGGTATCGGTGATGAAATACACGATCAGGTCGTCGATAACTGTGCCTTCCGGGGTCAGCATACAGCTATACAGGGCTTTGCCAGACTCTTTCAGCTTGTCGACATTATTGGCGAGCAGGTATTGCAAAAAGGCTTTGGATTGCGCCCCCACGAGGTCGAGAATGACCATGTGCGACACGTCAAACATGCCCACATCGTTGCGGACTTGGTGGTGTTCTTGCAGTTGTGAGCTGTAGTGAATGGGCATTTCCCAGCCCGCGAAATCGACCATTTTCGCACCGGATTCAAGGTGCTTAGCGTAAAGTGCAGTACGTTGCATTCGGATTCTTCCAGTTTAACAGGCACAAAAAAAGGGCGGCAAGCCGTGCAAAAATAGCACTATGCTTGCCGCCCCTCTGTCCGTTTACCTGAGAGATTCCTTATCCCTTCGACTTCGCTCAGGGAACAAGTTACTACCCTTCGGTGAGCGCGTCCGCGCTGCTCTCCAGAGTCAGATATAGTACTGCCAGTCCTTTTGCCTGAGCGTTTCCGGGCGGAATTGCGCCTTCGGCGGTTGCTGTCAAAGCAACTCTCTCCTGCCAGTGTTTACTGAATGCGGGGGATTGTAGCGGATGCAGTGCAGCAACTAAAGCAGCATTTACGGCTATGTGGCAAAAAGGGAGACAAATGCGTTAATGCACCACCATCGGCGTAATGCTCGTCTGCTTGCCCTGCTTATTGTAGTTGTACAATAACGAGCCTTTTTGCACACTGATGCTTTCTGCGGTATAAGCTTTCAAACCGTCACTCGGCAAGCGGCTTGGCGCAGAAATAGAGGTCACTGCCTCGCCATTTTGGTCGTAAATGTAAATGAGTGTACCGCGTTGAACTGCTTTACTAATTGCCATACTGTATATCCTTGATGTGGTGAAATTATCGACTTAATTTTTAGTATCTCCATCGGTAGGGTATCATATTCCCATTGTAATGGGCTTGACTTACATCAACCGCCAACAACCCTTATGGAAAATAACGAATGATGCAACATACTTTCAACTTCATAGGCAACACTGTACTCAGCTTCGCCCTGCTCTCTGGCACGGCAATGGCGGATTGGGTGCTCGATAATACCCAATCTGCGCTGTATTTCGTTTCCATCAAATCAGACCACATTGCCGAAATCCATACGTTCAAAACCCTCTCTGGCGCGATTACCAAGGCGGGACAAGGTTCGTTGAACATTGACTTGGCAAGCGTCAGCACCAATATCGACATCCGCGACCAACGAATGCGCGAACAATTGTTTGATACCCAACAGTTTGCGACGGCAAGCGTCAGCGTCGATTTGAGCAAAACCGGCGTGAAACCCGGCATCCAAACCGTTAATGTCACGCTGGATTTGCACGGCGTGAAAAAAGAAATTCCCGCCACCGTTGCGATCACCGAAGTCGGTAACACCGTGCAAGTGAGTACCGTTGCCCCGATTGTGTTGAATGCTGCGGATTTTGACCTAGCCGCTGGTGTCACTGCCTTGCGGGAAATTGCGGAATTGCCCAGCATCAGCAATGCCGTGCCGGTCACTTTTTTCCTAAGTTTTGTGAAACCGGCTGAGGCTAACGCGCCGCCAAACCCCGCGTGATCTGATTAGCCAAATCCGCCAGCAAATGGCTTTGCGCTTTAACCAACCCTGTCACCCCCGCTTCTGGGGTTTGGCGGGCAAGCGCCACTGGCTCAGTGGTGAGGATTTTCCCATCACTGCCAGCCTGAAGTTGCCATGCCCCACGCAACCACGCATTGCCACCCGGTGTGCCGTCAAACTGATCCAGCTTCACCACCACCTGATATTGCGGCGTTTGGCTAAGTTCCCACGGCACGGTTTGCACCCGCGTAGCAGGCAAACGCATTTGTAAGTGTTGGGCTAAGGTGCGTAGAAATTCATCTTCCAACTGCCCGCCCCACAAGTGCGTGTCGGATATTTCCAAGGTCGTCGCGTCTTTGCGAATCACCATGCTCTCGCGATCCAGCAAGGTGGGTAAGGTAATTGAACCGATGCCAACGCTGTTAATGGGTTTTGTCATGACCACTGCCGCCGCACTGCCGACATCCGCCGACAAAGTGTGGTATTGCGTGGGCGTGCTGGAACACGCACCCAACAACGCCAAGCATAAAAACGCGCTGATTCTAGTAGACATTGCTCACTCTCCAACCAAGTAATACCACTTGCCGCCCTCTTTCACAAATTGGCTGGTTTCATGCAATCTGCTGATTTGTTCACCGTCACGGTAGCTGGCAATGAATTCAACAATACCCTGTGAATCCTGTTCCCCACCCAACGCCGTGCGCACAATTTCCAAGCCTAACCACTCTGTGGCGGGCAATTGCAGCAAACCCTTTTTATTGGGACGGGTGCTGCTGTGCCAACTGCGGTGCAAATACGCGCCATTACGCAATACATACGCGCTGTAACGCGAACGCATCAGGGCTTCCGCCGTGGGCGCGGACTTACCATCGTGATACGGGCGACAACACTGGTTATAGGTTTTATCGGAACCACACGGGCAGTTATTCATCATCACTCCTGTTTGTTGTCAGCAGGGCGTATGCCACAATACACCCTTCACTCACTTAACGTTACCCTATCATGCCCATGCAAATCCAGAATCCGATTGCTACCACCTCTTGCAACGAACTCGACTTAATCGCCCAGCACCTACCACTGGAAAATGCCAGCGTGCTGGAACTCGGTTGCGGCAAAGCCCAAATGACACGCCGCATCGCCGAACGCTTCCCGACTGCACGGATCATTGCCACCGAAGTCGACCAAATCCAACACGCCCATAACCTTGCCCAACAGCGCTCCCTAAGCGAAGTCGAAGGGATACACAATATCGAATTCAAGGCAGGCGGCGCACAAGCCATTGATGCACCTGACAACAGCACAAACCGTCAAAGCCCGTTTTAACGCACATATGGGTGCAGACGGTGCAAGCTTTGCTAACCCTGCCCGTTTCGATGTGTTGCGCAAACCGCTCAATTCCCGCGCTTTATTGTGATTTAGCAAGCGTCGTGTAAACTGCTATGCAAGGCAACACCAACAAGGACAACGCATGAACTACCATTTTGATTCTTCCGCCAATGCCGCAGAACTGCACACCGATTGCGTCGTGGTCGGTGTTTACAAACACGCCAAACTCTCGGCGGCAGCGGCGCAACTTGATGCTGCCAGCGCAGGCGCGATCAGCCAACACTTGGATTTCGGCGACTTTAGCGGTGATAAAAACCGCACCAGTATGCTATACAACCTGCCCGGCGTCACCGCCAAACGGGTGCTGCTAATCGGCATGGGCGAAAAAGACAAACTCACGCTGGAAACCTTAACCCTGATGACGCAAGCAGCGGTCAACCTACTCAAAACTGCCAAAGTGAACAACGCCGTTTCCTTTCTGACCGATGAAATCGCCAGCGAATACATTGAAGCAGCGGTACGCCAATCGGTTATCGCGGTAGCGGATACCTTGTATACTTTCGACACTTACAAGAGCAAAAAAGACGATGCACCGCGCACCACTTTAGAGGGCTGGACAGTCGCACACACGATTGCTGGTGAATTCACCACCGCACTGTTACAAGGCAATGCGATTGCCGAAGGAATGCGCGTCAGTCGTGACCTTGCCAATAGCCCCGGCAATGTTTGCACCCCTACGTATCTGGCTGATATTGCCAAAGAACTAGCGAATTCTTCCAACAAAGTTGACATCAACATCCTCGAAGAAGCCGATATGGAAGCCCTCGGCATGGGTTCCTTCCTTTCCGTTTCCAAGGGCAGCGCCGAAGATGGCAAAATGATCATTCTGCAATACCACGGCGGTCATTCAGGCGATGCGCCGTTTGTTCTTGTCGGTAAAGGCATTACGTTTGATACCGGCGGCATTTCGCTCAAGCCCGGCAATGCGATGGATGAAATGAAATTCGACATGAGCGGTGCTGCCAGCGTGATCGGCACATTGACCGCGTGTGTCGCCATGCAATTGCCCATGAACGTGATCGGCGTGATTGCCGCTGCCGAAAACATGCCCGGCAGCAAAGCCAGCAAACCCGGCGACATTGTTACCAGTATGTCGGGCAAAACCATTGAAATCCTCAACACCGACGCGGAAGGGCGTTTGGTGCTGTGCGACGCACTGACCTATGTGGAACGCTTTAACCCTGTTGCTGTGGTCGATATTGCGACGCTGACCGGCGCGTGCATTACCGCGTTGGGTTATCACATCAGCGGTCTGCTGAGCAATAACGAGTCACTCGCGGATGAAGTATTAGCAGCGGGCAAACAAGCCAATGACGAAGCTTGGCGCTTGCCGATGGGTGAAAAATACCACGATCAACTCAAAAGCAACTTTGCCGATCTCGCCAATATCGGCGGACCACCCGGTGGCACGATCACGGCAGCGTGCTTCTTGTCACGCTTCACCGAAAGCTACCCGTGGGCGCATCTCGACATTGCGGGTACGGCATGGAAAAGCGGTGCAGCCAAAGGCGCAACCGGTCGCCCTGTTCCCCTGCTATGCCAATTGCTGATTAATCGCGCTAAATCATGACCAAGATTGATTTTTACGTCGGAAAAACCAACAGCTTGCAGGCGCGGTTATTACTCGCCTGCAAGCTGGTGATGAAAGCACACCAGCAACAATTGCACACGTATATTCACACGGATGCGCCGACAACCAGCGCTAAATTGGATGAATTACTATGGACATTTAACGAACTGGCGTTCATTCCGCACGCGCTTGCACCAGCACAAGGACAAAACGTGCGCATTTTGATCGGTCACGACCACGAACCGATGGAAAATTGCGGCTTGCTTATCAATCTTTCCAATGAAATACCAGCATTTTTCTCACGTTTTGAGCGTTTAGCCGAGATTTTAGATCAGGAAGAACCCGTAATACACGCTGGTCGTAAACGCTACCAGTTTTACCGTGACCGGGGCTATAATCTGGATTACCATCAACTCAAGATTTAATAACCCGGAATAATAATGCGCGAAGACTTCGATAAAACCATTCGTATTCCCGTCGTTACTGATCTGGTGCGTGCCGGTGATGCTGAAATTGTTGAGCAGGTAAAAAATCCTCATGCCCGTCAACAACGCCGCCAAGTATTTGAGCAACGCCTCAAAGAACGCATCGACGAACTCAAATCCGCCACCGGACAAGACGAATATTCGGGTTTAGCCCGCGCTCACGCTATCCGCTCAGAAGGCAATCAGCAAACCACAACGCAATCTCAACCTTCCCGCATTGATCCCACCGTGGAAAAACGCATTGATAAAGCCCGTGACGACCTCATCCGTGAACTCGCTGGGATGTTGCCGCCGTAAAAACCCGCTATAATGCCGCTCTTTTCCGACTTCAAAAAGTAGCGGTACCATGGACAAGACCTACCAACCTCAAGACATCGAACAACGCTGGTATCAGCACTGGGAACAGCAAGGTTATTTCGCGCCCCAAGGCGACGGTAAGCCGTATTGCATCATGATCCCGCCGCCGAATGTGACCGGCACGCTGCACATGGGGCACGGTTTCAACCAGATGGTGATCGACACCCTGATCCGCTACCACCGCATGAAGGGCGACAAAACCCTCTACCAACCCGGCACTGACCACGCAGGCATCGCCACGCAAATGGTGGTGGAACGCCAATTGCTGGCGCAAGGCGTGACCCGTCACGACTTGGGGCGCGAAAAATTCCTGGAAAAAGTCTGGGAATGGAAAGAGCAATCCGGCGACACCATCACCCGCCAATTGCGCCGCTTGGGCACAACCCCCGACTGGACACGCGAACGCTTTACGATGGACGAAGGCTTGTCGGAAGCGGTGCGCGAAGTGTTCGTGCGCTTGCATGAAGAAGGCTTGATCTATCGCGGCAAGCGTCTGGTGAACTGGGATACCGTGCTGCACACCGCTGTTTCCGACCTTGAAGTGGTGTCCGAAGAAGAAAACGGCAATATGTGGCACTTCCGCTATCCCGTCGCGGATGCGGCGGGCAATGCCACCGACGAATGCCTGATCGTTGCCACCACGCGCCCGGAAACCATGCTGGGTGACTCCGCCGTGGCAGTGAACCCGAAAGACGAGCGTTACCAGCATTTGATCGGCAAAAACGTGGTGCTGCCGCTGGTAGGGCGCTTGATTCCGGTGGTGGGCGACGATTACGCTGACCCGGAAAAAGGCACGGGTTGCGTGAAGATTACCCCGGCGCACGATTTCAACGACTATCAGGTGGGCAAGCGTCACGGCTTACCGCTGATCAATATTTTCACCATTGATGCCTGTGTCAACGAGGTTGCGCCGGAAAAATACCAAGGCTTGGAGCGTTACGCTGCCCGCAAACAAATCGTGGCGGATATGGATGCGCTCGGTTTGCTGGACAAAATCGAAGACCACAAGCTGATGGTGCCGCGTGGCGACCGTTCCGGCACGGTGATCGAACCTTACCTCACTGACCAGTGGTACGTGGATTTGACCCGCGAAACGCTGGACGACGGACGACCCGGCGGCAAAACCGCGATTGCGCAACCGGCGATTGATGTGGTGGCAAACGGCGAAGTGCGTTTCATTCCGGGCAATTGGGTGAACACCTACAACCACTGGATGAACAACCTCGACGACTGGTGTATTTCACGCCAACTGTGGTGGGGGCATCGCATCCCGGCGTGGTATGACGACGCGGGCAATGTCTACGTGGCGCGTTCCGAAGCGGAAGTGCGCAGCAAATACGCGCTGGCGGCTGACCTGCCATTAAAGCAGGACGAGGACGTGCTGGATACGTGGTTCTCCTCCGCGCTGTGGCCGTTTTCAACCCTCGGCTGGCCGAATGTGGATGACGCGGCGCTGAAAGCGTTTTACCCGACCCAAATGCTGATGACGGGCTTCGACATCATCTTCTTCTGGGTGGCGCGGATGATCATGTTCGGCAAGAAGTTCATGGGCGACGTGCCGTTCCGCGACGTGTACATCCACGGGCTGGTGAAGGATGCGGATGGCGCGAAAATGTCCAAATCCAAGGGCAACGTGCTTGACCCGCTCGACATTATCGACGGCATCGACCTTGAATCGCTGGTTGCCAAACGCACCAGTGGCATGATGCAGCCGCAACTCGCCGCCAAAATCGACAAGGCCACCCGCAAGCAATTCCCGGATGGCATAGAGGCACACGGCACAGACGCGCTGCGCTTTACCTTTGCCTCGTTCGCCACCGCTGGGCGCGACATCCGCTTTGATATGCAGCGGCTGGAAGGCTACCGCAATTTCTGCAACAAGCTGTGGAATGCGGCGCGTTACGTGCTGATGCAGTGCGACGCTTCGGCTACGCTCAGCGACCGTTCCCTGAGCGAAGTCGAAGGGAACACCGACGAAGTAGAGTTTTCGGCGGCGGACCGCTGGATCATTTCCTTGCTGCAACAGACCGAAGCCGAAGTTGCCGACCACATCGACAATTACCGTTTCGACCTTGCGGCGAAAGCGATGTACGAGTTTAGCTGGCATGAATACTGCGACTGGTATCTGGAACTGACCAAGCCGATTCTGGGCAAAGCCAACGACAATCAGGCGGCGAAGCGTGGTACGCGCCAGACCTTGGTGCGCGTGCTGGAAGCGGCGTTGCGTTTGATGCACCCGATCATGCCCTTCATCACCGAAGAAATCTGGCAGAACATCAAAGGCTTGGCAGGCGTATCCGGCGATTCTATCATGCTGCAACCCTACCCTGTCGCTGACATGAGCAAGGTCGACGCGGCAGCGCTGGCGGAAATCGAATGGGTGAAAGCCTTCATCATGGGCATCCGACGCATCCGTTCCGAGATGGACATCAAGCCGGGGCAAGTGCTCGACGTGCTGCTGCAAAACTGGAGTGCAAGCGACCAAGCAATGTATGCCACCAGCGAAGCGTTTGCGCGTACCTTGGCAAAAGTCGGCAGCGTCACCTGGCTGGAAGCAGGTGCAAACGCGCCGGAATCGGCTACCGCGCTGGTGGGCGAGATGCAAATCCTGATCCCGCTGGCTGGCCTGATCGACAAGGACGCGGAAATCGCCCGCCTGAGCAAGGAAATCGAAAAGCTGCAAAAGAACCTGACTGGGTTGGAAGGTCGGCTGAATAATCCGGCGTTTGCGGACAAAGCGCCAGCGGCAGTGCTGGAACAGACGCGCAAGCAGGCGGATGAGCAGCGTGTGGCGTTGGGGCAGTTGGTGGGGCAGTTGGAGAAGATCCGGGCGTTGTGATTGACATTTACCGCTATCCGCAAGGCAGAGAAACATGAAGAACGAATCTACTGGAAACATTTCCCCGGATAACCTGACCGATTGGGCGCAGGTACGGGCGATGAAAGATGAAGATATTCATCATGATGCGGACAGCCCAAAAGGGTGCTGATTTAATATAATGTGAATTACGCACAAACATACGCCCCATATT
>CAYNNA010000064.1:0-17458 GCA_964398375.1 uncultured Thiothrix sp.
TAAGCTATTCCCATCCCTCTGCAAGTTTGCTCTAATAGCAAAAATCCTAATTACATATAAAAAACTAATGAATACTTGCAAGCATCCGCTATTGATAGCACTGGGTATCTGCCTGAGCTTAACGGGTTGTAACACCACCCACACGAGCGAAAACAACTGCCCACCGCCTCCAGCAGTCGCCGACAACGCCGCAGATCCCTTGCCAGCACAACTCCAGCAGCAACAACTGGCGTTAGAAAACCTGCATGCCAAATTAAATGACGTTGAGAAACGCTTGCAAGACAACCAGCAACAGCTTGCCGACAAAACCCAGCAACTGGATGCGCTAACCCAAGACAAGAGTGCTCAGCAAGTCGCCACCACCACCAGCACGCTCACCGACTTAGAAGAGCAGCTAGCGAAACAGCAACAAGAAATCGAGCGCTTGAATACCGCATTGCGCCAAGCCGAGGATGCCAAGGCAGCCGCTGCCCCTGCATCCATGCCCGCATACTAACAACGTGGGTAAACCATGACTAAGCGCCATTACCTGCACAAGGGATTGCTACTTATCCTGATGCTGCTGACGTGTTTACTGCCTGCTGCTCATGCCGCAGTTACCGCCAACCTAACCGTGCAAGTCGTCGATGGCACCAACGCTGATGCGCCCTTAGCCAATCATGAAATCCATGTACGCGAAGTCTTAGCCGACGGCAGCAATGTGTGGCGCACTAAAGCCAAAACCGATACCAATGGGCAAGTCGCTTTCACATTGGATGGCTTGGGTACTGGTAAACGCTATGTCTTACAAGCCAAAAGCTCCCGTGCCAACAAAAATCGACAAAGTGCCGTGATCGACACCACGGGCACAATGACGTTCCGGGTTGGCTTTCCCCTGCTAAACGTCACCTTATTGGATGCCTTGACACAACAACCATTACCAAACATCAGCGTCACCGCTTACAAACAGGAAAACGGCAAAGCCATTTGGCTAGACAATCTCCAAACCAACCGCGATGGACTGGTAATATTTGAACTCGAAGCACTCAGCCAAGGTATCCCCGTCACCTTGAATGCCAAGGTATTCAACGGCTTTACTGCCACGCAAACCCACACACAACCCGGCTCAGCAAAGTTCACCTTAGGCGACACAGTTGCCACCCTGATTGATGGTATTCAAGCCGGATTACCGCCATTAACTAATTACGGCGTACAAGTCCGAGAATTATTAAGCGACGGTAAAACAGCATGGTTTGCGAGTGTTACCACCGACGCCAAAGGGCAATTACGCCTGAATCTACCACCCAACCGTCAGTTCCGCCTCGAAGCCAAAAGCACGTTCAACAACACTTATAAAGTGAGCCAACCGTTGCAAGCCGGGCAGCAGCAAACCTTCCAAGTTGGCACACCATTGCTGCAAGCCACGCTGAAAGACGCGGTTTCTGGCTCAGCACTTCCGGCAGTAAAAGTCACGGCTTACCGCATTAAAGCCGACGGCACGAGTGTTTGGCACACCGAAACCAGTACAGATGTTAACGGTCAAGTCCGTTTCGACCTTCCCGAACTGCTGGAAGGTGACAAAGCACAATTATTTGCCTCGCCCTACAACACCTACCGTGCTGCCAGCTCTATTGTTAGTCAACCCGGCAATCTGGAATTCAAGATTGGGGAAACACGGGTGACAATCATGGACAATACCCAAACACCTGCCAAACCCTTAGCCAACCAAAAAGTGACAATCGCCGAAAAAATGGCAGATGGCAAAGAAGTGTGGCGCAGCGAAGCCACCACCGATGCCGCCGGTCTATTACGCCTGAGCCTGTTTGCGCAGAATGATAAACGCACTTACGTTCTCAAAGCGAAAAGCCCGTTTAACCAAAGCTGGAAAACCAGTCAACCTTTGCAACAAGCGGGTGAATATACGTTTACCGTAGGTAGCCAACCTTTGCCCGTCACGCTCAAAGACCTGAGTACCGGCAATCCGTTAGCCAATATCCAAATCACCGCCTATCGGGTAGTCGCAGGCGGCAAACCGGAATGGATTACCCGCCAAACCACCGATGCTAACGGGCGCACTAGCTTTGACTTACCCGAATTAAGCAATGGCGGCACGATTCGCCTGCAAGCCACCGCCTTCAACAACTTTGGCGCGTGGAGTCAAGACATTACCAGCACCGCCGCGTTTGAATTCGGCGTCGGTAGTATGCAAATTAGCGTCAAAGACGGTACACAAGCCGATGGCGTATTGCTACCAAATCTGGAGGTGCATATCCGTGAAAACATGGCGGATGGCACGACGACTTGGTTCAACAAAGCAATAACAGATACGCAAGGTAATCTAAAAATTGACCTGCCGGGGTTGGATAAAGGGCGAAAATTTTTCCTGCAAGCCATGCACCCAGTAACCAAGCGCTACAAGAGCAGCCAAACGCTCGAAAAAGCGGGTGCGCATACCTTCATGGTCGGTACACGCCTCATGGCGGTAACACTCTACAATGCCATTACTGCTGCCCCTTTAGCCGATAAAGACATTACCTTGCACGAAATTCAAGCTGGAAACACCAGCACCTGGCCTTACGTGTGGCGCAGCTCTGCCAAAACGGATGCCAAGGGTATTGCTATCGTTGATTCCGAATTACTGTCCCAAGCAGGCTTGAATTTTGTACTGAGTGTCACGCCTTACAACACCGGCAGGATCATGACTGCACCGTTTCCAGCGCAAACCTATAGCGTTGATTTTCCAGTGGGTACAATCCCCGTCACCCTCGTTGACCGCGATAATGGCAACGCCATCATGCCGAATCAGCGCATTGATGCTTATGAAATTTCCAGCGATGGCAAACTCACCTGGCTCAAAAACGGCACAACCGATACTAACGGGCAAGCCATTTTCGATCTGGAAACCCTACGCAAAGGCACGCGCCATGTGTTCAAGGCATATAATCCCTTTGGCAACAAACAATACCCGTACAGCCGCATTATCACCACAACCGGTGCGGTCACTTTTGCTATCGGGCGCACTGACAAAGGTGATCTGGATCTCAAACCACCTGCACTGGAAATCCTCTCCCCCAGCAAAGCCAATGTCGGCACTATCGGCTTTGAACTCAGTGGTAAAGCCAGCGATGACAAAGCGCTGGATAAGGTTAACATCACCCTCGTGAGCGGCAGCCTCACAGCCACGCATACCGCGACGTTGGATAAAATCACCGGCAACTGGAAACTTCCAGTAAGCAACACTGCCCTGCAAACCGGGCAAACCCTCAACGTCACCGCCATAGCCGTTGATGCAACCGGCAATACCACCGCTGTCACCCGCAGCTACCAAGTACTCGCGGATAACGATGCACCCACTATTACCATCAGTTCGCACCACGCCGATGAAACGGTGTTAAAAACCGGCTTCCTGCTGCAAGGCACTGTCACCGATGACACTGATGTCAGCACCTTGCAACTCTCGGTTACACAAGATAGCGGTAAAGTCTTGGTAACACCCAAAAAACTTACGCCAACCCCGGCAGGTCATTGGGCGTATGCCTTGCCCAACGGCATTCTCAGCCAAGACAGCAAAATTACCGTTAGCCTCACCGCTACCGACACTAGTGGCAAACAAAGTAGCAATACACTGGCGCTCAACGTAGCAGGCGCACACGAAGAAAACCGCCAGTTACTCAGCCGCACCACGTTTGGCATCACCGATGCACTGTTGCAGGAAGTCACGCAATTAGGCACAACCGAGTTCCTAGAGCAACAATTGCATCCAAGCAAACTGGATGACAGCGCGTTTGATGCTCGCATGACCAATCCCAATCCGGCTACCCTCGCAGAATTCCAAACCGCTACCCTACAACGCATGATCGGTAGCCGCCGCCAATTGCAGGAAGTCATGACTTGGTTCTGGGAAAACCATTTCAACACCGATTTCCGCAAAACTGGCAATAAGCTGCTGTATGAATTGGCAGAAAACGACGTATTCCGTGCTAACGCACTCGGTAATTTCCATCACTTGCTCACGGCTAGCGCCAAAAGTCCGGCGATGTTGTATTACCTCGATAACGTGAAAAACGTCAAAGCCAATGCCAACGAAAACTACGCCCGCGAATTACTGGAATTGCATACGGTCGGTGTGGATGGTGGTTACACCCAAAAAGAAGTCGATACGTTGGCAGAAGTCTTCACCGGCTGGCAAGTGCAGAATGACCGCTTCTTTTTTAATGCCACACAACACAATAGCAGTGCCAAAGTGTTCTGGGGCAATGCGATTCCCGCAGGTGGCGTGGATGAAGGCGAACGGGTGCTGGATATTCTGGCGCGTCACCCTGCTACGGCTAACTACCTGTGCAGCAAACTAATCACGTATTTTGTGAGCGACCAGCCAGTGAATAGCCTGCAAGCACGTTGTGCCAGCACGTTTTTGGAACAAGACGCCGCCCCGGATCAAATCGCGCAAGTGTTGAGGGTTATCCTGACTTCACCGGAGTTTTACGCGACAGCAAACATTAATAGCAAAGTCAAAACACCGCTGGAATTCGTCACCGCCAGCGTGCGTGCTACCCACGCCCAAGGCACTTACGCTGACTTACCAGCAGCATTGAAACGCATGGGTATGGATTTGTACCAATACCCCCTACCGACCGGCTACTCCGATACCGGCGATGACTGGGTAAGTTCAGCCGCACTGCAAGAACGGGTGCGCTTCGTCAACCTGTTAGCCAATGCGCGTAGCGGTGCAACTTATCTGGATACCACTAAGCTCTTCAACGCCCAACAAGCTGTCACCGCCGAAAGCATTGCCAGCGATTTACTCAACTGGACGATTGGCGGTTATTACGCCGAACTGGAATGGCAAATCGCGCTGGAAGTCTTGAACGCTGAAGGTGCTTTCAACCCGAATGCCAGCAATGCCGATGCGCGGATTCGCGAAACCGTGGGCACTGTCTTGAGTTACCCGGAATTCAACTACCAATAAGGCGGGGAAACACCATGCAACGTCGTGATTTTTTAAAGTACATGCTGTCATCCACCGTCGTGGGTAGCGCTTGGTTCGCTAACAACACCCATGCCGCAGCAGCCCCGAAAAGCCTGATCGTGATTTTCCAACGCGGCGGTTGTGGCGGCTTGAACGTCACCGTGCCTTACGGAGAAGCTGCGTATTATCGCCTGCGCCCTACCCTTGCGATTCCCCGCGCAGGGCAAAGCGGTGGCGCGTTGGATCTGAACGGCTTTTTGGGGTTACACCCTGCGATGAGTGCCTTACACAAGCTGTATCAGCAAGGCAATGTGGCAATCTTTCCGGCAACACATTACCCCAATGCCAGCCTCTCACATTTCGACAGTGAGCACTTTATTGAAAGCGGTGCTATTAGCAAAACCAGCAATGGCTGGCTAAACCGCCATTTAGAAACCACTAGCCATAGCAGCGGAATGCGCGGAGTAAGCTTCGGCACAGAGATTGCGCAAGCGTTACGTGGCAATGTGCCGGTGTCTTCCTTTAGTGACTTAGCAGCCTTCGACTTGGATATGGCAGCCAGTGCCGAAGCACGCATGACCGCACGTTTGCAAAAGATTTACGCGCAAAGTCCCCATCTGGGTGGCAATAACGGAGTACGCATCCAAAATGCGGGGCGTACCTTGTTTGCTGACCTTGGGCTGGTGCAACAGCTCGATGTGAAAGGCTACCAACCAGCAAATGGCGCAATTTATCCCAACAATAGCTACGGCACACAATTACGCCAAGCCGCACAATTGATCAAAGCGGGTGTGGGGTTGGAACTGGCAACGGTGAACATCGGCGGCTGGGACACCCACCAAACACAAGGAAATCAAGTGGGTTATCAAGCCAACATGCTAAAGATTTTTGCGGATGGCATCGCCGCACTGTATGCGGATTTAGGCACAGCCATGCAAGATGTCATGATCCTGACCATGACCGAATTCGGGCGCACTGCTGAAGAGAACGGCAGCCAAGGCACTGACCACGGCAATGCAGGGTGCTGGTTTGCACTCGGTGGCGGGGTACGCGGTGGTATATACGGGCAATGGCCGGGGCTGGAAATAGCGCAACTTTACAAAGGGCGCTATCTGGCACACTCAGTCGATTTTCGCGATATTTTCGGGGAAATTGCCAGCAAGCATTTGCACAATAACGGGCTAGCTAGTTTATTGCCGGGGCATAGCCACACGCCGCTGAATTTTTTGGCATAAACACCATCACCCGCCCAATGCCAGCAAACGCGCCTTGACGTCCGCCAGTTCGGTCTGCAAGGCGACCAATTCGGTCACATCCCTTTGCACCCCGATGTAATACATCACGCCCTCTTCCTCATCGAAAAAGGGGCTAATACTTAAATCATTCCAGAATAAACTGCCGTCTTTACGGTAATTGCGCAAAACCACTCTGACCGACTGTTCGGCTTCGATAGCAGCGCGAATTTTCTGCAATCCTACCTGATCACGGTCGGCGTTTTGCAGGAAACGGCAGTCTTGGTACAAACACTCTTCCGCGCTGTAGCCAGTCATTTGCTCGAAAGCACGGTTAACATACAGCAAAATAGTGTCATTGCCTTCGCGTTCCGCAATCGTAATACCGTGTTCGGCATAGTCGATCAGGGATTGCAGCAATTCCGGGCGAATGGCAGAATTTTTAGTGGGTTCCATAGCGCGTATCCAATCATGGGTTATGCAAAATGATAACATTAATCCATGACAAAACACCTATCCAGACCCAAGCAGCAAGGGAAATGATCATGATGAATTTACTGGCAGCCATTGGCCTCATGCTAGTGCTAGGGGGAGTCACCGCACTCATTATCGGTAGCGTGCGCTACTTTTTTCCGTTTGTGGATGAATACATTCCAGAGGAATTCAAAAAGCCGCTCACCATCCAGTTCGCCGCCTATTATCTGCTGGCAGGGCTGCTGCTATTGCTGATTCAGCCCACCTGATGCTTGATGCTTAATGCACCACGGTATGCAACACAGTACGCCGCTCGAAATATACCGAGAACGTGCCATAATTCCACACTGTAATCCGGGGCCAGCGCTTCTTGATGGGGCCAGCAGACTGGCGAACCGACTGCGGTTCACCGTATTGTGCCTTCACACTGCTCATACTCATGCCATTATGGGGGTAGCCTGCGAATGCGCTATTGGCGAAAAAGGCAATAGCCAGTAACAAAGCACTAAACCATTTGGACAAACGCATGTCTGATCTCCCGATACTTTACTATTAAACGACACTCATCATCTGTACAATCGCCACCCATGTTTACACCACTCGAATTATTTATCGGACAGCGCTACACGCATTCACGGCGGCGTAACCGTTTCATCTCGTTCATCTCGTTCGCCTCGATGCTCGGCATCCTGCTGGGGGTTATGGTGCTGATCACGGTTTTGTCGATCATGAACGGGTTTGAAAAGGAACTCAGGGACAAGATACTGGGTGTGGTTTCCCATGTCACGGTTTCAGGGACAAATGGGCAACTCGCGGATTGGACGGCGAAAATCGACGGACTAAAGGCACAGCAACACGTGATCGGCGCTGCCCCTTATGTGCAAAAACAAGTCATGTTGACCAATGGCAATCTCATGCGCGGTATTGTGTTGCAAGGCATTGATCCCAAACTGCAAAGCCAAGTCAGCGATGTCAATTTCAAAATGCTGAATGGCAGTTTCAGCAGCCTTGCCCCGCGTGACTACGGCATTGTCTTGGGTGTGGAAGTCGCGGCTGCTCTCGGCGTCATCCCCGGTGATAAGGTCACGGTGATTGTGCCGCAAGTGCAAGTGACCCCTGCGGGGATTTTACCGCGCCTGAAACGCTTTACCGTCACCGGCGTCTACCAAATCGGACACCCCGAATACGACGGCATGACCGGATTTATTGAACTCAGCGATGCCTCGCGGCTGTTTCGCTTGGGTGACAACATCGGCGGCATACGCTTGAAGCTGGATGATTTATTCTCCGCCCCCGCGATAGGGCATGAATTACAAACCAAGCTGGGCGGGGAGTTTGAAGTCGTGGATTGGAGTCAGGAACACGGTAGCTTTTTCCGTGCCGTGAAAACCGAACGCATTGTCATGAGCTTGATTCTGGGCTTGGTGGTGTTAGTGGCATTGTTCAATTTGGTCGCATCTTTGGTAATGACCGTGAACGACAAGGCTGCGGATATTGCCATCTTGCGCACCTTTGGGATGGATGCGAACCGTATCCTGCGCATCTTTATGATTCAAGGCAGCATTATTGGTATTTTCGGCACCGTCGTTGGTGTGGCATTAGGCGTGTGGCTGTCACTGAACATTGGTACGGTGATTCCGTTTTTGGAAACCACTTTCGGGTTCAAGATTTTCTCGGCTGACGTGTTTTACATCAGTGAAATCCCATCCGATATGCGCTGGAGCAATGTGATTTGGATTGGGGTTGCTTCGTTGATTGCCTCAGTACTGGCAACGATTTACCCTGCATGGCGGGCATCACAAATCCAGCCTGCGGAGTCGCTGCGCTATGAATAAAATGTTTCAACCAATTGAGCTGTTTGTCGGCTTGCGCTATACCCGCGCACGGCGTGAAAAACACTTCATTTCTTTTATTTCGTTAGCGTCGATGATCGGTATTGCGATTGGTGTGTTGGTACTGATTACGGTGCTTTCTGTCATGAATGGTTTCGAGCAAACCATGCGCGAACGTATTATGGGCATGTTGGCACACGTCACAGTATCCGAACACGATTTAAGTGTATCCGATTGGCAAAACGTGCAAAAAGATTTGCTGAATTTTCCGGGTGTGAAAGCCGTATCGCCATTTATCGAAAAGCCTGCGATGTTGAATCAAGGCGACGAAGCCCGCGCTGCGGTACTGCAAGGCATTGTGCCGGAGCTAGAACAGCAAGTGAGCACCGTGTTTAAGCATGTCATCAAAGGCGATATGCAAACCTTGCAACCGGGCAGTTTTAACGTGGCTATCGGTGCAACGATGGCAAAAGAGTTGAACGTTGACGTGGGTGATGCGCTTACCCTAGTCAGTCCTAGTGAAGATGCCTTGGAAACCGGTGAAATGCCTGCTTTGCAACGTTTCACCATTGCTGCCATTTTTCGGGTAGATATGCAGCAGTTCGACACCACCACGGCTTACGTGAACCTTGAAGATGCCGCCAAAACCTTTGAAATGGGCAATGACGTAACCGGCTTACGCATGACGCTGAGTGATTTGTATCTTGCCCCGACGATGGCACAAACCATTTTACAACGCATGAGTCCCGCATGGCAGGATATGTGGGCCAATGACTGGACAAATTTGAACAAAAACCAGTTTAAAGCTATCCAAGCGCAAAAGTCGGTGATGTTTATTATTCTGATGCTGATCATTGCGGTAGCGGCGTTTAATCTGGTTTCAACACTGGTGATGGTGGTGACGGACAAGGAAGGCGATATTGCCATCCTGCGTACCTTGGGGCTGTCATCCGGGCGGGTGATGAAGATTTTCATGGTACAAGGCACACTGATCGGCGTGTTTGGCACATTGATTGGGGTGATATTAGGCGTATTGCTGGCAAACAATCTGGATGTGATTGTGCCGTTTCTGGAACGCTTGTTTGATACCCACTTCATCAATGCTGATGTGTATTTTATTAGCGAACTCGAATCACGGGTAAACCCCGGCGATGTCATAGTGATTGCCCTGAGCGCCCTGTTTATGTCTATTCTCGCGACGCTTTACCCTGCATGGCGTGCGTCCAAAGTCCAGCCTGCGGAGGCATTGCGTTATGAGTAAAGTGATTATTTCCTGCCAACAATTGGGTAAACGTTTCAGCGAAGGGCGGCTGGATGTTGAGGTATTGCGCGGAGTGGATTTGGACATTCATCAAGGGGAAAAAGTCGCCATTCTCGGCAGTTCCGGCAGCGGCAAAAGTACCTTGCTGCACTTAATGGGCGGTTTGGATTTGCCCTCCACCGGTCATGTGGAAGTACTCGGCAAACGCATGGATCAGTTATCCGACACCGAACGCGGCGTCTTGCGTAACCAGTCGATGGGCTTCATCTACCAATTTCACCACCTGTTACCCGAATTCACTGCGTTAGAAAACGTTGCCATGCCCTTATTGATTCGCGGCGTGAAAGTGGCAGAAGCCAGTGCGCAAGCCAGCGAAATGCTGGCAAAAGTCGGGCTGAAAGAGCGTCTTGACCATAAACCTGCCCAACTTTCTGGTGGGGAACGCCAACGTGCAGCCATTGCCCGCGCTCTAGTGACACGCCCCAAAGCCGTGTTAGCCGACGAACCCACTGGTAATCTTGATCACCACACCGCTGACAATGTGTTTAATTTAATGCAAGGGCTGAATGAAGACTTAGGCACGGCGTTTGTGGTTGTTACCCATGACCTGCAATTGGCAGCAAAAATGGATACGGTTTACCGTTTGACGGACGGTGTGTTAGCCAACGCTTAAACGTCTGGCGGTGGCTCATTGTTTTTTTGAGTTTGCTTGCGGGCGCGACGTTCTTTAATACGCTGAAGCAAATGTAAACGCCACAATAAATGCATCCCATAATAGCCGATGAGCGACGACACCACCGCTAGCAAGAACATACCTAACAAAAATGGCTTCCAGATCAGAATCAAACCATTCATTAACCAGTCAAGACTCGGTTCGAAGTTGAAACCGGTCGGAGGATCCCCCAATATAGATGCACCTAGCAAATAAGCTCCGTATAACATAGGCGGCATTGTGATAGGGTTAGTGATGAATACCAAGACTACTGCCAACGGCAAATTAGCACGAAAAAATACCGCTAACACGGCAGCGATCAGCGATTGAAATGGAAAGGGAAGCCACATGCAAAACAGCCCAATGGCAAATGCAGTTGCCACGTTGTGACGATTTAAATACCACAAACACGGCAAATACAACGTATCCCCCAAAAACTGAAGGTGCTTATTCTCTTTCAGTTTGTCAGGGTTGGGGAATAGCTTACGCAACAATTTTCGCGGCATGAAGTTTTAACAGCAATAACAATTAAGGTAAGTCATTATCCATGGTTTGCGAAATATGCGCACCTTTTCAGTGAGTTTTTTTGTCGGCACACTCGTGTTATGGATACTGCCGCGCCTGCCGACGCTGGATGCACTGTTTTGGGGAAGCGTCATCGCTGTCGGTGTCATCATTGGTGTGGCATGGCGTTACCAGCAGCGGCAAACAGCCAAATTGCTGGCAGGTGTGTTACTGGGCAGTGTTTACGCCTTATGGGTTGCCAGTGGTGTCAGGGCTGACTGGCTTCCTGAAACATGGGAAGGTGAAGACATGCTGCTCACCGGTACGATTGCCGATGTACCGGAATGGCGGGCGGATGGCAGCAGTTTTCTGTTTGACAGCGATACCGCCAGCTACCAGGGACGCTTGCGCCTCGCTTGGTACGCGGAGGATGCTCCTAAACTGCGTGCGGGCGAGCGCTGGCAATTGCTGGTACGCGGCAAGCGCCCCAATGGTTTCATGAACCCGAATGGCTTTGATTACGAGCAATGGCTCTTTTCACAGCGCATCGGTGGCAGCGGCTACGTGCGTAAATCAGCGGATAACCAACGTTTAGCCGCAGCATCTTGGTGGCAACCGAACCACTTACGCCAACAATTGCAGGAAAAGATTTCAACCGCACTTCCCGATTCCGCCATGACCGGTTTGGTGCAGGGGTTGGCAATTGCCTATACCGCTACCATTCCGCAGCAACAATGGGAGATCTTGCGTCAAACCGGCACGATTCATTTACTGGCGATTTCGGGTTTGCACATTACGATGGTCGCCAGTCTGGGTATTTTGCCGGTGTGGGGGCTTTGGCGCTTATTTCCTAGCTTGTACCTGTGGTTGCCATTGCGGGTGGCTGCCGGGCTATCCGGTGGTGTGTTAGCAACGGCGTATTCCTTGCTGGCGGGGTTCAATATTCCAACACAGCGTACCCTGATTATGTTACTGGTGGTGATGGCTGGTTTGCTATGGCGACGACAAGTGCCGTTCAGTGTCACCATGAGTATTGCGCTCTTGCTGGTGTTGCTGCTCGACCCCTTGGCGAGTCTGGCGGTGGGGTTTTGGTTATCGTTTTTGACGGTGGCTTTGCTGGCATTTTTGGGAATGCGCCAACGTAAACTGGGGAAATCATCCGTGGTATGGATGCAGTTGGTATTATCATTGGGAACCATTCCACTGGCAGCAGGCTTTTTCGGCATGATTTCGTTAAGCTCGCCGGTGGCAAACTTGTTGGCAATTCCGGTCATTACTTTTGTGGTGACGCCCTTGGTATTGCTGGGAATCGTGTTCGCAGGGTGGTGGGAAGCCGCAGCCGCCAGGGTTTGGACAGTCGCTGCCACCTTGCTGGAATGGCTGATGTGGGTATTGGAATGGCTTGCCGCCCTGCCCTTATCGTCGGTTTACATGCCCTTGATTCCCTTGCCTTGGTTAGTGTTAGCCATCGCGGGATTTGTGTTGCTGTGGTTGCCGCGTGGCATACCGGGGCGTTGGCTGGGTATCTTGCTAATGCTCCCGCTGATGGTGTATCAGCCACCCAAGGTCGTACCAGGTGCATTTCGCCTCAGTGTGCTGGATGTGGGTCAGGGGTTGGCAACTGTGGTGCAAACCACCAATCATACCTTGGTATTCGATACCGGCCCCAAAGTGTCAGACAGTTTTGATACCGGCGAATTGGTGTTGTTACCTTGGCTACGCGGGCAAGCCATTAACCAGGTCGACACCCTAATCGTATCTCATGCCGATAACGATCACAGCGGCGGTGCCAAGGCATTACTGAACGCCCTGCCCATCACGAATTTGCTGGTCAGCAGCACTGAAATACTCGCAGATCATCATTCAAACTTATGCATTGCGGGTCAAACATGGCAATGGGATGGGGTAACGTTCACGATCTTACACCCCGCTGAGGACTTCGTAGACACCAAGAAAAACAACCGATCCTGCGTATTGAAAATAGCGAACCCGCATCACCGCGTATTATTGACCGCCGATATTGAGCGCCCCGCCGAAAAATGGTTACTCAAACAAGCTGCTGACATATCAGCGGATGTGCTATTGTTACCGCATCACGGCAGCAAAACCTCATCCAGCCCAGCGTTTATACAAGCCGTTGCGCCTAAGCTTGGGATTGTCACCAGCGGCTACCGTAACCGTTTCAACCACCCGCACCCCAGCGTCACCCAACGTTATCAGGCGCGTGACATAAAATTACTGAACACCGCCGAAACCGGTGAATTACGGCTCGATTTTCCCGCCACTCCCGCAAACTGGCACTGGCGCGAATGGCGCACCGCAAAAATGCACCTCTGGCAACGTTAACTCGCACAGTAACGTGGCAAAACATTATTATTTATGCCAGAATCTAGGCAATCTCACCATTGTTCATCGCGCAGATAGGTTGGCGGCTCCCTGTTATTGTGTGCCAGTAGTGCTCAGGAATTATCATGAAATTGGAAGAAAAGGATCTCGACATCTTTAAAAAGCTGGATTCAAACGTTTATCTGACCCTAAATGATAAGCAGGAATTGAAAACCAGTGTGGATGAATTAGCCCTGCGCTTACAGGAACGTGAGCAGCGCTTGCGTGAAATATCAGGATTATTGCTGGAAAAAGACGGGCATATCCGGGTACGTGACGCCCGCATTGACGAGCGTGATAAACGCATGGAAACCCTAGCACGCCTGCTAGGTGAAAAAGAAAAGCTACTCACCCAACAAAACCAATTACTCGAAGAAAAAGAAAAAGCCCTACGCAGCCGTGATGAAGGCGTGGTCAACCGCGACCGTGCCGTACAACAGCGCGATACCATGCTGAGTGACCGTGAGGCTCGCTTAAGTACGCTGGAACAAAACCTCGCGCACTACGAAAAACTGTTGCAGGAAAAAGAACTGCAAATCCAGATGCGTGACCGCAGTCTCGAAGACAAAGACCGCTCACTCTCGCGCATTGACCAAGCCATTCAAAGCAAAGACAAACTGCTGCAAAGCCGCGATGACAGCATCAGCAAAAAAGATCAACAGTTGCTGGATCGCGAAGCCTTATTACAAGAGCGTACTCGTCAAACCCTAGAGCAGGAAAAAATGCTCAAGGAACGCGACAAGCACCTCAGCGAACGCGATAACCATATTTCAGAACGGGATCGTCAACTCGCCGCCCGCGATTCCCACATCGACCTTGCCAACCAGCATTTACAAGCACGTGACCGCACCATTGCTGACCGTGATCAACAAATCCAAAACCGCGAGATGTTGCTCAAAGAAAAAGCAACACTGCTGCAAGAACGTGATCAACGCATTGGCATTCAGCAACAGCAAGTCGAAAAGCGCGACACCACCCTCAGTCAACGCGACCGCGAACTCAGCGAACGCGACCGCACTGTTGCCGAACGTGATAACGAATTGCGCCTGCGAGAAGAAGCCATTCGCAGCCGTGACCAGCAAGGGCTGGATTTCCTGCAAACCATCCGCGAACTCGAAGATCATTTGCAGGAACGTGACAGTCAACTCACCGAACGCGACCGCCAACTGATGATGCGTGACGAGCGCATCAATAAAACAGATGAAGATTTGCGCGACCGTGACACGCGCCTGTCCAGCCGTGACCGCACGGTCGAAGAGCGCGACGTGCAAATTACCGAACGCGACCGCCGTATCAAAGAACGTGATATTTCACTACGGGAGCGTGATACGCGTATCAGCGGGCAAGACTTGCAATTGCGCGAACGCGACAAACAATTGCAATTACGCGATTCGCAAGTGCAAAGCCGCGATGTCACCATCGGCGAACGCGACCACAGCATCAAGGAACGCGATTCCCACATTACTCAGATCAACGCGCAAATGCAGGAACGCGATGAAACCATTCATGCGCGTGATTCACTGCTGACCGAACGCAACGCTGCAATTCAACAACGTGATGACACCATACGGGAGCGCGATTTCCAACTCACCGAGCGCGAGCAAACCATCCAGCAACGCGACACCTCGATGCATGAACGCGATCAGCACATCCAAACGTTGGGCGAATTCCTCACCCAACGTGATAGCAGCCTGCAAGTCCGCGATACCGAAATTGCCACGCGGGATGAACAAGTACGCAACCTGCAACTGGAAGTGCACCTACGCGACCAAAGCATTGCCGAACGTGATGTGCAATTACAACTCCGCGACCAAACCGTGCAAGACAGGGATGAATTCCTCTCCGAACGCGAAGAAACCCTTTCCGAACGTGACGCTACCGTTGCGGAACGTGACGCACAAATCGAACAGCGTGACCTGCAACTGCAACACAAAGAAGAAGCGTTACAAGCCCGTGACCAGCAAGTACACCTGCGCGATACCGAGATTGCTAAACGCGATACCAGCCTGCACGAACGTGAGATCACCCTCTCACAACGCGATGCGCAACTGCAAGCGCGGGATGAGCAACTCAGTAAACGCGACACCAGCCTGCATGACCGTGACCAGACCATTGTAGCGAAAGAAGCGCATATCCGCCGCCGCGATGAGCGCTTGCAAGAACTCACCTTGCGCATCCAGCATCTGGAAAACACCCTGAAAGAAAACCAGCAACAGTTACAAAACCGTGATGAATCCCTACACCAACGCGATTTAATTATTGCGCAGCGCGACCGCCAGATCGACAAACTGGATAAAAGCGTGGTTAAGTATGCAGCTAGTTCACAAAGCCTGTTTATTAAAGGTGCAGTAACCGGCTTAATCGCCGCCTTGGTATTTGTGTTAGGGCTACGTTTAATGGCAATTATCTAACCAGTACAGACGGCATTGCAGCAAACCACCCCACGGCATAGAATACCGCGTTTTTCGCCCCAGGATGCACACACGATGACGACTGCCTCTAACCTGCCTGTCACCCACGCTTTGCTGAGCGTTTCCGACAAATCCGGCGTACTGGAATTTGCCTGGTTCCTGCACAGCCAAGGCGTACACTTACTTTCCACGGGTGGCACTGCCAAACTGCTGGCGGATAATGGCGTACCCGTCACCGAAGTCTCCGACTACACCGGCTTCCCGGAAATGATGGACGGGCGCGTCAAAACCCTACACCCCAAAATTCACGGCGGCATTTTGGCACGTCGTGGGCAAGATGATGCAGTCATGGCGGAACACGGCATCGGGCGTATCGACCTGATCGTGGTTAATCTTTACCCGTTTGAAGCCACCGTTTCCAAACCCGGTTGCACCTTTGAAGACGCCGTTGAAAACATCGACATCGGCGGTCCCACAATGGTACGCGCCAGTGCCAAAAACCACGCGCACGTAACGATCGTCACCGAACCCAGCGATTACGATCGCATTCAAGCGGAAATGGAAGCCAGCGCAGGCTGCATTAGCCCTGCTACCCGTTTTGATTTGGCGATTAAAGCGTTTGAACACACCGCACGTTACGACGGTATGATTGCCAACTATTTCGGCGCACGGGTCGGCGCAGCCAGTCATGAAGCACCGGCAACGTTCCCGCGCACATTCAGCCTGCAAGTCGAGAAGAAGCAAGATTGCCGTTACGGTGAAAACAGCCACCAAGCAGGCGCGTTTTACGCGGAATACAACGCTCCACAAGGCAGTATTGCTACCGCCATCCAGATTCAAGGCAAGGAATTGTCTTACAACAATATCACCGACACCGATGCCGCACTCGAATGCGTCAAGCAATTCGACGGTACACCCGCTTGCGTTATCGTCAAGCACGCGAATCCGTGCGGCGTTGCCATCGGCACGAACTTGCTGGAAGCCTACAACCGCGCTTACAGCACTGACCCTGAATCCGCATTCGGCGGCATTATTGCATTCAACCAACCGCTGGATGGCGAAACCGCAAAAGTGATCGTGGATCGTCAGTTTGTGGAAGTAATTATCGCACCGGGGGTTTCACCTGAAGCTGTTGCGGTCGTCGCGGCGAAGAAAAACGTGCGTTTGTTAACTGTTGACATGTGGAGCGGTGACGTTCCCAATCGCCTCGATTTCAAACGGGTTAACGGTGGCTTGCTAGTACAAACGGCTGACATCGCGTTGCTGGATGAGCTGAAAGTCGTGTCTACGCGCCAACCGTCTGAAACTGAATTACTGGATCTGCAATTTGCTTGGAAGGTTGCCAAATTCGTCAAATCCAATGCGATTGTATACGCGAAAGGCAATATGACCATTGGTGTAGGTGCGGGTCAAATGAGCCGTATCAATTCCGCACGGATTGCAGGCATCAAAGCGGAACATGCCGGGCTGGTTGTGCCAGGTTCGGTGATGGCATCGGATGCGTTTTTCCCCTTCCGCGATGGTATCGACAGTGCGGCGGCAGCGGGGATCAAAGCAGTGATTCAGCCGGGTGGCTCGATGCGTGATGAAGAAGTGATTGCTGCGGCGAATGAGCATGGCATGGCAATGGTGTTTACCGGGATGCGCCATTTCAGGCACTAATGACCCTGATAGTCACCACAAAAAGGGCGCAACATGC
>CAYNNA010000065.1:0-17194 GCA_964398375.1 uncultured Thiothrix sp.
GTAAAACAGCATAGGTTGAGGTCAAAAACAGTGGTATGCTATAACGCTTTTTTAGCTTTCAACGTGCAGGAGAAAAGCGGCATGTTTTCCAGCCAGATGACAATCGCAGGTTATGATGATGAATTGTGGGGTGCTATGCAGTCCGAAGTGCGCCGTCAGGAAGAGCACATTGAGCTGATTGCCTCCGAAAATTACGCCAGCCCGCGTGTAATGGAAGCACAAGGCTCGGTGCTTACCAATAAATACGCGGAAGGGTATCCTGCCAAGCGTTACTACGGTGGTTGCGAATACGTCGATACCGCAGAACAGCTTGCGATCGACCGGGTGAAGCAATTGTTTGGTGCGGATTATGCCAACGTGCAACCCCATTCCGGTTCACAAGCCAATGCAGCAGTTTACATGGCACTGTTAAACCCCGGTGATACGGTGTTGGGCATGAGCTTGGCGCATGGCGGTCATCTGACGCATGGTGCAAAAGTTAACTTCTCCGGCAAGATTTACAACGCGGTTCAATATGGCATTACCGACGAAGGCTATATTGATTATGCAGAAGTTGAGCGTCTGGCTGTAGAACATAAGCCTAAAATGATCGTGGCGGGGTTTTCAGCCTATTCTCGTGTCATTGATTGGGGCAAATTCCGTGAAATCGCGGATAAAGTCGGCGCATATTTGATGGTGGATATGGCACACGTTGCGGGTTTGGTTGCCGCAGGCGTATACCCTAGCCCGGTACAAATTGCTGACGTGACCACTTCTACCACGCATAAAACCTTACGTGGTCCGCGTGGTGGCATTATTCTGGCAAAAGCGAACCCTGAGTTGGAAAAGAAATTCAACTCGTTGGTATTCCCCGGTATTCAAGGCGGTCCGTTGATGCATGTCATCGCCGCAAAAGCGGTAGCCTTCAAAGAAGCACTGGAGCCTGAATTCACCGTTTACCAACAGCAAGTGGCTAAAAACGCAAAAATCATGGCAGAAACCTTGAAGGGGCGTGGCTACAAGATTGTGTCGGGTGGCACTGATAACCATTTGATGCTGATTGACCTGATCGACAAAGGTATTACCGGTAAAGCGGCGGATGCGGCGTTAGGTGCAGCGAATATCACCGTTAATAAAAACTCGGTACCGAATGATCCGCAATCGCCGTTTGTCACCAGCGGTATCCGTGTGGGTACGCCAGCGATTACCACCCGTGGTTTCAAGGAAGCGGAATGCACCCAATTGGCGAACTGGATGGCGGATGTGTTGGATAACGTCGAAGACGCAGCCACCATTAACCGGGTAAAAGGGCAAGTGCTCAGTATTTGTGAGCGTTTCCCCGTATACCGTTCCAGTAGCTTTGGCGATCATCCGGCGTAATCTAGGATGCGTTGCCCCTTTTGCGGTGCAGATGACACGCGGGTCGTTGACTCGCGTTTGGCGAATGACGGCGATCAAGTGCGCCGTCGACGGCGCTGCTCGGTTTGCGATGAGCGCTTCACAACGTATGAAGTGGCAGAACTGACGATGCCGCGTGTGATTAAATCCAATGCGGCGCGTGAACCTTTTGACGACGATAAATTACGCGGCGGCATTATGCGGGCGTTGGAAAAGCGTCCGGTGTCGATAGACCGTATCGAAGCAGCATTAAGTCATATCCGCAAACGCATTCTGATTAGTGGGGAACGCGAAGTCCCGTCCTCCATGATTGGTGAATTGGTCATGGATGAATTACGCCAATTGGATGAAGTCGCCTATATTCGCTTTGCTTCCGTATATCGCCGCTTCGATGCCATTGAAGAGTTTCGCAATATGATCGAACATCTGGAAAGTGACCCCAGCCCAGAGCAACGCAACCGCCAGATTAATTTACTGCCGATTCCCCCTAAGGCATGAGTTTTACCCCAGACGACCACCGTTACATGGCGCACGCGCTGCAACTGGCGCGGCGCGGCTGGTACACCACGCAACCGAATCCACGTGTGGGGTGTGTGATTGTGCGTGATGGGCAAGTTGTCGGTGAAGGCTGGCATGAACGTGCCGGAGAACCTCACGCCGAAATCCACGCCTTGCGCATGGCAGGTGAGGCAGCCCGTGATGCCGATGTCTACGTTACACTGGAGCCGTGTTCACATTATGGGCGTACCCCGCCGTGTGCCAATGCTTTATTGCAAGCGGGAGTAAAGCGAGTCGTGGCGGCGATGGTGGACCCGAACCCATTGGTCGCAGGCAATGGCTTGAAACTATTGGGTGATGCCGGTATTGAAACAGCTTCTGGTTTGCTAGAAAGTGAGGCACGGGCATTGAACCCCGGTTTCATCAGCCGCATGGAACGTAATCGCCCGTATGTGCGGGTGAAAATGGCGATGAGTCTGGACGGACGTACCGCAATGGAATCCGGTGAAAGTGTGTGGATTACCGGGGAAGCGGCGCGGCGTGATGTGCAGTTGCTACGGGCGCAGGCAGGCGCTATTTTAACCGGTATTGGTACGGTGTTGGCGGATGATCCCGCTCTCAATGTACGCCTGACTGTGGATGAGTTAGGTATTACGGGCAAGGTGCGTCAGCCGGTGCGGGTGGTGCTGGATTCGGCGTTACAATTCCCGTTGAATGCCAAGTTGCTCGAATTGCCGGGTGAAATTCGGCTATATACGTGCAGTCATGACGCGCAAAAAATGGCGCTGTTAGTGCAGGCTGGGGTTATTATCCGCCAGTTTTCGGGTCAACAATTGCATTTGCCTGAGGTCATGGCAGCATTGGTCGAGGATGGTATTACCGAAGTCCACGTCGAAGCGGGTGCAACGTTGGCGGGTGCGTTCGTGGAACAAGGCTTGGCGGATGAATTGGTTATTTACCTTGCGCCACACCTGATGGGGTCTAGCGCCCGCCCTTTGTTCCATTTACCGGCGATTGCCCACATGAGCGAGCGTATTCCGCTGGAAATTCGCGATATTCGCGCAGTGGGGCAAGATTGGCGTATTATTGCCAGCCTGAAACCAGAGGTGAAAAACTGATGTTTACCGGCATTATTGAATCCATCGGCACAATCCGCGATATGCAGCCCAAGGGCGGTGATATGCGCCTGACGATTGCGACCGGCAAGTTGGATATGAGCGATGTGGCACTGGGGGATAGCATTGCGGTCAACGGCGTGTGTTTGACAGCAGTGGCGTTGGATAGTGGCAGTTTTAGCGCGGATGTTTCCCGCGAAACCCTGTCCTTAACCAGTCTTGGGCATTTGGCTCGCGGCTCCAAGGTCAATTTGGAAAAAGCCTTAACCTTGCAAACCCGCCTCGGTGGGCATTTGGTCAGCGGGCATGTGGATGGTTTGGGTGAGGTCATTAGCCGCCATGACGATGCACGTTCAGTGCGTTTCAGCATCCGCGCTCCGTCACTGTTAGCAAAGTACATTGCAGCGAAAGGTTCAATCACGTTGGATGGCGTTAGTCTGACTGTCAATAAAGTCGAAGGCAGCACCTTTGAACTCAATATTGTGCCGCACACCTTGCAAGAAACCATCATTGCTGATTACCGCAGTGGCACGCCGGTCAATCTGGAAGTCGATGTGATCGCTCGTTATCTTGAACGTTTGTTGCTGGGTGATAATGCCGCTGAGATGATGCCTCACAGTGGTGCAATTACCGAAGCATTCCTTGCCGAACACGGCTTTATGAAGTGAGAAACCATGCAATTCAACACCACAGAAGAGATTCTTAAAGACCTCGCAGAAGGCAAAATGGTCGTTATTGTTGACGACGAAGACCGCGAAAATGAAGGCGACCTGTTGATGGTTGCGTCCCTGACCCGCCCGGAAGACATTAATTTCATGGTCAAGGAAGGGCGCGGCTTGGTGTGCCTGACTTTAACCCGTGAGCGTTGCAAGCAATTGAATTTGCCGCTGATGATTTCTGCGACCGATGAAGAACACCGTACCAATTTCACCGTGTCCATTGAAGCCGCTGAAGGGGTCACGACCGGCATTTCAGCTTATGACCGGGCGCACACGGTGCGTACTGCGGTGGCACCGAATGCGAAACCTGCTGATATTGAGCAGCCGGGGCATATTTTCCCGTTAATGGCACAGCCGGGTGGCGTCTTGACTCGCGCAGGGCATACCGAAGCGGGTTGCGATTTGGCGCGTTTGGCAGGGTTTGAACCGGCGGCGACGATTGTTGAAATTCTCAACGAAGATGGCACGATGGCACGCCGCCCTGATTTGGAGATTTTCGCCGAAAAGCACGGCTTGAAAATGGGCAGTATCGAAGACTTGATTCGCTACCGCGTGCAACATGAAAAAACGGTCGAGCGCGTGTTTGAAAAAGAGGTGCAAACCGAATACGGCGCATTCCATCTAGTCGCGTATCAGGAACAAGCCAAGCATGACATTCATTTAGCACTCGTCAAAGGCGACGTCGGTGCTGATGATACCGTGTTGGTGCGGGTGCATTTGGAAAATGAATTGTGCGACCTGTTGGCATTGGCGGAACCGGGTTGTGGCTGGCCATTACGCGGTGTGATGCAGCGGATTGAACGTGAAGGCAAGGGTGTGATTGTCATTTTGCGCGAACCGATTCAGACGCAAGATGTGCTGAAACGTTTGAAAGGGTTTGAATCTCAGGCAGTAGTGCAGGACAATACTCGCTCTTCACCGGCTGAATTAAAAACCTACGGTATTGGTGCGCAAATCTTGTCGGATTTGGGCGTACACCGGATGCGTGTTATGAGTGCGCCGCGCCGTTTGCACGGCATTGCCGGTTTCGGTTTAGAAATTGTGGATTATGTTCAGGATTAAGTGTCATTTTGCTCCCTGAGCGGAGCCGAAGGGATTCTTATATCGTTCTTTAATAATGAGTTTAGGATGGTTCAATGAGCTTCAATGTCATCGAAGGTGATTTTGCACCCCAAGAAGCCAAGTACGGCATCGTCGTCGCGCGTTTCAACAGTTTTATCGTCGAAAGCCTGCTGGCAGGTGCGGTGGATGCGCTTAAGCGTCATGGTGGAGTGAAAGTGGAAGACATCGACGTGGTGCGTGTTCCGGGCGCGTATGAGCTTCCGTTAGTGGCACAGGCGATGGCGGCAAATGGTGATTACGACGCCATTATTGCGTTGGGTGCGGTTATCCGTGGCAGTACGCCGCATTTTGATTACGTGGCGGGTGAAGCTTCCAAAGGCTTGGCGCAAGTGGGTTTGAGCCATGAATTGCCGATCATTTTTGGGGTGTTGACCACGGATACGATCGAGCAATCCATCGAACGTGCAGGCACCAAAGCAGGCAATAAAGGCGCAGAAGCGGCATTGTCAGCGATTGAAATGGTTTCCTTATTGCGCAAGATTAGGAAATAAACACAGATGGCAGGACACAAACCCCTCTCGGAGTCCCAGCAGTTAATCGCGCGTCGCCGAGTGGCGCGGCGTTTGGCGGTGCAAGGGACTTACCAATGGTTAATTACCGGTAACGGCTTCCACGATGTTTATGTGTATTTTCAGGAAGAACAGGAGTTAGCCGCCGATTTTCGCAAGTGTGACGCCGCATTTTTTCATAAGTTGATGCGTTGCGCGATTGAGGGAGGGGAGGAGCTGGAAAACCGGATTACGCCGTATCTGGATCGTACCTTGGCACAAGTTGACCCAATTGAGCACGCGGTATTGCGCGTGGCTACGTGTGAGTTGCTTAATCATATCGAAACACCTTACAAAGTTGTGGTAAACGAATACGTGAATCTGGCGAAAAAGTACGGTGCGGAACAATCCCATAAATTTGTGAATGGGGTGTTGGATAAGGTGGCGACGCAAATTCGTCCACTGGAGTCTCAAGCCAACCGCTAACGTGTTAACGCGGGTTTGCTGCAAAAACCTTCCATCGACTCTACACATTTTCTGCACATCTTCGCGTTATGCTTATCAATGTATTTAACTAGAAGATAAACAGGAGTGTGGCGCATCATGAGTCTTAGAACAGCAACGGTTAAAAGTGATAACAAATTTCCCTTGCTATTGCGGCAAGGGTTACGTTCCCGGCGTTTGTGTGCCCCGCAAGTCCAGCGTGAAGAGCGGATGCAGCGTTGGCAGCATCGCTTGGAACGGCTTTTTGCCCGACAGGTGTATTGAGAGCGCGTTTCGTTTAGTATTCACTATTCCAACGAATAGGAAGAATGACTGTTTATGCTAAAGCGAATGTTGCCTCTTTTGTTTACGTCACTGCTGTTATCGGCTTGTAGTGGCGTTCCCGGTGTGGTCGAGCAACCCAAAATATCCATCCAAAACGTTAGTTTGCAGGAAGTTTCCCTGTCACAAGGGACCGCTATCGTGACGCTCAATGTGGCGAATCCGAATGCTTTCCCGATTCCATTGAAGGGCATCCAGTACGGTTTAAGCTTGAACGGTCGTCAGGTAGCCAGCGGGGATCAGGCGCAGAAAATGAGTATTGGGGCGCGTCAGGAAGTGCCGGTGAATATTCCGGTGCGCTTAGATTTTATGCAATTGCTGCAACTGGCTCCCGAAGCTTTGCAAACCCGTAGTTTGCGTTATGACTTGAGCGGTGCGGTAAAATTGCCGTTTATTAGCGTGCCGTTCCAACGCCAAGGTGGGGTAGGGGTACGTCAATGAGTATCAAATCCGACCATTGGATTCGCCGCATGGCAGCAAAGCAGGGCATGATCGAGCCATTTGAGCCGGGGCAAGTGCGTTCCGTGAATGGTGAAAAAATCGTATCTTACGGCACATCTAGCTACGGTTATGACGTGCGTTGCGCTAACGAATTCAAGATTTTCACCAATATCAATAGCACCATCGTTGACCCGAAGAACTTTGATGAAAAGAGCTTTGTGGATTTCAAGGGTGATGTTTGCATTATCCCGCCCAACTCATTTGCACTGGCGCGGACGGTGGAGTATTTCCGCATTCCACGCAGCACATTGGTGGTGTGTTTGGGTAAATCGACGTATGCACGTTGCGGAATAATTGTGAATGTAACGCCTTTAGAACCCGAATGGGAAGGTCACGTTACACTGGAATTTTCCAACACAACGACGCTACCTGCGAAAATCTACGCCAATGAAGGTGTGGCACAAATGCTGTTCTTCGAGTCGGATGAGGTGTGTTCCACGTCATACAAAGACCGTGGCGGCAAATACCAAGGGCAAACCGGCGTTACCTTGCCGAAGACGTAGCCGCTAATTTACCCAGCACATGGCTGACGGCGATAAATGCAAAACTCGCCGTCACCGTTGTCACCGACCCAATTCCCCCCGCGCAACTCAAATCACACGCGCTTTCACCTTCCGTCCGTTCTGGCAAGGTCATCGCTTCCTCCGACCACACGGCAGGCACGTCAAAGCGGCGTTTAGGGTTGTTGCTGAAGCCATAATGCTGGCGCAGTTCCTTGCGCACTTTGGAAAGCAGAGGGTCTTGCAAGGTTTTGGTCAAATCGGTTAGGCGGATTTTGGTCGGGTCTTTTTGCCCACCCGCACCTCCGGCGGTAATCAGGCGGATTTTGTTACGGCGACAATACGCGATCAGTGCCGCTTTGGTGCGGGCATTGTCGATGCAATCCAGCACGTAATCGAATTCGGGTTTGATAAGGCTCGCAAGGTTATCCTTGTCGATAAAATCTTCAACGAGATGTACACAACAGGCGGGATTTATGTCGAGGCAACGCTCTCGCAATACGGCAATTTTGGCACGTCCAAGCGTACTGCTAAGGGCGGGTAACTGGCGATTGATATTGGATTCAGCAACGTTATCAAGATCAATCAACGTAAGTGTGCCGATGCCACTACGCGCCAAGGCTTCGACAGCCCATGAACCCACGCCGCCTACGCCAATCACACAAACATGCGCAGCAGTGAAACGGTCAAACGCCTCTTCACCATAAGTGCGGATGATGCCGCCAAACCGACGGCTAACATCCATCTCCATCATTATGCTGCGTAAGGATCGCGCAAAATAATCGTCTGGTCGCGGTCAGGGCCTGTCGAAATAATGTCGATAGGCGTTTCCACCGCTTCCGCCAAACGTGCCAGATATGCCTTCGCATTGGCAGGCAGTGCATCATAACTGGTCACGCCAAACGTCGATTCTGTCCAACCCGGCATATCTTCATAAATCGGTTCGCAACGCGCGAATTCATCCGTGTCCACGGGTGGAACATCAAGGATATTGCCATCCAGCTTGTAGGCGGTGCAAATCCGTACCGTTTCCAAACCATCCAACACGTCCAGCTTGGTGATGCACAGCCCGCTGATGGAGTTAATGTGCATGGCGCGGCGCAATGAGACCGCATCGTACCAACCACAACGGCGCGGACGACCCGTGGTAGAACCAAATTCATTACCTTGCTTGGCAATGTATGCGCCCACGTCATCAAACAATTCCGTTGGGAAAGGCCCCGAACCAACCCGCGTGGTGTAGGCTTTGGTGATGCCGAGGATGTAATCAAGGTTACGCGGGCCAATACCCGAACCCGTGCAAGCGCCGCCAGCCGTGGTGCTGGAAGAGGTCACAAACGGGTAAGTGCCGTGGTCGATGTCTAACAACGTGCCTTGCGCACCTTCCAACATCACGTCTTTGCCCGCTTTGCGCAATTCAGCCAAACGGTTAGGAATGTCGGTAATCATCGGCTTGATGATTTCTGCCATTTGCATCGCTTCGGCAAGTACCGCATCGGCATCAACCGTGTCGCACTTGAAGTAATGTTCCAGCATGAAATTGTGGTATTCCATAATGCCGCGCAGTTTGGTCTCAAACTGTTCCGGGTTCAGTAAATCGCCAACGCGCAACCCACGGCGGGAAATTTTGTCTTCGTAAGCTGGGCCAATGCCACGCCCTGTCGTACCGATGGCTTGCTTGCCACGCGCTTTTTCACGCGCTGCATCCAAGGCTACGTGGTAAGGCAAGATCAGTTGGCAGCTTGCGGAAATTTTCAAACGCTCACGCGCAGGAACTCCCCGTGCTTCCAACATCTCGATTTCTTTGAGCAGGGCATCAGGAGCGACGACCACCCCGTTGCCGATCATGCACTCCACACCTTCGCGCAAAATGCCGGAAGGCACCAAATGCAACACTGTTTTTTCACCGTTGATGACCAACGTATGTCCGGCATTATGCCCACCTTGAAAACGTACTACGGCGGAGGCATTTTCAGTCAGCAGATCCACAATCTTGCCTTTGCCTTCATCACCCCACTGCGTGCCCAATACAACGACGAATTTTCCCATGTCAGTCTCGCTCTCTCGCTCAAATGTGCCAAAAGGTGTTAGTAAAGATTAAACAGCCACGACGTTCCAGTAACCGTCTTGCTGAATGATGTGTCGGCTGCAACCGAGTGCTGCCGCGTTGAGTGTTTGCCCGTCCAACGCACGGATAACCCGTTGTTGCTGACTGCGCAATGCCCGAATCAGTTGTTCCAGTGCCGCATCTTGTACGGCTGGCGCGAAAATACTGGCGTTGTCTGTGCGTTGCTGCTGCGGCAAGGCAAACATTGCCAAGGTGCGCAAATCGGTGCTGAAACCGGTGGCAGGGCGGGTGCGCCCAAAGGCTTCACCGATACCGTCGTAACGCCCGCCGCGTGCGACTTCACGTCCCATGCCTGATGTATAAACACCGTACACAATGCCGGTATGGTAGTCGTAACCACTCAGTTCAGCCAGATCAACATGAATTTTGCAGGCGGGGAAGTGCGCCGCTATCCGTGTGGTTAGGGTGTGCAAATAGCTTAGGGCATCCTGAACGTCGTTCGGCGCATTCGTAAACAATGCGGCAGCTTGATCCAATATGTCAACTGCCCCATTCAGGCGTGGCAATTGCTGCAAATAAGTGCTGATGTCAGCGGGCAAATTGGTTTGTGCCAGCCATGCATCAATTTCGGGCAGGGATTTGCGCACCAACATGTCATAGAAATGGCGTTCTTGCGCCGCATCCAGCCCCGCAGCACGCGCTAAGCTGCGGAAAATGCCAACGTGACCTATATCCAGCAGCAAGTCGGGGATTTGGCAATGTGTCAACGTTTCCAGCAACAAGCTGATTACTTCAAAATCGCTGTCCAAACCGGCATGACCGAACAGTTCTGCGCCCACTTGCAAGGGGGAACGTGAACCGTCATGGAAACTGCGGGTACGCAGGACACTGCCGATGTAACACAAGCGATTCGGCTGTTCAGTTTGCAATTTATGCGCATCAATCCGTGCAATTTGTGGGGTCATGTCCGCCCGCACCCCCATCATCCGCCCAGTCAGTTGGTCGGTGAGTTTAAAGGTTTGCACGTCAAGGTGTGTGCCGTGACCGGTGCGCAGCGATTCCATGAATTCCACCAATGGCGGCATGACCAAACGGTAGCCCCAAGTGGCGTAAAGGTCGAGTAAGCGGCGGCGCAATTGCTCTAAGGCTTCGGCTTCGTCTGGCAGGGCTTCGCTGATGCCATCGGGAAGCGCCCAATATTGGTGAGTATTCAGCATGGTTTGTGACTAATCGGTCAAAAAGAGCAGTAGGATACCAGCAATTACACCTATCAGACCAATGGTTCGTAAGGTTTTATCAGGCAATTCGAGTAATTGACGGTAGGTTTCACGCAAGCGCGAGGGGCTTAAGAATGGCATAAGCCCCTCCAATATTAACAGGAGGGCGATAGCGGTGAGCAAATCGTTCCAGTTAATCGCGACCACTTATTGCAGGGATTGCTGTTTGAAATAACGGAAGAACTCAGACGTGGGTTCTAATACCATCACATCACCGTTTTTGCCGATGGTGTTGCGGTAGGCGCTTAAGCTACGGTAGAACGAGTAAAACTCGGCATCTTGTTGGTAAGCCTGCGCGTAAATTTCGGCGGCTTTCGCATCCCCTTCACCACGAATTTTTTCCGCTTCCTTGTAGGCTTCGGCCATAATGATAGTGGATTCACGGTTAGCATTCGCTTCGATCTTTGCACCTTCTTCCTGACCGCGTGAGCGGAAGTCTTGGGCAACCCGTTCACGGTCGGAACGCATCCGATTGTAGACGGAATCGCTGACAGTATCAGGGAAGTCGATGCGGCTAACCCGCACGTCGACGATTTCTATCCCTAACTGTTTGGCGACTTCCTTGGATTTGCTTTCAACCCCTTGGAGGATACTGCCACGTTCACCAGACAACGCTTCTTGGATGGTGCGGCGGCTGAATTCGTTACGCAAGCCATCTTTCATGAGCTGTTCCAGACGATTTTCAGCATCGGCAATGCGTCCACCACCTGTTGAGCGGTAGAATGCCGATACATCTTCAATCCGCCATTTCAGGAAGAAATCTACCGTGACATACTTTTTCTCGCCAGTGAGGAATTGCTCCGGGCGCGAAGTGAGTGTTTGAATCGTTGCCGGGAATTTGCTAACGGTAGTAATGAACGGCATACGGAAGTTTAATCCAGGTTTGATGTCAGCATTCACGATTTCACGGAATTTGAACAAAATCGCTTTTTCACGTTGATCCACAGTATACACTGCGGAATAGAACAACAAAGCAACTGCACCCACGACTACCGCGAGTATGTTTTTAATATCCATTAGCGGCTCTCCCTTACACTGGTTTCCCGACCTGTGCGTGTGGGGTCGGCACTATTGGTAGTGGCATCAGTCGGTGTTAGTGTCGCATTCTGTTTGTCAGTCGTATTTTGCATGGCGGCAGCAGCGGCTGGAACCGTGTTGTTAGTGTTGCTGGTTTGTCCATTCAATTGATCCAATGGCAGATACAGCATGTTATTGTTATTGGAGTCAATGACAATTTTACGGCTACCCGCCATGACAGTTTCCAGTGTTTCTAAGTACAAACGTTCGCGGGTAACTTCCGGCGCTTTACGATATTCTGTGACTAACTGCATGAAACGTGAGGCATCACCTTCTGCCTTACTGACTGTTTCCTGACGGAAGGCTTCCGATTCCGCTTTTAAGCGTGCCGCTTTACCACGCGCTTCAGGGATTACTTTGTTTGCGTAAGTTTGGGCTTCGTTTTGATAACGGTTAGCATCCTCACGTGCTTTGTTAGCTTCGTCAAACGCTTCTTTTACTTGCGGCGGCGCTTCAGCATAAGTCAGGTTGACCGTGATGATTTGTAGGCCTGCGCGGTAGTTATCCAATACCTGTTGCATTTGGGTTTGAATATCACCGGCAATTTGCGCCCGACCTTCTTTGAGGATGAAGTCCATGTCATTGCGCCCGATCACCTCACGGGTAATGCCTCGCATCACTTGGTAGAGTGTCCCTTGGGTTTGGTCTGCCAAGAAATCTGGGTTAAGGAGGTTGAAGGCATAATCTTTTGGATTATTCACTTTGTATTGTGCCGCGACCGCTACTTCGACGATGTTTTCGTCTTTGGTCAACATGGTGTTGCGATCCTGTGCACTCCGGTTTTGTTCGGTGTCGATGATTTCAACGGTTTCAATGGGGTAGGGTAAACGCCAATGCAAACCTGCATCCGTAGTGGCTTGATAAGCCCCGAAGCGTAATACTAAACCTTGTTGACGTGCGTCAACCGTGTAGAAGCCTGATAATAACCAGCCAACAACAAATACTATCAGTAGGAAAATGATGCCTTTACTACTGTTTTGACTGGAGTTATCACCATTGCCACCGGAACCGCCGAATAGCTTACCTAATTTTTCATTCAATTGACGGATTAGCTCTTCAGGGTCATTGCCGCCTGAGCCACGTTTTTTTCCTGACCAAGGATCTTGTTGATTCCCACCCGGTTCGTTCCAGGGCATAGTTAAAGCTCCTAAAATGTTCTACTGGTTGCTAGTGTTGAGGTTACAGAATAAATTTCAACGTGAAGCATAACAGATTCGCTTGTACAGTTCGCAACTCACCCTGAAAAAATGGTGTTGAAATCCTGATAAAGCGCTTGTCTAAGTAAAGCAATAACCGCTTATTTAATAATTTTTATTTATTATATAGTGTTGATTTTCTATTGAAATTGTGACGAGTATCATAGAAATTCATCACGAATAGCTATAATATTCGCCAACACAAACCTAAGTGTCATTACCATTTGGATACCATCGTGATGTCTGACGAATTCATTGCTCGCCAGATGCAGAGCATTTTTTTCCCCGCGCACCAGTGCTATGCGTTTCATCGTCTCAATGTGGAATACCTCGCATCCTTGCAAGGGCTGCAACCGCCCGCAGTGAGTGACCTACTAGAAACAGGCATACGCGGCAATTTACAACGTGCAGGGGAGAGCGATGCAGTTATGCCAAGCTTACGCCATCAAGTCGAATGGATGGCTGGGATTATTGCGCAGCAAGGTGCATGGTTACAGCAGGGCAAGGAGCATCACCGCAAACAATTGCTCAGCAATAGCCACGGCAATTTCGTCTTATACCGTGCAGGCATGAGCGTTGACTTTGCGGGGAAAAAACTGTCAGAAGCTTTGTTGGTTCCCGCTCATGACGCCCAGCAGCGGATAGCACTGGCAGTGCAAATGCTCAAAGATGGGTTGCAGGTCAGCCCGCACAATTACCGCGCACATTTTGAGCTGGGCTGGGCGTATTTGTTTATGCTGAATCAATTGCCAGAAGCCACGTTTCATCTGGAAGTTGCTGCGCAACAAGCGCAAGCATCTGATCCTGTATTTGCGCGGTTTGCGCGGCGGCATTTGGCTGCTGCTTGGTATGGGCGACGAGATTTTAGCAAAGCCGCCGACATTTCCCTGAGTATTTTGCCGGAAGCGCCTCACGATGATTTGGAAGTGCGCTACGAATTGTCGCGTTACCTGAGTGCGGCAGGTCAAATACCCTTGGCAGCACAGCATTTGGCACAAGTGGTTGGGCGTTCAGCAATCCATTACGTGCAAGCGCAAGCTGAACCCGATTTTGCCGATCGGGTTGAAATCCAGACGGTGCTGGAAGATTTGCGCAGTATCCGCCTCCAACGCATCCAGCATTATGTTCATGCCAACTGGAAACAGGATGCGCTCGCAACCTTACCCCTACCTGATCAGATTGATTCGGGTGAGTTGTTCAACCAAGTCGTGGATCAGCATGAGCGGGTCATGACCCATTTGCCTTATGCCACGCTGAGCCAGCGCGAAAAGCAAATAGGGGATCGGATTCTGGATGCCTCCAGACAGCGCATTATCCGTGAAGTACGCTTGCGTTCGCGTCACTACGAACAAGTGGCTGAAAAAGAGCGCCAGCGTTGGTCATGGGTCAATCAGACCGGGGGCGTTTTGGTGCATATATCCAGCATTTTGCTATTGGCTTCCCTCATGTTTTACCTGCTACGCTTTGTGCTCGATTTCGTGGGGATGGGTAATTTGCTGAATGCCGACACTTTGGTCGGCAATATTCTGGGAAGTATGCTGTTACTGGGCATCAGCGGGGTTACGCTGCTTCAGTTTGTGCCGTGGGGCATGAAAAAACTGTTACTGAAGCAGCTTGAACTTGATAATACCGTTAGTGTTTTGAAGTCTTCTTCCTGAACAACACCAGTGCGGGGAATAGCAGGGCTAACCAACTGCCATCCAATGCGCCAGCACCACCCGGATAGCTGGCACGGGGGTCATTGGGTGGTGTGATCGGTGCTTGTGCATACGGTGGCGGGGCAAATTGCTGTATCCAACCGGCGTAACTGGCAACACGGGTATAAATGCCGTATTTCCCCGGCATTGCGCAACCTTCCCCTTGGCTAACAATGCCTACTTGACGGTAAACCCCATTTTGTTGAACCAGCAAGGGACCGCCGCTATCGCCGACGCAGGCATCCCGTCCACCTTGTGGGTAGCCTGCACATAACATGCCGGATTGAATTTTGCCACCGTAAGAGTTTGGGGCATTGCAGATTTCATTGGGGACAATTGGCACGGTGACTTGATGCATTTGCGTGGGGTAATTACCTGGATAACCGTTATTGGCTTTGGCAGCGCGTGCGCCCCAGCCAACCACAGTCGCGGCAGTACCGGGTGGAGGATTATCGGCGTATACGGGCATGGTCGCACCTTCTAATGGTGCTGCCAGCATTAATAGCGCTAGATCATTTGCACCATTGCTCATATTGTAATGGGGGTGAACCACAATTCGTTGAATTTGCATGTGTCGCCCATTAGGAGAATCTAACCCTGTTGCCCCTGAAAAAGTTACTAAGTCGGGCGTGCCGTACTCATAATACAAACCTTCCGCCTCGCCCCTGATACAATGCGCGGCGGTGAGCACCCACAGCGGGTGGATTAAATTACCACCACAGAGTATTTGCCCATCGCGGGTGGTTTTGATGGCAACGACCGAAGGCCAAGCGTTTTGCCCCACTGGATTCCCGCCGACAATGCGCATGGTCAACTCGTTAGCGTTGAGTGTTTGCAGCGGCATGAGTGCCAGCAGTAGCAGCCCCAATAATTTGTACATTATAAATCCCCTGTGACGTTATCATTTTGCCCAAGGATTACGACCACGGGATTTCAAAAAATACTGCATAAGGACGAAAAAAATTTATGAGTTTTATTTTGGTAACAGGCAATGCCACGCTGGATATTGTCAATGTGGTTGATCATTACCCACAAGAAGACGAGGAAATGCGTGCGGTGCAGCAGTGGCGCGAGACGGGTGGTAATGCGGCGAATGTGGCGCAAGTGTTGGCAGCTCACCTGCACCGCTGTGATTTTTGTGGAGTAATTGCACAAGATAGTGATGGCTATCACATTTTCAAAGCATTGAGTGAAAAATCCATCGGCTTGGAATACGCGGTGCGTCAAGTGGGTAAATCCCCAGTGTCTTACATCACCCTGAACCAACAAAATGGCAGTCGGACGATTGTGCATCACCGCGATTTGGTGGAATTGGCAGCGGCGGAGTTTTGTCAAATCCCGGTATCGCATTACGATTGGTTGCACTTTGAAGGGCGCAATGTGGCTGAACTTGCCACTATGTTGGCTTATGCCCACGACAATATTTTCGACCAACCGGTATCGCTGGAAATCGAAAAAGTGCGGGATGGCTTGGAGGATTTGATTCCGCAGGTTGATCTGGTGATGTTTCCGCGAGCGTATGCGCAGGCACACGGGTTTCAGGATGCGGAAAGTTTTTTGCGTGATCGGCAAGCCAAACACGGTAAGATTTGGATGACGTGTACATGGGGGGCAGAGGGTGCGTGGGCAATTGATCAGCTTGGGGTGGTCTTTTATGCGCCAGCGTTGGGGGTGGTTGAGGTGGTAGATACGTTGGGGGCGGGTGATGTGTTCAACGCTTGCCTGATTCATGCATTGGCGACGGGGCAATTGCTGGAGGAGGCGTTGCGTTACGCCGTGAAGATGGCGGGGAGGAAAGTGCAGCAACAGGGGTTGAGTGGGTTTCTCACGAAATGATTGGTGCCCGGAGCCGGACTCGAACCGGCACGCTGTTACCAGCGAGAGATTTTAAGCATAAGTTGTTGATATTATTAGTTTTATCCTAATAAGTGCAAATGGAGTAAAACGCCACACGGATAAAACCACCGTATCATTCCAAACCCTACCAAACCTTTACCCGCAAACATGACCCGGAAAATGGGCGCAGCATGACCCGGTTCAAAAAATCCGGTATGCTAAAAAACGAATCAAAACCGAACATAGCGGGGTAGGCATGGCAGGAAAAACCAAAGAACCGGAAAAGCTCAATTTCACGAAAGCAGCGCTCGAAGCACTCGAACCACCCGGCGATGGGCGACGCTATGTCTATGACACCAAAATCAACGGGCTATTGATCATGGTCACACCACCAGGAACAAAATCATTTCAGGTGAGAAAACACCTCGACGGCAAGGCGGCGCGTGTCACGTTGGGCAGGTTCCCCACCATCACCGTCACCCAAGCGCGTGAAGCTGCACTCAGAGAACTAGCGACGATTGCCACCACCCACCAGACCACCCGCCAAGCGCAAGCCGAAAAAAAGACATACGACGATCTGACACTAGGGAAGTGTTTTCAGGATTACACCCGCTCACACAAAAATCTGAAGCAATCCACACTCAAAGATTATGAGCGCTCGGTGCGTGTTGGCTTTCCCGACTGGCAAGAGTTACCCCTGACAAAAATCACCCGCGATATGATCGAAACGCGCCACCGTGAACGCAGTCAGCAGTCAGCAGCGCGGGCAAATAATGAAATGCGAGTGTTGCGCTCGCTCTTCAATTACGCGGCGGAAGAGTACCTCGACAAAGACGGCAAGCCCATCATCACCACCAACCCGGTCAAGCGCCTCTCTCACAGCCGGGCATGGAACAGG
>CAYNNA010000066.1:0-16633 GCA_964398375.1 uncultured Thiothrix sp.
CCTGCGGAAGAAAGCAATGCTGGGGCAAAACGCATGATCGAGGCGGGCTTATTCGAGCGCTTCCCCATCACCGAAGTGTACGGAATGCATAATTGGCCGGGGATTCCTACGGGACATTTTGCGGTGCATTCTGGCGCGGTCATGGCATCGACCGACAGTTTCGACATTGACATTCAAGCGAAAGGTGGACACGCCGCCATGCCGGATACGGTCATCGACCCAGTATTGGTTGCGGGGCATATTATTACGGCAACGCAAAGCATTGTGGCTCGTAACCTGAAACCCACCAGCGGCGGCGTGATTAGCATTACCAAAATGCTAGGCGGCAGTGCTTACAATGTGATCCCTGAAACCGTGAGTTTGCACGGCACTATCCGCAGCCTTGACCCGCAAGATCGCGCCTTACTGAAACAACGCTTGCAACAATTGGTGGAACACACCGCTCAAGCGTTCGCCGCCAGTGCCAGTGTGCGTTTTATGGAAGGCTACCCCGCGACCATTAACCATGCCAGCAATGCCGAAGCGTGTTATCAGGTGACGACAGCGTTAGTGGGCGAGGCATGTGTGCAATGGAACCCACCGCCGAGCATGGGCGCGGAAGATTTCGCCTATATGCTGCAACACCGCCCCGGTGCGTACATTTGGATCGGCAATGGCGACGCGACCGAAAGCCGCGCCTTACACAATCCCTATTACGATTTTAACGACAGCATCCTGCCGCTAGGGGCAAGTTACTGGGTGCGTTTAGTCCAGCACCTGTGTCATTAAGGTTGCACCAGCAACGGCTTGTATTTGCCAGTCCCGGTGCGTAGGGTCTGGCGAATCGCTTTCAAGAGAGGGCGATAATTACCATCACCAGAAACACACTGGTCAACAGAACCGCCACCCGCGCCCGGTGGCAAGCATTCACGCCCCATTTCCCATAGCATCACGCCGCCTAAGCCTTTTTCCTTAACATACTTCACTTTTTCTGAAACAGAGCGGGGGTCATTGTAAGAAATAAACATATCACTGGCTGAGCCTGTTTTATTAATGCTGAGATAAGGCATTTTGGCTTGATCATCCCAACGGTAATACTCCGGTTTGTAACTGCAATCATCCGTAGAACCTGTAATGCAGCGATAGCCCGGCTTCATCAACTGCGCATAACGCCCACGGTCAACCCCGCTACTCATCCACCACAGGGGTTCTGTTGTCCATGTTTGCATAGGTGCGGTCACACCATCCGTAGAACCGGTTACTTTACCACCACGCCACACCCGCGTTTCAGCACTGATACCGAGACCTAATTTGCTGGGTAACACCCCACCACTAATAAATTGCTGAATAGCGCGATTCGCCGAGACCATCGAGCGTGCGGAGTAGGTAGGGTATTTATTACCACCGTCATACAATGCCCCATCGTGCCACACAACCCCTTCATTAATCGTAGACAAGTCATACGCCATGACATTAATCTGATCCAATTTATCTTGCAGTTTAGCCAAGAGTTTACGCAAATCCCCGCTGCCATTATCAGCCACCACCTCAATACCCGTCGCAATGGCTAGTAAAGGACGATCCACCAACATACCCGGATTATTGGTTTTGTTGATCGTCTTCATTTGCGTATGCAAGTCATTGATGAAGGCTTCGTAATTGGGGTTATTGCCTGAACTATCCGCAGTGACGGGTTCAAGGTCAATATCAAGCCCATCATAGCCGGGGCCAGTACCATTTTTCAGGACATCAATGAGTTGATTGACCAAGGTTTGCCGCTTTGCTGCATCGGCTAATACTGGCGCATACCCACCAAAGTTAACGACACTAAACAAAACCTTTACATCTTTGGCATGAGCTTGGTTAATCAACGCCGTGCGACGGGCTTGACTGGCAAGACTCCATCCGCCGTAATTCATGTCTAAGGAACCGTCACTGTTCAAACCGGCAGCATGGTGAATCACATGAGTCAAGGTATTCCAGTCCTCATCAGTAAGGATACCAATGGTTCCATCACTGCGATGCCATTCACCAGTGATATAGCCTGTCACCCACGGTTTGGTCATTTTTTCACCTGCACAAACAGTATATGATGCCGCCAACGTCATCAATGCCAGTAGCCAAGCGGCAACCATCCGATTAACGTTAGCCATTGTCATTCTCATGGCATATTCTCCCAAATGCTTCAGCCCTAAAACCTTTATATTAGCTTAATATTCTTTATCATAAAACCATTGAATAAATGTTGTGCGTTCAACACGAAAAATAATGAAATTCTCACTGAACTACCTAACATAGACCCACTCTAATTCTACACCAGAGTTTGGGAAAACGTGGCGACAGCCAAAAACATAATTATTTACTAAGGAGCTATACATGAAAACCGTTATTTATTCACTGGGGACTTTGGCACTAGCAGCGGCACTGACTGCTTGCGGCACGCCGATGAACAATGCGCAACTAGGTTCTGCGACCGGCGCAGTGTTAGGTGGCGTAGCCGGTCATCAGTTTGGTAAAGGCGATGGCAAGACTGCTGCTACCGCAGTAGGTGCTGCTGTTGGCGCTATGGTCGGTAATCAGGTTGGAGCACAGCAAGACCGTTACTATCAACAGCCGCAACCAACACCGTATTACAACCGGGGCTACTAAGCCTTGCATAGACTCGCAGCCGCGCACACAAGCTGCGAGTCTTTTCCTCGAAACCATCAGAACAGGAGTGTCCCGATGAAAATCTTAATTACCCCTCTCCGCCTTGCCACAGTGTTAGTAACGTCCCTCTTATTGGGCGGATGTGTTGGCACTGTCCCCATCAACAATGCCCAAACCGGCTCGGCGATTGGTGCTGTCTTAGGCGGTGTGGCAGGCAACCAATTTGGGAGTGGCGATGGCAAAACCGCCATGACTATTCTGGGTACTGCGGTGGGCAGCTATCTCGGCAGCCAATGGGGAGCGCAACTGGATGCACGTGACCAGCAAAACCTAGGTCAATCCATTTACAGTGGTCGCCCTGCCACATGGCAAAACCCGAATACTGGCTACCAATACAACGTCAACCCCGGTCAGGTTTACCGTGCCAGCGTCAATAACCAAAGCACCGTTTGTCGACCTGTCACCATTGTAGGTACGATTGATGGCAGAAACCAAAACATTCAAACTCAAGCTTGCCAAGACAGCCGGGGTCAGTGGCAGCTCACGCGCTGATACCTTATCGGCACACTAATTCCGTTAACCCGTAGCCTCTTTCACAGGTTGCGGGTTTCTGCATTACAATCCATGCCTGACACTGACAACAAGAGCAAGGTATGGATATAGTCTATGTACGCGACCTACGCCTCGATGCCCGTATCGGCATCTATGAGTGGGAAAAACGCATCCTGCAAAAAATTCGCATTGACCTAGAAATGGCTTGGGATAACCGCATCCCTGCCGCCAGCGACAATATTAAAGACACCCTCAACTACAAAACCGCCGCCAAGCGCGTCATGCAACTGGTCGAAAGCACTCATTACGAACTGGTGGAACGCCTCGCCGAAACCATCGCCGAAACCCTCATGCAGGAACTGCACATGCCCTGGATACAAGTCACCGTCGGTAAACCCGGTGCAGTACGTGGCTCCAGTGAAGTCGGGGTTAAAATTGAACGAGGCAACCGGCAATGGCAGACGTCTACTTAAGCCTCGGCAGCAATATCGAGCGCGAAGCCCACCTTTGTGCCGCCATGCAACGTTTACAGCAAGATTTCGGTCAGGTGGTCTTTTCGCACGTCTATGAAACGCCCGCAGCAGGTTTTGCGGGCGAACCCTTCTTCAACTTAGCGGCAGGTCTCACTACTATGCTAAGCCCTACTGACCTGAAACACTATTTACGGGAATTGGAACAAGCACACGGACGGGTGCGCGGTGAGGAGAAATTTAGCGCACGCACCTTAGACATCGACCTGTTGCTTTACGCTGACTTGAACTTGCAACCGCACAGCAATGTGCCGCACCATGACATTCTCACGTACCCATTTGTGTTGTTTCCGTTAGCGGAAATTGCCCCTAGCGTCATGCACCCGGTATTACAGCGCACGATTGAGGAAATTGCCCGCACGTCAACGCTGTCAGATGCCGAGATGCGCCGCGTTACCTTGGGTTGCAGCCATTAAGCGGCGAAATGCGCTCTCAATTGTTGAATAAAATGATCCAAACGCTGATCAAGGCTGCTGCCCATCCGCCCCTTAATACGCCCTAAAGGACTACGGGTTTCCAACATTTCAGTGAACGTTACGCGCGTACCGCCGGGAACCGCATTCATACGGGCATGACGCGTACCTTTACTACTGCCTTGGGTCATCTCGACCAGTAACTCTTTCAGGGGCAACTCTTTCACTTTGCGCAGCACCAACGGGCGCTGATTAGCGATTTGCTCAATCCAGCGCAAGCCATCGTCATCATCCAGCATTTGCATACTTTTCAGGTCAGTACGCCACTGTGCTTGCTGCGAAAAATCACTGAGTGCATTCCACACAGCCTCGGCAGGCGCCTTAATCAATTCGACCCGCGTTACCTGTTGATAGGGTGAAATCAACAACCCCACCAATACCGGCAGCAACAGCAGGAGGATAACCAGCGTTATTACAATCCAGGTCATACTGTGTCCCATCACCTTTTCCGTAAACGCAAAAACCCGGCGAAGCCGGGCTTTGGAAAGAATCGCAAGTCAGTAAGCAATTACTTGATCTTGGCTTCCTTAAACATAACATGCTTACGCACAACCGGATCGTACTTGCTGAACTGTAATTTGTCCGGCGTAGTACGCTTGTTCTTAGTTGTGGTATAGAAAAATCCAGTTCCTGCGGAAGAAACCAGCTTGATTTTATCACGACCGCCTTTCTTAGCCATTCGCTGTTACCTCCGGTAGATTAAACTTTTTCGCCACGACCGCGAATATCAGCAAGAATGGTATCAATACCCAACTTGTCGATAATACGCATACCTTTTGCAGAAACGCGCAGGCGAACCCAGCGTCCTTCGCTTTCGACCCAAAACCGTTTCGCGTGCAGGTTAGGCAGGAAACGACGCTTGGTTTTATTGTTAGCGTGCGACACATTGTTACCTGTGACGGGACGCTTACCTGTTACTTGACATACACGAGACATCGGGATACTCCAGATCTGCGATTCTTGAACTCTAAAGGCGCGTGAGGATACCAGAAGCCCCCCCAGCAAGCAACCCAAGCACCTATTTTTTTACAGCACCGCTTATAACAACGGGGCAAGTAAGCGGGCAATACTCTCGGCTAAACGTTGCCGCTTACTGATTTTGCAGCGCTGGGCTTCGGTCACCTCCTGCGTATTCGCACACGCGCTCAGAAAATCCTGTTCCATCTTGCTGGCGATCTCGCTACTGTAAAAAAAGATGTTACCCTCAAAATTGAGGCGAAAACTGCGCTGATCCATATTCGCCGACCCTAACGTCGCAAAGTTACTGTCGATCATCACTGCTTTAGCATGAGGCATCGCCTGATACATCTCAAACACGCGCACGCCTGCCGCCAGCAAATCATCTATAAAGGAACGCCCCGCGTACAACACCAGCGGATGATCCGATTTCCCCGGCAATAGCAAACGCACATCCACGCCGCGCAACGCCGCCGTTTGTAGTGCCATCAGAATCGGGCGATCCGGTACGAAATACGGCGTTTCAATCCAAATGCGTGTATTCGCCAGATTCATCGCCGCAAACAACACCGTATGAATCGCCTGCCAGCGCTCATCAGCAGGCCCGCTGGCAAGGAATTGCGCGTGAATCGTTCCAGCATCCGCAATCACTGGAAAATACACCTCGCTCACCAAATCTTCGCCGGTCGCGTGATACCAATCCTGACAAAACACTTCCTGTAAGGTATACACCACCGGCCCCTGAATCCGTGCGTGTAAATCTTGCCACGGCTCGCCCCTGCCTGCGTACACATCCCCGACATTCATCCCACCCGTGAACGCCAGCGTGCCATCAATAATGACCACTTTACGGTGATTGCGATTATTCAAATTAAGCTGGCGGCTTAACACGTTTACTTTCAGAAAGCGTTCGACCTGTCCCCCAGCGGCTAACAACGGCAAAAAAAAGCGAGCATTCGCTTGACGAGAACCCACATCATCCACCAACAAACGCACCGTCACCCCACGTTGTGCCGCCCGCACCAAAGCATCCCGCAAGCGTTCGCCGGTATAGTCCGCCTCCCAGATATAGTAGACCAGATGAATATGCTGGGTTGCGGCGGCGAAAGCCTGTTCTAAGGTATCAAAGAGCTGTTCACCTTCGCGCATAATGTCGACGGCATTGCCGCCCACTGGCCCGATTTCATCCAGCTTATTGACCAACTTGAGTAATGACGGCGGAATCCCGCGAATATGTTGCTGACCATTCAAACAAACTTGCACTTGTTGCAGTGTATTCGCCAACTTTTCTTCGACCCGACGGCGTTTACGACGGCGTAAGTGCAGGCGCGTCGTACCAAACACCCAAAAGATTAGCAACCCAATAAACGGCAAAAAGACAATCACCAACACCCATGCCAACGTCGCCCCCGATTCACGACGCTGCTGCACGACCGTCGGTAATAACGTAGCGACAATCACAATGTCCAACAATAATAAGCCGGTACTGAACCAGCTTGTCAGATAAGCCGTCACGAGCATTCCTTCCGAGTGACCTTAACCGGCGGTATTGCGCTCAACCCAACGTACCGTGCCATTGCTCAGGGTTTCACGCTTCCAGAAAGGCGCGGTGTGTTTAAGCGTTTCCATCACATGACGGCAAGCGTCAAATGCCGCAGCCCGATGTGCCGACCACACGGCTACCAACACAATCGGGTGAGCGGGCAAGATTTCGCCGACACGGTGCACCACCAACGCCGCATCCAGCGCCCAGCGTTGCGCGGCTTCTGCCACCAACGTTGCCAATTGACGTTCGGTCATGCCGGGGTAATGTTCCAAATACATGCCCGTCACGTCATCGCCTTCGTTGAAATCGCGCATTGTGCCGACGAATACAGCCGTTGCCCCGGAACGTGTATTTTCTGGCAACTGTTGCGCTTGCCAAGCGGCGAGGGTTTGCCAAGGGTCAAACGGTGTTTCCCGCACTTCAACGTGTTGCATGATTAACCTCCAGTAACGGGGGGAAAAAACGCCACTTCATCGCCCGGTTGCACCACATGACGGGCATCCACATACGTTTGGTTGACCGACATCAACACATTATCCGGCAGATGGGTTTCACCGCTGCTGAGTTGCCAGACTTCTTGCAAGGTTAATGGCGTATCGGTTTCCAGCAGCCGTTGGCTTTGCCCGATGCGCTCCCGCAGGCTGGCGAAAAATAGTACTTTAATGGACATTCAAACCTCCCGATGTTGGGTTTTGATGGGCTTCTTCCAGTAACCACTCCACAAATACATCGCAAGCCCGTTGATTTGAGGGCGCGGATTGCGGGCGAAACACATAGTAAGCGTGCTCCAATGGCATCGGTAAATCAAAGGGGATACACAACCTGCCCGCATCAATATCCGCTTGCGCCAACGGCTTGATGCTCAATAGTACGCCTTGCGCATCGACAGCCGCATCCAACGCCAATGACACATGGTTAAAATGCAAACCCCGATTCGCATTGATACCTTCCACACCTTGTAATTTTAGCCATTTTGACCAACTGGGGTGTCCCACATAATTTGTGTCATCATGTAACAAGGTATGAAACGCCAAATCCGCTGGAGTACGCAAGGGGTGCGGATGTTGCGCACTCAATAAGGCAGGGCTGCAAACCGGCACGGCAGACACTGCGAACAATTTGATTACACTGTCACCGGGGTATTGCCCTGCACCAAAACCGATGACCACATCCACCTGATTTTGGCGAAAAAAGGTATCCATCGCACGATTATCCTGCTGAAGATCCGCATCCACCAGCCCGACATTGCTATTGATTTGCATATCAATCTCTGGGTGTTGCCGGGAAAAACGCGGTAGGCGCGGAATCAGCCACTTGGACGCAAACGACGGCGCTGCACATACCGTAATACGTTCGCGGTGGGTTTCATTGCGCATCAAATGCACCGCATCGGCTAAATAATCAAAGGCTTGGCGCAATTTCGGCAATGCTGCCTCTGCCCCTTTGCTCAGCACAATGGTGCGATTTTTACGTTCCACCAATGCAAAGCCAAGGTAATCCTCCAGAAATTTAATCTGGTGACTAATCGCGGCGCGAGTCACGTGAAGTTCGGCTGCCGCTTTGGTAAAACTCAAGTGGCGGGCAACCGCTTCAAACGCTCGCAAAGCATTCAGGGGGGGCAGTTGTTGTGACATGGGGCAATTATGCCTGAAGTGGGCTGCATCGCGCAGTGATACTTTGCTTGACTAGAAAGTATCAGGCCAGCGCATTGCCCCATGCAAAACAGCCAGAATTTGTACATGAGCAGGCACAATTTGATAGACAACAATAAAAGGCGTTCCCGCAATTACCAATTCGCGTGTCGCCTCCACTCGACCCTCCTTGCCCAAATGGGGATGAATCGCCAACTGAGCAACACGTTTTTCGATAAGATCATGGATTGTCAAAGCCGCCGTAACATTCTCACGACCAATGTAATCCATAATATTTTCCAGATGCTCAAGGGCGATTTTTTGCCAGACAATACGCATCAATGCATTTTCTCCAACAAGCGAGCACGAAGTCTGCTGAACACCTCCGAGTGTTCTACCCCAACCTCACCCGCATTGGCGGCTGCTTGACTACGTTTGATCACCTCTACCTGCCAGAAATGCAGCTCAAGGTAACTATCAATCGCCTCGTTGATCAGGGTAGAACGGTCACGCTGCATAGCTTGTGACAGTTGATCCAAAGCTATCCGTTTCTCACTTTCAATCCGAAAGCCAATGGATTCTTTTGACATGACATTGCTCCTCACTGTTTGACGTTGTATAGCATTATATTACATCATTTTCCGTAACAGTTACATTAAGCCTATGCTAGACTTTGCCCCCTTATTCAACCTGAAATGCACCCGATGAATCAGGAAATTTTTGATACCTATATCGCCCAAGGCTACAACCGCGTCCCTGTCCGCCGTACCATTCTGGCTGACCTTGATACCCCGTTAAGTGCCTACCTCAAACTCGCTGACGCGCCCTATTCCTACCTGTTCGAGTCCGTGCAGGGCGGGGAAAAATGGGGGCGTTATTCCATGCTCGGCTTGCCTGCGCAAACCATCATCAAGGTGTTTGGCTTGCGGGTAGAAGTGCATCGCGCCCATCAACCCGTTGAAACGGTTGAGGTAGCTGACCCGCTGGCGTGGATTACCGCCTTCCAGCAGCAATACAACGTGCCGGATATTGACGGTTTGCCGCGCTTCAACGGCGGGCTGGTCGGCTATTTCGGCTTTGAGACCATCCGCTACATCGAGAAAAAGCTCAGCCAAGGGCGCGACAAACCCGACCCGATTGGCACGCCCGACATCGTGCTGATGGTGTCGGATGAAGTCGTGGTTTTCGACAATCTGCGCGGTGAATTGCACCTGATCGTGCTGGCGGAAGCCGGTGGTTACAAACAATCCCAGCAACGCCTCGACGCGCTCGAACGCCAATTGCAGGAAGCCCGCCGCCTCTACCAACCCGCCCCCAAAGCCACACAGGTAGACGAAAGCGATTTCATTTCCGGCTTCACCGAGGAAGGTTTCAAGCAAGCGGTGCTGGATGCCAAGGAATACATCAAGGCAGGCGACATCATGCAAGTGGTGCTGTCGCAGCGCATGAGCATTCCGTTTGCCGCCCCGCCGCTGGATTTGTACCGCGCCTTGCGCCGCCTCAACCCGTCGCCGTACATGTATTTCCTGAATCTGGGCGATTTCCACATCGTCGGTTCCTCGCCGGAAATTCTAGTGCGCCTCGAAGACGACGTGATTACCGTGCGCCCGATTGCCGGAACGCGCCGCCGTGGCGACACCGAACAGCGTGATCAGGAACTCGAAACCGAACTGCTCAACGACCCCAAAGAACTCGCTGAACACCTGATGCTGATCGACCTTGGGCGCAACGATGCGGGGCGCGTCAGCGCAATCGGCTCGGTCAAACTCACAGACAAAATGATCGTGGAACGCTATTCGCACGTCATGCACATCGTCTCCAACGTCACCGGCAAACTGCTACCGGGGCTGGACGCGATGGACGTATTACGCGCCACATTCCCGGCAGGCACAGTCAGTGGTGCGCCCAAAATACGCGCAATGGAAATCATCGACGAACTCGAACCCGTCAAACGCGGCGTGTATTCGGGTGCGGTCGGCTATCTGGCGTGGAACGGCAATATGGATACCGCGATTGCCATTCGTACCGCCGTGATCAAGGATGACGTGCTGCACATTCAAGCGGGGGCGGGTGTGGTTTACGATTCTGTGCCGCAATCGGAATGGGACGAAACCATGAATAAGGGGCGGGCGGTATTCCGTGCGGCTAGTGCGGCGTTGTCTGGCTTGAACGGCAAACATAAGTAAGGGGATGAAGATGAAACTGCTCATGGTCGACAATTACGACAGCTTTACTTACAACCTCGTGCAATACTTCGGCGAATTGGGGGCGGATGTGCAAGTGGTGCGCAACGACGAAATCCCTGTCGAAGCGATTGATGACATTGCCCCCGACAAAATCGTACTGTCGCCGGGGCCTTGCACCCCAACGGAAGCAGGCATTTCCATCCCCACCCTGCTGCGTTTTGCGGGCAAAATCCCGATTTTGGGCGTATGCCTTGGGCATCAGTCCATCGGACAAGCGTTTGGCGGCAAGATCATCCGCGCCAAAGAAATCATGCACGGCAAAATTTCCCTGGTGCACCACAAAGGTGTCGGCGTTTTCACCGGCTTACCCAGCCCGTTTGAAGCCACGCGCTACCATTCGCTGGTGATCGAACAGGCAAGCATTCCCGACTGTCTGGAAATTACCGCGTGGACGGAAACCGCCGATGGCAAGCTAGATGAGATTATGGGCGTGAAGCACAAAACGCTACCCGTGGAAGGCGTGCAATTCCACCCGGAATCCATCCTCACCCAACACGGGCATGACATGCTGCGGAATTTCTTAGATGATAAGTAAGGGTGTTATGCTTGCATTATGTTGGTTAACGAGGTATCGAGCATGAATTTTCCAGAATTAGAACGTATTACGTTCAACCCAAATATGATGGGAGGCAAGCCCTGCATTCGGGGGATGCGCGTCACTGTCGGCACTATCACCGGATTACTCGCCAGCGGGGAAAGCATGGAAACCATCCTCAAAGTTTACCCCTACTTAGAAAAAGCTGACATCTATGCCGCGCTAGGCTATGCCACTTGGCGTACCGAAGAATATGACGTGTTGCTCAAAGCCTCATGAAGATTCTGTTGGACATGAACATTCCCGTCATTTGGGAAAGTTTCTTAAACGACGCAGGGCATCAAGCATTGCATTGGAGCAATATCGGGGATATACGCGCTGCTGACATAGACATCATGCTCTGGGCGCGTGAACACGGCTTTATTGTGTTTACGCATGACCTTGATTTTGGGGCGTTACTGTTTTCAACCAATGCTCAAAGCCCTAGTGTCATTCAGCTACGTACCGAAAATATTATGCCCAGCGCAGTAGGAGCAATTGTCTTGCAAACACTGGAAAATATCGCAACAGAATTACAGGCAGGCGTGCTTGTGACTATTGATCCGCGTAAAAACCGTTTGCGCTTATTGCCACTCAAAGGATGAAATCAGTGACTGCTGAACCCGCCACCCTGCTGCGTCGCCTCGGCGCAATCATCTACGACACGGTACTTGCTGGTTTCAGCATTGTGATTGTCGCCGCGATTCCCGCCTACGCCTTCACCGCGCTGACCGGGCTAAAAGTACCGGATGCGCTGATGGTATTGCTCTATATCCTGCTGGCTTACGGCTTTTTCGGCTGGTTTTGGACGCACGGCGGGCAAACGCTGGGAATGCGAGCGTGGAAACTGCGCGTCGTCACCGCAGGCGGGCAAGCAATTAACTGGCAGCAGGCACGTTCCCGTTGTTTGTGGGCATTGCTGAGTTGGGCAAGCTTGGGCGCTGGGTTTCTCATCTCGCTGTTTGACCCCGAACGCCTAACTTGGCATGACCGCTTTTCGCACACGCGCTTGGTCAAAATTCCGAAAAAATAATCACCCGCCGGGTTTCGGCACGAGAAACCCCAGATTATGCACCTGAAACGCGCCGTGTTTGCGGTCATGAAAAAAGCATTCCAAGGTCTTACGCACCGACGGAAACGCTAATTCACCCCAAGGGATTTCATGTTCGTGAAACAGGCGCGTTTCCAGACTCTCCGCCCCCGGAAAAAAATCGGTGGAAACCAATTCACAGCGGTACAACATGTACACCTGATTGATGTGCGGGATGCTCACCACGGAAAATAAGCGTAAATCCTTGAGCGTGGCATTCGCCTCTTCATGTGCCTCCCGCGCTGCTGCCTGATCAGTGGTTTCGCCGTTTTCCATAAAGCCCGCAGGCAATGTCCACAAACCGTAACGCGGCGCAATCGCCCGGCGACACAGCAACACCTGTTCGCCCCACACGGGCAACGCGCCCGCCACAATCTTGGGATTTTGGTAATGAATCATCCCGCACGCATCGCAGACAAAGCGCAGGCGTTCATCGTTTTCGGGAATCTTTAAACTCACGGTTGCGCCGCAATCACTGCAATAATTCATGTTTTCTCCCAAAATAATGCTATCCTAGCCTGCTTCATTTTCTGCTGTACTGTTTATACCATGAAACCCGTCCTCGCATTAATTGGCCGCCCTAATGTCGGTAAATCTACTTTATTCAACCGTTTGACCCGTTCGCGTGACGCACTCGTTGCGGATTTCCCCGGCTTGACCCGTGACCGCAAATACGGCACTGGCGAACTCAATGGGCGCAGCTACCTGTTGATCGACACTGGCGGTTTGAGCGGTGAAGAAGTCGGTATCGACGAACACATGGCGAAACAAACCCGTGCCGCGATGCAGGAAGCCGACGCTATCTTATTCATCGTCGATGGCAAGCAAGGGCTGACCGCCGCCGACCAGCAGATCGCGCAAGACATCCGTGTCATGGGCAAGCCGGTTTACCTGCTCGTCAATAAAATTGATGGGGTGGATGCGGATCAAGCCTCATCCGAATTTTACGCGCTTGGCTTTACCGACGTGTTTCAGATTGCAGCGGTGCAAGGGCGCGGCGTAACCGTGCTGATGACGACAGTGCTCGATTCACTCGGCGCAGATTTCGACGATGCGGAAGCAGAGGAAGACGATGGCAGCATTCGTATCGCTTTCGTCGGTCGCCCCAACGTCGGCAAATCCACCCTGATCAACCGCATTATGGGCGAAGAGCGCGTGATTGCGTTCGACCAACCGGGCACGACCCGCGACAGCATTTTCATCCCGTTTGAGCGCGACGGGCAACGTTACACCTTGATTGACACAGCCGGTGTGCGCCGCCGTAGCCGCGTGGACGAAGCCATTGAAAAGTTCAGTATTATCAAAACGCTGGATGCGATTCAACGTTGCCACGTCGTCATTATGTTGGTGGATGCACACGACAGCATTACCGACCAAGATGCGCATTTATTGGGCTTGGTATTAGATGCGGGTAAAGCCCTGATACTGGCAATCAATAAATGGGATGGGCTTGAATCTGACGACCGTGACTGGATCAAACAACAGCTTGAAGTCAAATTACCGTTCCTCGATTTCGCGGAGAAATTTTTTATTTCAGCACTACACGGCTCCAACGTCGGGTTGTTATATACAGCGGTGAAACGCGCTTACGATTCCGCCATGCTCAAAGTGCCAACCCCACGCTTGACGCGCATTCTGGAAATGGCAGTGCAACAGCATCAGCCGCCGCTGACCCGTGGGCAACGTATCAAATTACGCTACGCGCACCAAGGTGGCAGTAACCCGTTCCGCATTATTATTCACGGCAACCGTACCGATTACGTGCCGGAAATGTACACGCGCTACCTGACCAACTATTTCCACAAAACACTGAAATTAGTCGGCAGTCAGGTACGCATTGAATACAAATCCGGTGAAAATCCGTATGAGGGCAAGCGCAACACGCTGACCCCGCGTCAGGAACACACCAAGAAACGCCAAATGGCGCGAGTACGTGAAATCAAAAAAAGCGAGAAAAAGAAAAAGAAGTAGGCTCAATCGAACAACAGTTTGAGTGAGACGAGTAACGACACGGTTACTAGGACAGGGCGGATCAGGCGTGTGCCGTGTTTGACCGCCATGTGCGAACCAATGTAACTGCCGATCACCTGCCCTATTCCCATCACTAAACCTACCAACCAAACGATATGCCCCGACAGTGCGAAGAACAACAGCGAGGCAATATTGCTGGTGAAATTCAGCAGCTTGGTATTGCCCGTGGCTTTTGGCAAACCAAAACCCAACAACGCTACGTAACCCATCGTGAAAAATGTACCCGTGCCGGGACCAAAAAAGCCGTCGTAGAAACCTGCGCCAAACCCAACCGTCACAGCAAACGTCTTGGGTGAAATCACCTGATGCCTGTCGATGTCACTGATCTTGGGTGAAAACAAAAAATACAACGCAAACACAATCAGCAAGACCGGAATTGCTGTTTCCAACAAACTGGCATCGAGCTGCTGCACCAGCAATGTGCCGCAGACTGCACCAAAGAAGGTCAGCGCAATTGCCAATTTCTGCCCTTTCACATCGACCAAACCGTGGCGGGTGTAGTTGATGGCTGCGGTGGATGAGCCAAAACTTGCTTGCAATTTATTGGTTGCCAGCGTTTCCAACGGGGTAAAACCTGCCCACAATAACGCAGGAATGCAGATCAAGCCGCCGCCACCACCGATGGAATCCACCCAACCGGCAATCAGGGCAATAACGAAAAGGGCTAACAATAACTCCATGAAGATTTTGCCTATTTTTCGCCAATTCAAGTTTTGTAAAACAAATCAATCACGCCGCCTCCGCCTCAAACCCCACAATATTCCGATCCACCTTGCAAAAATCCACCCCAATCAGATAGATCGGCTGATTCAAATGGCGGTATTTATCCGCATACCGCCGTTCTTTCAACTGCTGCATCGCCTCACCTTTCGGTGTCAACTCCACCACCTTAAATTCAAAAATATATACTCGCTCATTAAACCTCAGCGTCATATCAATCCGCCCGTGATTCGTCGCATCCTCAACAATCACATTCAATCCTAACGCGGCAAAATACGAATAAAACACGCTAGCATAGTAACCCTCATAGTGTTGAATATCATTATTGGTATACCAGTGATAAGGAATGCTGGCAAAGAAACTGTGGAACAGATTTTTCAACCCCTGCAAATCATTCGCCGCTAACGATGTATACAATTGCAAGCCATGCTCCACCTGCGCACTTTGGTCTTGCACCAACATACTCAACAGACTTTCATTCAGACTTTGATACACTTCCTTATTTGGATACCCTAAGCGGTATAAAGTTTGGCTACCAATACGCTTTACTTCATGAATCGTTAAATACCCACTCTGAAACAATAATGCTTCAATCGCAATATTCTCAACATCAAAACTCGACAACATCGCACTACTACTAAGCATACTCGTCAACTTAATCGAGGTAACTTTGCGTTTAAACAGCATATCCACCAAAAAGGTTGGCGTACCCGTTTCAAACCAATAATTTTTAAACTCACGACTTCTAAATAACTGTAAAATATCAAATGGGTTATAAACACCTTCGCCCAGCCAGTTATAACCGTTGTACCATTCACGAATTTCCTGCTGATCCAAATCCATTAACTCTGGCGCAAACACGCTATCAATATCCTGATCTGTATAACCGCAGATGGCTGAAAACTCCGGCACGAGCGTAATATCATACAGGTTGTTTAAACCAGAAAACAAACTTACTTTCGAGAACTTGCTCACACCAGTTAAAAAACTGAATTTAATATGCGCATCGTAATCTTTAATAATTCCATAAAAGCCCCGCAGAAAATCCCGATTAGTTTTAGCAACATCAGGATAATCCAACGCATCTAGAATGGGCTTATCGTACTCATCAATCAGAATCACTACGGGCAATGCAGTTTTATGCTGTAATTGCACAATCAAATCGGCGAAACGTCCGCCCATATCCTCAAATTGCTGATGAATGTCGAAATGTTGCTCCAAATGGCGTAGTTGTGTGTTGAGCGTATTGAGCAAGCCTTGCGTATCGGTGAATTTCCCACCGCCAAAACTAAACCGCAACACCGGATAGTGAATGCTCCAATCCCATTGATCCTGTGCCACTAACCCCTGAAACAGCGTTTTATTTCCCTCAAACAGCTCTTTTAATGTATCCAAGAATAAGGGGAACCTCTAAAAACCCCCTGACCCCCGTACAAATGTGAGAAAATACCCATCTGAGCCAACGACACCGTTACTAGCCATGCCCAAGAAAAGTGCCATCAAAACCAGTCTGTTTGCCTCCGAAGAGCGTGAACAGAAACTCGACCGCAAGGGCGACCTGCTGTCCACGCTGAACCAACACGTCAACTTTGTCGCCTTGGCACAGCGATTCAGAGCATCCTAAAAATCTCGCACCCAGCCCTGTGGTTCATTTA
>CAYNNA010000067.1:0-16185 GCA_964398375.1 uncultured Thiothrix sp.
CAATATGGGGCGTATGTTTGTGCGTAATTCACATTATATTAAATCAGCACCCCTGTTGAATGGCGCTTTTGCACCGTTGCACGGCTACCTCAATCAAGACGATCACCGCAGCGTCTTGCAACGCAACCGGTTGGCAAATGGCACCTTATGGCCGCTGCCACTCGCCCTTTCCCTGACACCAGCGGAAAAACGTGAAGCGCAACTCAGCGGGCGCATCGTGCTGGTCGACGAACTGGAACGCCGCGCCATTGCCGAAGTCAGTGTGGACAGCTTCTACCGCCTGCCTGCGGATGTCGCCGCGCTGGCGCAAGCGTTTGACGCAAACCGCACACCCGATACCTGGTATGCCAGCGGCACCGTCAAAGCCTTGCAGAAAATCCTGCATCCCGCCTTTAACAGCCTGCGTTTCAACGTTCCCACCCTACGCCAAAACGTGCAGGACTGGAACAGCATTATCGCCGTGCAAGCCGCGCCGACCTTGGATAGCAGCGACTTGCAACGGGCGTGTGAATGGCTGACAGAAACTGAAACCGGCGGCGGCTTGTTGGTACAAATTGGCATCAATGAAAGCGCCCCCGATTTTCACCAGCAAGTGCGTGAATTGCGCAATCAGGTCAAATGCACCTCGGCGCGTCAGGTCAAACTCTCGCTGTTGCCATGCATCGAAGGTTTGGGGGAAAACCGTTGCCTGCTGCTGCAAGCACTGGTCAGCCGTAATTACGGCGCAACCGGCTTTGTGGTCGGCAAGCATATTTCGCCTGAAGCCCGCCGCTGGCTCTTGAAACACCATGACGAACTGGGTCTGGACATTATTCCGGTACGGGCGCAACGCTCCCAAGCCGTGAAACCGACCGTGCGTCATCCCCTTTGTGAAGCTGCCTGAGACTTACCTACCTCTCCTCGGGTGGCGCGTTCCGGTACGGGCTTCGGCCCGTATTTTTTGTCTGCACGTTACCAATCCAGCTTGAAATTCACTTTCAAAGCAAAATCCCACTGCTTTTTATGAATACCCGCCGGAAACGGTAATGCACCGGAGCTGGCATTTACCGCTTGCAACGCCGCTTTATCCAGCCATTCATTGCCGGAACTCTGGCTCACCCGTGCGCCCGCGATCGTGCCATTCGGCAGTACCGTGAATGACACCGTAACGATACCTTCCACTTCCGCCCGCTCAGCCTGACGCGGGTATTGTTTACGTGTACCAATCAGATGTTGCAATTTCTGGCGATACGCTGCCTCAGCAGCCGCGTTATCAATAGCAGGCGCAGAAGGCGCAACAGGGGCTGGTTTAGGCACGGACACTGCCTTGGGTACAGGCGTGACAGCTTGAGGCGCAACCGCTGGTGTCGGCAATGGAGACGGCGTGACCACAGGTTTCACGACAGGCGCTTCCTGCTTGGGTGGATTATCTGACTTTGGTTTGGTTGCAGCCGGTAACTTTTTTTCAACTGGTTTTTTTTCCGGCTTGGGTTGTTCCACCGGTTGGGGCTTGGTAACAGGCTTGGGTTTTTCCACTGGCTTTGGCGGCGGCTCAGGTTTAGCGACAGGCTCTGAAACAACCGGCACAGTGGGTGCAGGTGGCGGTGCAGGCTGAAACTGTGCCAATGATAACGGCACTACTGTCGGTTGCGCTTCTGGCAACCCCAGCTTGTCTTGCCACAATAACAGCGGCACAACCACCAACCCTACAATGGCGTGCACCAGTGCTGAAATCCCAAAACCCGCTAGCGCTGTTTTCAAACCTGTTCCTTATTGCCTAATCCCGACTGAAAATACCGTTGGAGGTAATCGCCACTTCATTCACCCAGCGCTCGGCGGTTTTACCCACGCAAGCCTCCACTGTTTTGCCATCAGCAAGCTGCACTTCCACGCTATAGCCTCTGCCCGGTTCATGATTCAGGGTAATGATACGGGTTTCACCAGCCTGTAACTGTGTCAGCAAGATTTTTTCCTGACTCAAATCGTTACCGTGCTCGATTTTTAGTAAAGGAATAGTTTCACCGCGCAGGTTTTCGATTTCCACAAACAATGGGCGACTGGGGTATTGTTGAGCATACCAAAACTGCATACCAACTATTCCCACCAGCAAGCCGATACCGCCTGCCAACCCAATGTGTTTAAAAATAATCATATTGACTCGCACTTATACTAGACTAACGGTACATCATTACCCACCAGTCTTCAGGTAACATTGAGATTGCTCAATTGCCTTTATTAACAAATACTAATATACTCGGTGCGCTTAGAATACGTAAATTTAACCACCTATACTTTAAAGAAGGAACACATCATGACTCTGAGTAACGCAGTACAAGTTTTCGCAGGCATTATGATTTTGGTCGCGCTGATTTTGGGCGCAACTGTCTCCGAAGCGGTAGGCTTTTGGTTGATGGTATTTATTGCTATCAACTTGATTCAATCCGCATTCACTGGCTTCTGCCCAGCGGCAATGGTTTTGAAGAAAATGCCGTTCATTAAAGCGTAACACGTAGGGGCAGTTCACGAACCGCCCTTACGTTACCGGCAGGGTGAACGAAAACGTTGCACCCTGCCCCGGTTCTGATTCCACCCACAAACGCCCGCCGTGTGCCTCGATAATCGAACGGCATAATGACAAACCAATCCCCATACCCTGCGCCCCCTTAGTCGTGACAAACGCATCGAATACGCGCTGCTTGAGTTCCTCATCCATCCCTGAGCCGGTATCAGAAATATCAACCTGTACGAACCCTTCCTGATTCACGAAACTCCGCACCAACACCTGCCGACGTTGACTAGGTGTATCCTGCATGGCATCACGCGCATTTTGCACAATATTCAGAATAACCTGTTGAATTTGAACAATATCCAAAGGAATATCCGGCACAGTATCATCCAGTTCCAACAATAGCGGCACATTCAGCTTACTGGTTCCCATTTTGCTCAAATGCAATGCCTCGTGAATAACCTGCTCCAAACATGCCATGACTTTATGCGGCGGCTGTTTACGCACCAATGCCCGCAAGCGCCGGATAATTTCTGAGGCGCGTAACGCTTGTTGCTGAATCGCCTGCAACGGCTCCTGCAAACGGGCAGTTGCCCCTTCGGATTGCAGAATCCGTTGACACGCGCTCGCATAATTCGCTACCGCAGCAAGTGGCTGATTGAGTTCATGCGCAATACCGGATGCCATTTCCCCCATCGTATTCAAACGCACCATTTGCTCAAGGTCAGTCTGGTGTTGCACGGCTTCGTGCTGGGCTTGTTCACGCTGAGATTCTTCCTGATCTAACTGATAAGCCAACCGAATCACGATCAGCACAATCACCATCACCATCCCAGTAGCCAGCAGGGATTCGACTTGCGTATGCGTCAACGTGCCATGCTCCAGCAAAATCGGCAGCCAGCCCAAAAGCGGCGGGAACAGCGCCATGAGAAACATCACCCGACGCACCACCAAACCACCGGAGGCATTACTCGCCATAATGCGGAAAAAGCCTTTTTCCACTTTTGCCAGAATAATCCCCCAACCCACCAAAGCAAATGCGGTTGCCGTTGGCAGTGCCATGCCCACTTCGCCAGTAAACACCTTAAACATGTCTTCCTGATGGGCGTAACCAAAAAACACCGCCACTAACAACATGACGCTGAAAAAAGCCGCCCACTGCGCCACATTAATCAGTGATCGACGCTCTAAACTGAGGAAAAACAAACCGATACAAGTGAGTATAAATGCCATGCCAGTTTGCGGCGAATCTTTAGCATCAGACAGATTCAACCAAGTCAATGGCGTCAAACCATGCCCCAATAAGGCATCGGGGACACTGTGCCAAGAACTCAGCAGCATTAACAAACCCAACACAATGCCGCCGATAGCCAGCAATCGCCCCGTGACACGCCGTAGTAATGAGGTTTTTTCAGGCTGCAACAAGAACAGTGCCGCCCCCGTGAACACAAATGAAACGGCAGCACCCGGCGTCATCAGTGGCAAATCGTGTTCCACACGGTACAACACCGGAAGCTGATTAAACCACCCGACCAACACCACTACACCCACCAACATCACGCTAAGCGCTGCCAGATGAGCCAACCGGTGTAGAAACAGTAAATGGTGTGTTATATACATGGTGAAAAGTATATAAGAACCATGATACGGCTGGAACTAGCCGATCATGCTATTCATCTGATGACCGATGGCGTCATTTTTAATTATTACCATTGATAATTCTAATTTTTACGCTTGCCGATCTTGGGTTATAACCGGAAAATGTCGACAATTTTGTTTATTTTTTTAGAGGATCGTGACGAATGGGTAACAGAATTCTAGTTAACGGCTTACAAGTGTCAACACTTTTGCATGACTTCGTAACCCAGCAAGCACTACCGGGGACAGGCATCAGTGCCGCAGATTTTTGGGCAGGGCTGGCAGACATCGTTACCCGTTTTGCACCCCGCAACCGTGAATTGCTGGCGAAACGCGATGACATTCAAGCTAAAATTGACGCTTGGCACATGGCTAACCGTGGTCAGTTTGATTTCGCCGCTTACAAAGCGTTTTTGCAAGACATCGGCTACTTACTGCCAGAAGGTGAAGCATTCAACGTTACCACTGCGAACGTAGACTTGGAGATCACCAGCACTGCTGGGGCGCAATTGGTCGTACCGGTGATGAATGCACGTTTCGCTTTGAATGCCGCCAACGCCCGCTGGGGCAGTTTGTACGATGCCCTGTATGGCACCGATGCGATTCCTAGCACCGATGGCGCAGAAGCAGGCAAAGCCTACAACCCGGTGCGCGGCAAAAAAGTCATTGAATTTGCACGTAACTTCCTTGACGAAGCCGCACCACTCTCCTTCCTCTCGCACCACAATGCCAGCACCTACCGTGTCGATGAAAGCGGCATGTTGATGGTCGACATGATCGGTGGTTCAGTCGTGGCATTGCGCGATGGCAACCAGTTTGTTGGCTATCGCGGCGATCCCGATGCACCGTCTGCCATTTTGTTACGTAACAACGGTTTGCACTTTGAAATCCAAATCGACCGTAACGGCATGATTGGCAAAGAAGATGCCGCAGGCGTTAACGACGTTCTCATGGAAGCCGCGCTCACCACCATTATGGACTGCGAAGATTCTGTCGCCGCCGTCGATGATGTCGATAAAGTGCTGATTTACACCAACTGGCTCGGCTTGATGAAAGGCGATTTGAGCGAACAGGTCAGCAAAGGTGGCAAAACCTTTACCCGCACCATGAACCCTGACCGCGAATACACCTCCGCTCACGGTGGCACGATTTCCCTGCCCGGTCGTAGCCTATTGTTTGTGCGCAACGTTGGTCACTTGATGACCAACCCCGCGATCCTGGATCAAGACGGTAACGAAATTCCCGAAGGCATTCTGGATGGTTACATGACATCCATGCTTGCCATCCACAACCTCAATGGCAGTGCCAAATTCAGCAATTCCCGCACCGGCTCGGTGTATATCGTTAAGCCAAAGATGCACGGCCCCGAAGAAGTCGCTTTCACCAATGACCTGTTCGGCAGCATCGAAGATGCCCTCAAACTGCCGCGCAACACCCTGAAAGTCGGCATTATGGATGAAGAGCGCCGCACTACCGTCAACCTGAAAGAATGCATCCGCGCCGCCAAGGAACGGGTAGTGTTCATCAACACCGGCTTCCTCGACCGCACCGGCGATGAAATGCACACTTCAATGGAAGCTGGCCCGATGATTCGCAAAGGCGATATGAAAACCGCTGCGTGGATCAAGGCTTACGAAGACTGGAACGTCGACATCGGTTTGGAATGCGGTCTACCGGGTCATGCACAAATCGGCAAAGGCATGTGGGCGATTCCCGATCAAATGGCAAACATGCTGGCAACCAAAATCGGACATCCACTGGCGGGCGCCAATACCGCTTGGGTTCCCTCCCCCACCGCAGCCACTTTACACGCCATGCATTACCACAAGGTCAATGTTTTTGCGCGTCAGGAAGAGCTGAAAAGCCGCCAGCGTGCCAATATTGACGACATCCTCACCATTCCGGTGGCAGCGAATCCAAACTGGAGCGCGGCAGAAATCCAGCAGGAACTGGACAATAATGCGCAAGGCATCCTCGGTTACGTGGTGCGCTGGGTCAACCAAGGCGTTGGCTGTTCCAAAGTGCCAGACGTAAACGACGTAGGCTTGATGGAAGACCGTGCCACCTTGCGTATTTCCAGCCAACACATGGCGAACTGGTTACATCACGGTATCTGTACCGAAGCGCAAATCCTAGAAGCCTTCAAGCGCATGACAACCAAAGTGGACGCACAAAACAAAGGCGACCCAACTTACACCAAAATGAGCAGCAACTTCGACAAAAGCGTCGCATTTAAAGCCGCTTGTGATTTAGTGTTCAAAGGGCGCGAGCAGCCGAATGGCTACACGGAGCCGTTGCTGCATAAGTACCGTGCAGAAGCCAAAGTCGCCTTGTTTTTCTAAGGCTACGCCTTAACCCCCCATCCCCAGCCCTTCCCCCGCAAGGGGTGAAGGGAGCAATGGAGTAGGAAGTAGGATCAGTTATTGCGGACTAAGCGTAAGTAATTGTAACTGTCGCCATGTCCTTGGGCGCGATCACCGGTTGTCAAGGAAAAACTTACCGCTGCATGACCGACGCTCGCCGTATTGGAAGCCCAATAACCACGCACTGCTTGACCTTGCACTTCAGGATCGGAGGAGGTGCTACCTAATGCTGGGTAAATGAATGGTCGCGCTGATCGTGTCGTATCAATCAAACCCAATAATTCAGTCGTAGTGGGTAAACGCCAGTTGGTATAGCCACACAACGCTGCGGCATTGACTGCCCTGACATACGCATCGGTCGCGCATTTAGTCAGAAGCGTACCGGATGCCTGACACGGCGGCTTGGACGTATCCAGAAGATTCGCGGTTGCCGCAGACCCCGCCGTTTTGCCATCAGTTCCCCAATTGTAACCGTAATCTTTATCACGGAAATCAGGGAGTGCACCTACCGCTTCATCGGTTTTGACTTCCCACATTAGGTTAGTGCTATTGTCGATAACACAGGTCGTCACATCTGCCACTTTCACGTCAGTAAACGTTTTGGATGCCGTAGTCGGTGGAACAACCGGGGCAGTGGTTCCACCGATAACGGTATTTTGTGTCGACCCACCGCCGCCACAACCACCTAGCAAAATCATAATTGAAACAACTGCAACAGAAACGCTGCCTTGATAAATGCGCATAAACATAGCCCTCAATATTTCATTCGAGCCGTTTATTTATAGCAAAAACCCTATGGCTGCAAGCATTTGTACAATTTTAGCTCTTCAAAATATAACCATCATTGCCTTTCAGAAAGTTAGCAAATACCGCCTCGAAATCATCAACCACCGAGGTTTTCACCGTGTCTAACGCTAACAATGCATCGCTCCACGCTTGCATCCGCGCACTCATGGACAACTCCAATGCGTAATGTTGCTTCAGTAACGCAAGGCGCATAAACAAGGGCGCATACACACAATCCACCAAATGAAAATTTGCCCCAGCGAAATACGGCGCATCTGCTGCTAATACCGTATCCAAACGCTGCAAACCCTGTTGCAAAGATTCACGCGCCTCTTCAAAACCGCTGGACTCTTTCGCCGTCAACATGCGGAACTGCCGCCCCAGCAATTCAGAGCAGAACTCAATCCACGCCCGATGCCGCGCTTTTTCCAAAGGTTCAGCCGGATGCAACGCGGGGGGGAACACTTCATCCAGGTATTCAAGAATCACGGCGGATTCAAATAACGGCGTGCCATCGACCAGCAATACCGGCACTTTGCCCAAAGGGGAAATCGCTTTAAACCAATCCGGCGGTTCGTGCGGGTTAATATGGGTCAGGGTATACGCAATCCCTTTGGCATTCAGCGCAATCACCAAACGTTGTACAAAAGGGCAGACTTTGAAACTGACTAATTCTAGCTTGGCAGGTTGAGACATGGAGAAGAATCCTTAAGCGACAATAACAGCATGATGATACACGAGTTGACGTTAGGATTAAGCAGAAGTCTTGCAAAAGGAAGCCCGCTAACAGCAGGCTAAAGGGGGTAATCGAAAATGAGGTGGTGGCCGGAGACGGAATCGAACCGCCGACACGGGGATTTTCAATCCCCTGCTCTACCAACTGAGCTATCCGGCCACAGAGGGCGCTATTAAAGCGTTTTGAGGGGTTGCTGTCAAGCACTAATATTGGGAAATTCTCTGCTACACTTCAACACATTCATTACCCTCAACCGAAGCGCCTTCACACTCATGGATTCACACGGTTTACTGTTATTCATTCTCTGGCTAGCCACTGCCGCTGGCATTGTAGTCTTTGTACGCTGGCTAAACGGTTTTCTGAGCAAATTCAAGCTGCCTAACGACACCCGCCTGCTGATCTTGATTGCGTTTACTGGCGTGTTGGTCATTGCCGCACTCAATTTTCTCTGGAAACAAGGCAACCGCGAACCCACCCCTCCCGTTGACACGGCAGAAAATACGGCAAACTCACCACAATCCAAAACTGAACTCAATCTGGAAACTTACGAAAGTACCACCTACCCGGATCTTTACGGCTTGCGCCAAGACATGCTCAAGCAAATGGAGGCATTGCACACCTTTTTCGGCAAGGTCAGGGAATGGGCGGAACAAATGCCTGAACAACGCCGCTTTCTGCAAACCATCATCGACATTCGCTGGGCACAGCAACAACAATTACGCAAAGCCTACCAGGAAATTGACCGCAGTCGCCGCGAATTCTGGCTGCATTACCATACCGGCGAAGACCGCCATGTACGCGCCATGTTTGATGAAGAAGCGCAACGCCTGCAAAAACGCATTCAGGATGCACTCGGCGACAGCCGCGAATTTCAGTTAGCAGAAACCGAAGCGATTCGCAAACACTTACGCGAAGCCGAAATGCTGCTCAAAGCCATCAAGCTCCCCAAACCTCAAAAGGGGCAAAGCCTGAACACGGTATTCCAGCCTTACAGCGACCAACGCCGCCAAACCCTGCTCACCACGCTAACCCAACGCCAAGAAACCAGCATTACCAGCAACCTGACGCAACTTCAGCACGAAGAGACCCAAATACGCAGCAAACTGGCTTACATGCTAGAATACCAAAAGGTCAACACTGACCTATTGGAAACCACCAACGACTTGATTTTAGAATGGAACAAGGCACTGATTTATAACCAATACGCGCAATATCGGCTCCTGTTTGCCACCGAAGCCTTAGAAATCAGTGCGCTGCTGGGCATAACAGCCGATAACAGAAATTACGCATGGTTACTCAAACAACTGCGGGAATTAGCCCCCGGCATACTGGCACAAGCAGAAGAAGAGCGCCGGATTGCTGCGTATAGCTACAACCCAGAAGTTGACCACAGTAACCGTAAATCACGTTAAGACACAGACTTAAGCACGTTCATCACGGTAGTAATCATCGTCGTAGCCGTCATCATCGGTAGTCACTGGCTGTTCGCGCTCACGCGCCGGTGTTGGCTCGGGCTTTTTAGCTTCCGTCGGTTTTGCCTCTTCAGCAAATAGACCGGCGTGTAAACTGCGCGTCATATCATTGAGCGCACCACCTTTCAAACCGACTTCACCCAGCAAGCTTTCAATCAAAGGCACTTGCGCACGGTAACGCAAGGCGCTATCCACCACTTGCTCGGCAAGGTTACTGCCACCGCCGCCGTTGTTATTGCCGTTGCCCGCATCGCCGCCATTGTTACCACCACCAGAACCACTGCGCCCGATGGCATTGTTTAAGCCATCAATGTGCATGATTTTGATGCCTTCGATGTTTTCCATCGGGCGCACACTTTCGCGGATAATATTCGGCAATTGCCGCACGATTTCCATTTTGACTTGCATCGCAATTTGGTCGTTGGAGAGCAGGTTAGATGCCTCATTAAGCGCTTTCTTGCCCGCCGCCTCGACTTCGTAACGTAACTGCGCTGCCATTGCCGCCATTTTTTCCACATCGGCATTGGCTTCCGCAATAATCACTTGACGACGTGCTTCTTTTTCAGCGCTAATGACTTCGACAATGCGGGAACGTTCGGCTTCGGCGCGTTCGCGGGCGGTACGGATTTCCTCGGAAATCTTCTCAAATTCGGCTTTGACTTTATTGGTTTCAATCCACGCCTGTGACACCTCCCGTTCTAACGCGGCTTGTTGCATGTTCATGGATTGTTGGGCGCGTTCAATCGAAATTTCTTTGTCGATGTTGATTTCTTCAATTTTGCGCTGGGTTTCGGCTTCATTCTCAGCTTTTTGACGCTTGCGTTCGTTTTGCGCCACGACCTCCTTATACTCCATCTCTTCTTTTTTGATGGTGGCTTCGAGGTTACGCTGCTTAATCGCGACCGCCGTTTCTTGCTCAATATTATTGCGGCGTTTAGCATTGTCGGAGGTTACTTGCTCCAAAATACTCAAGCCTTTCGCGTCGAAGGCATTGTTGGGGTCAAAATATTTCTTGTCGGTCTGGTCAAGACCCGTGAGGGACACCGATACCAGTTCCAAACCGTTTTTGTGGAACTCAGCATTCACCGCTTCTTCTACGTTGTGTTCAAACGCGGCACGTTTTTGGTGTAACTCCTCCAGCTCCATCCCTGATGCAACCGAACGCAAGGCAGCAACGCACGGGGCTTCAAACACCTCTCTGATTGCTTCCTTATCCAAAGTACGTAAGCCCAAGGCACGGGCGGCGGTACTAATGGCATCTGGGCGGGCTTCCACCCGCAGGAAGAATTCAGCGGTTACATCCACCCGCAGCGGGTCTTTTGTGACCAACGCCTGTTCCATTTCACGGGTAATTTCGATTTTCAAGGTTTGCATATTGATCGGCATCACCTCGTGAATCACGGGTAACACGAATGCACCACTACCGAGAATGACTTTTTCCCCGCCTAAGCCCGTGCGCACAAACGCGGTGTCTTTTTTGGCACGTTTATAAAAAGCGGAGAACGCGGCAGCGCCTAGCACTGCCACCGCCACTATTCCCAGTACTATGTAAAGATAGCTCATCCAGTCCATACGCTTTCACCCAAATGTGATAGGTTGTGATGGGGTGAGTATACGCAATATCCTGAAATAGCGCAGGAAACCCTTTAATAGCCGCTTAAGACCCTAGCGCGGTTGCGCCAACGCTTGCACTTCAGCAATCGCCTGGGCTGAGCCTTCGAGTTCAAATTGAGGTGGGAACGATTCACGCACTGCCAACACCTTGAGTTTGCCAGCCTTCTCTAAAGCCCGGATCTGCGTTTCGACGGGATCAGGCTGCGTGGTTGTGCCAGTCACTGTCGCACGGGTAGTCACTTGCTCGCTCCCAGTCGGCGGTGTGCAAGCACACAAGGTCGCGAGGCAAAATACCAATATGCCTAAAGTTTTCATAGCCAATCCTTGGGTTAAATGAATGTCAAATCTTACGCTTTGCGGCTCATCGCCTCAACGCTGGCAAAGGCTGCCATGTTCACAATCCCGCGCACCGTGGTGCTTTCGGTGAGGATATGTGCGGGGTATTTTGTACCCACCAACATTGGCCCCACCGGTAAACCATCCGCCAGCGTTTTGGTCATATTGTACGCAATATTCGCCGAGTTCAGATCGGGGCAAACCAGCAAGTTGGCTTCGCCCTCAAACGCGGAACCTTTGAACATACGATCACGGATGTCTTGCGATAACGCCGCGTCCGCGTGCATTTCACCTTCCACCAGCAAATCGGGGTGTTTTTCACGTAAGATTTCCAGCGTGCGGCGCATTTTCGCGGAATGTACATTCATGCGACTGCCAAAGTTGGAATGCGACAGCAACGCCGCTTTGGGTTCCATCCCAAAACCTGCCACCAATTCCGCTGCCAATGCGGTGTTATCCGCAAGCTGTTCAGCGGTTGGGTCATCGCCAACGTGGGTATCGGTGAGGAAATACGTGCCTTGCTTCAAAATCAGCATGGTAACTGCCGCCACATCGCTCAAACCCGGACGCGCCCCAATCAAATCCCGCACGTAATGCAGATGCGAAATAAAGTTACCCTCCACCCCGCAAATCATCGCGTCGGCATCGCCACAACGCACCATTACGGCTGCAATTTGCGTGGTACGCGCCGTCATCACCCGACGGCTGTAAGTTGGTGTTACCCCTTTACGGCACATCACCGCGTAATGCTCTTCCACATGGCGTTCGTAGTCGGGGTTATTGCGCGGGTCAACCACGGTGATGTTTTCACCGATTTTCAGGCGTAAATCGTAAGCTTCGATATTACGTTGGATCAGTTCAGGATTGCCCAGCAAGATCGGTTTGCAAATGCCGTCATCCACCAATTGCTGGGCGGCATTGATCACGCGCTGGGATTCGCCTTCCGCAAACACAATACGCTGCGGGTTGCGTTTGGCTTTCTCGAATACCGGTTTCATGGTCATGCCGGAGCGGAACACGAAACTTTCCAGTTGACGTTCATACGCCTCGAAATCAGCAATCGGGCGGGTTGCTACGCCGGTTTCCATTGCCACTTTAGCGACACGCGGCGGAATAATCGTCATTAAACGCGGGTCGAACGGCTTGGGAATCAGATAGTCGCGCCCGAAATGGAATTCCGCCCCGCCATACGCGGAAACTACTGCGTCGGAGGCTTCGCGCATTGCCAGATCGCCAATCGCTTCGACCACCGCGATTTTCATCGCCTCGTTGATTTCGGTTGCGCCCACATCCAACGCGCCCCGGAACAGGAACGGGAAGCACAATACGTTGTTCACTTGGTTGGGGTAATCGCTGCGTCCGGTCGCAATGATCGCGTCAGAACGCACTTCGTACACCAGTTCGGGGCGAATTTCAGGCTCTGGGTTAGCGAGCGCGAGAATCAGGGGATTTGCTGCCATCACCTTAACGTGGTGCTGTTTCAGCACGCGGGGTGCGGATAAACCGAGGAAAACGTCCACCCCGTCCATCACATCATCCAGCGTGCGAGCTTCGGTGTCGATGGCGTAAGCTGCGTTGTACGGGTTCATTTCTTCAACCCGACCTTGGTAGATAATGCCGAAACGGTCGTTGACGATGATGTTTTCTTTCTTTAAGCCCATTTCGACCAGCAAATTCAGGCAGGCAATCGCCGCCGCACCTGCGCCGGAACACACCAGTTTCACGTCTTCGATCTTCTTGTCCGCGACGCGCAAACCGTTACGGATTGCCGCTGCCACGCAAATCGCCGTGCCATGTTGGTCGTCGTGGAACACGGGAATTTTCATCATCGCCTTGAGGCGTTTTTCCACCTCAAAACATTCGGGTGCTTTGATGTCTTCGAGGTTAATGCCGCCGAACGTCGGTTCAAGCAGGCTGATCGCATCCACCAAGCGGTCAACGTCGAGCGTATCCATTTCAATGTCGAAGGCATTTACGCCCGCGAATTTCTTGAACAATACCGCCTTGCCTTCCATGACGGGTTTGGAGGCGAGTGCGCCGATCGAACCCAAGCCTAGCACCGCCGTGCCGTTGGAAATGACCGCCACCAGATTACCGCGTGAGGTGTAATCCGCTGCACACGCGGGGTCAGCCGCAATCGCAAGGCTTGCTGCCGCCACACCGGGGGAATACGCCAGTGCCAAATCGCGCTGGTTCGCCATGTTTTTGGTGGGGGTGACTTCGAGTTTGCCCGGTTGCGGGAAGCGGTGGTAGTCGAGAGCGGCTTGGTCTAATTCGTCTTTCATAGCGGTAATCGTCCTTATGTCATTAGAAACGCAGCGGAGTTCTGACGATATTACCTGAGTTTTGTGCAATGCGGAAAATGTTTGTGCCGAGGTGATTGCCAATAATAAAAATATTCACGAAATTGATTATTTGTCTATACTTATGTGCATGAGCAAAACCGCCAAAACCGCATCAACCAGCCCTAAACAAGTTCAGCACGCCCTTGCCAAACTGGGTGCGGACTTGCGTATCGCACGCTTGCGCCGAGGTGAATCCTTGCGTTCATGGGCGCAACGGGTTGGCGTTTCAGTGCCGACGCTGCAACGCGTGGAAGCGGGTGATCCTTCTGTTGGCGTATCGGTTTACATGATGTCACTGTGGTTAGTCGGCAAAATCCATCACGCGGCTAACTTGGCAGATCCCGCTAGTGATGAGCAAGCCCTTGCTATCGAGTTGGCAAAATTGCCTAAGGGGCGAGCATGAATACACCAAAAATCCTCCCCGGCAATGAACTCGCCGTTTGGGATTTGACCGCCCCCAACGAGCCAGTACGTGTGGGAATGGCTTCGCTGGCACTGGGTGGACGCGGTGTTGCCTTTACCTACGAGCGCAGTTGGTTGGCAAACGGCTACCCACTGTCTGGCGATATGCCGTTGCAACGCGCAATGCTGTTGCCCACCGTGCGTGACAGACTGTTTGGGGCATTGGATGATGCAATGCCAGATCGCTGGGGCGAACGTGCCATTCGCTTCATTGACAATCCGCCACGGGCAACGGCTTTGGACTTTCTGTACTACGCGGGCGACCATCGCTTTGGTGCATTGGGGTTTTCCGTCGATCAAACCAGCTACCTGCCACACCGGGGCGAGCCTTTGCCCAGTGCCGATTCCATTCATGCCTTGCAAGCCTTGATTGAGCGTATTGATGCCAATGAACCGTTGACAGAACAGGAAAAGTTGATTGCCGGAACCACTAAAACCATGGGTGGAGCGCACCCCAAAGCCTTAGTAACAATGGACGGTAAAGACTGGATTGCGAAATTTCCACGCGGCGCAAACATTGATCTCGGTTTAATCGAACACGCTTCCCTGACACTCGCAGCGCAAACCGGTATCAACGTCGCTCATTCGGTGGTATTGCCCGGACTGTTTGGGCATGTGGTGGCTATTGAACGTTTCGACCGCTACGCCGGGCAACGCTTACGCGCCCTGTCTGCCAAAACAGTGTTGCTGGCAGGCGTTGGTTTTGGTGCATCACCATTGGATGAGTTGAGCTACGGGGCAATGGCTTCCTTTTTGTTGCAGTCGGGAGCTGCCAGTTTGCAAGCCTCACAACGGGTAGAGTTGTTCCGGCGCATGGTTTTCAACATCCTGATCGAAAACTCCGATGATCATGAAAAGAACCACGCTTTCCTGTTTGATGCCGGGTCTTGGGTGCTTGCCCCCGCGTTTGATGTGCTGCCTAATACCTCGAATGCAGGCTACCAACAAATGGGGGTCGGCAAACAAGGCGCGGTCGGATCATTAGGTAATGCATTGTCTGAATGCCATTTGTTCGGGCTTAGCCGCGATGGGGCTATTGAGGAATGGTTCAAGGTAGCTGCGGTAGTGAATGAGTGGGATCAGGTTTTCGCCAGCATGGGGGTGTCAGGCAAAGACATTGGCTATTTGCGAACCTTCATTGATCAGCCGGAGCGCAAGGCAATGCGAATGCGCTCGGCTTTGGATGAGGCGTAAGGTTTTAAGGCAATTTCAAGCCATATTGCCGTGCCAATGTGAGCAACGCTTCCGCATTCCCCTTTGCATCATTGACCGGATGATGATCATGCGCCGTTTTACGCAAATGCTTAAAATTCTGAAACATATCCCGCACCACGCCTTTGTACAGTGAACCCAGATTGGTGGAGCTGTAGCCAAACGGGTTGTCACCCAGAAAATGGTGGAAATACCAGTTGATAAACGACCAGTCAAAGCCGTTGTTGTCGGCGATGAAATGCGGGCGACCTTTGACTTCGCGCTTGAGCCAATCGGCAAAGCGTTGCATGACGACAGCAGGTTCCTCAAACATAAGCGTTTCCTCACGGGTATGCCCGCTAACAGCGAGAGCTTGCTGAATCCAGCGTTCGGAAATGGGTTTGAGTTGCCCGTAGAAGGTGCGCTGCAAATCCGGCTTAACAATCACCGCGCCGAAACTGACCATAGAATAATCGCCGGGGATCGGGCCATCGGCTTCGATGTCGACCATGATGAAGGTCATGTTGGTTTTCTCCTGATGATGTAGAGACGCAAAATCTTGCGTCTCTACGGGGTTTGCATTGTGGAAGGTTACGTTGTTTTAGTTTTGTCGGTCAGCTTGATCAGATTGCGCGGCAAACCCCGTCCTTCAGGTCGGGGAGGATAGCGCGGGAGGCAACGCCTCCCTATGTTCGGTAGCTTGGCAGCGATTCAGAGCCTAGCCCTTTGATTCACGGATCAATGAGTTAAAGGCATT
>CAYNNA010000068.1:0-16003 GCA_964398375.1 uncultured Thiothrix sp.
TAAATGAACCACAGGGCTGGGTGCGAGATTTTTAGGATGCTCTGAATCGCTGTGCTAAGTGGATGTGTTTGCAGGGTTTCTGCTACTTTCATGAGCGTGGAAAGCTTTGCCTCGTCTATGTCGGCATTCAGGAGCTTATGCCATGTTTGGCGCGAAATCTTGGAGCGGTCTGCGGCAGCTACCATCGTCATGTTTAACGCGGTCAGGCGATTTTTGATGTATTTGGCGAGATCCAGCGCAGACACCCATGTTTCCCCTTAAAATGGCTTACTTCAGGTTAATACTATAGCAATGGGAAGCTGGAAAGAAATATTCATCTAAGGTTAGGTTGCTGAGCGGCAAAATAATCATTAGATATAAAAACCTATGATCATAATAATCTATTACGCATTGGGGCTGCCATGAGAATAATAAAAGTTTTGCTATTGGGGATGACGGCGAGTACCATCTTGCCATTTTCTGTTACTGCTAACCCTCACATTGCACCCGCACAGCCAGTCAATATGAATGAAGCTCCGCCACCTTGGAATGGGAGCGTTCCCGCGCCCGCAGCAATGCCGCAAACAGACGGGGCATCCAAGGGTTCCAGCGTGGAAAACTGGTATCGCAACCGCCGTAAAACCGAGACTAACGTTGGCGGCGAATTGGCTGCATTACAAGCGGCGGCTGAACGTGGCGATGCTAAGGCGCAATACAAGTTAGCCATGCTGTATCGCAATGAGGAAAATCCACAAGCCGACCTTAAGCAATCGCTAGACTGGCAACAGCGTGCCGCCCAAGCTGGGTACATGGAAGCCCAATACGGCCTAGGCTTATTATATGCAAACGGGCAATATGTGCCCGCCGACGACCAACAGGCGCGTTACTGGTTTGATCAAGCGGCATCACAAGGTCATGTTGCTGCCCGCTTGGCACTGCTTTCACTGGATAATGGTGCGCCTGCGCAAGCAATTGCCACTTCTAATAACCTGAAAATGCAGGAACCCCGGCAACGTGCCGAAACGCACGTAGCAGCGGCTGCCACTATGCCGCCGATTCCGGTGGTTGATCCCTCCAGTCGCCCGGAACCGGTTAGCACGCCCGTATCTCTGCCCATGCTGGCACAACCCGCCGATCAGGAGGAGCAGGTATCGGATAAACTGGATCTTACTGGCATCGAACCTGAAGTCTTGCGTCAGTCAGCAGAGTCAGGTGATAAACAGGCGCAATTGATGCTGGGGACAATGTACGAAGACGGTATCGGTGGCTTGCCAGCGGATTTGCGCGAAGCTGCGTATTGGTATGAGCAAGCTGCCAAGCAAAACTACCCCAAAGCCCAATACAACCTTGGATTATTGTATGAAGATGGGCGAGGTGTCACGCAAAACGATAAGCAAGCCGCTTACTGGTATGATAAAGCCGCTAAAGCGGGGTTTGCTGAGGCGCAAAACAACTTGGGTGTGCTATTGGTCTTGGGTAAAGGGGTTAATAAAGATCCTAAAAAAGCAGAAAAATTATTCAATGAGGCGGCTGCTAAAGGTAATGCCGATGCCCAACGTAATTTGGAGATGTTACGGAAAGGTTAAATAATTGTAATGTTTTCAAAAGAAATGTTCGATTTTTTCGATCTTTTTAATTAAAAATTTCGACTTTTCCTTAGTGTTGTGTCCCCGTATAGTGCGTATGAAAGATCAATGACAAGTACTCAGTTAGGAGACAGACATGAAACTATCCACACAAGGTCAACATGCGATTATGGCGATGCTGGCTTTGGCTATCCACGATGACGAAGGTGCGGTGCGCTTGGGTGATCTGGCAACACAGCAGGGGATTTCGTTGTCTTATTTAGAGCAGATATTCGCCCGCTTACGTAACGAAGGTTTGGTCGAAGGCATTCGTGGTCCAGGTGGTGGTTATCGTTTGAGCCGCCATGCGGATGAAATTACCTTGGCAGAAATTGTCCAAGCCGCTGAGGATGATGCCCTGGTAGAACTGAATGCCTCGCACAGCACTGCGATGCGCGGTCGGGATTTGGTGCAACGCATGTGGTTAGACCTGAGCAGTCAGTTTTACCGCTTCATGGAAGACATTACGCTGGATAGCTTAATGGAAGGTCATGAACTGCCGCGTAAAACCTACCAGATGGGTGAAACCGCCAGTTTAATTGCTAGAATGTTTCCGGCAAGGGAACTAAGACCGAGCATGAGCCATCAAATGGCTATGTAGATTGAAAGATAAGAGATAACGCTAACGTTTTCGCACTGCTGCCCGCACTCCTCCGATATTAAGGGCAGCATCTCCCAGCGGGGTTGTCCTGAGCCAACAACCCCGCTTTTTTTATGCCTTGCCGCCGCCCATGCACAAGGGCGATTCTGCCACCTTGCCCGCTTTCGCGAAATACTCTTCCGGCGTCAGCGTATGCAATGCCAGCGCATGAATCTTCCCATTTAATTCATCTGCCAAAATGCCATTAATCTGCCGATGGCGTGCAATCAGCATTTTTCCATTGAACTGTTCACTCACAACCGTCACCTTAAAATGCGATTCTGAACCGGGCGGCACATTGTGCATGTGGCTTTCGTTAACGACTTCGAGAAAGTCAGGTTGCAGTGCCTGTTGGATTTTCTGTTCAATTTGGGTTTGGATGTTCATACTCTCTACACTTGAATTAACGATGATTAACTTGAAACCACGGGAATGGGGCGCGTATATTCCGCCCTACACCCACATAACTAGCTGTGAACATGAACCAAAAAGAAAACTTTGACAAGTTGTCCCAGTATTTGCAAAGCAAAATCATTGGGCAAAAATCCCTGATCAATCGTCTGATGATCGCGTTGCTGGCAGACGGGCATTTGCTGGTGGAAGGTGCGCCGGGCTTGGCGAAAACCCGTGCCATTCAGGTATTAGGGCAGGGAATCGAAGGCGATTTTCACCGTGTGCAGTTCACGCCGGATCTATTGCCAGCGGATATTACCGGCACGGAAGTGTTCCACCCCAATGACGGTTCGTTCCACTTCCAGAAAGGCCCATTGTTTCACAATTTGATCCTCGCCGATGAAATCAACCGTGCGCCTGCCAAAGTGCAATCGGCGTTGTTGGAAGCGATGGCAGAACGCCAGATTACCGTCGCGGGCACGACCTGGAAACTGCCCGAACCGTTTTTGGTGATGGCGACCCAAAACCCGATTGAGCAAGAAGGCACCTACCGTTTGCCGGAAGCACAACTTGACCGTTTCCTAATGCATGTGATTGTTGATTACCCAACGCCTGCCGAAGAAAAAGTCATTCTGCATTTGGGGCGCAAAGAAGCGATGCAGCAAGTGCGTCATGAGAAAGAAACCGTCGCACCGCTTGTGAGTCGGAATGACGTAGCTTTAGCGCGGCAGGATGTGCTGAATATTTACATGACCGACAAGGTGGAAACCTACCTCTTGCAATTGGTGTTGGCAACCCGCAACCCGGAACGTTACGGCAAATCCTTGGCAGGCAGCATCGCCTATGGCGGCAGCCCGCGTGCTACCTTGTCACTGGATCGGTGCGCCCGCGCTCATGCATGGTTGGCGGGGCGCGATTTCGTCAGCCCTGAAGACGTGCAGGCGGTGGCACATGACGTGTTGCGCCACCGTTTATTGCTGACGTTTGAAGCCGAAGCAGATGGCATGACCGCCAACCATATCATTGATGAATTGCTGGCATTGGTGGCGGTTCCTTGATGGCAGAGGTAGCAGGCGAAGGGATTGTGTTTAGTTCCCTGCAATCCTTGTTGCGCTTGCAGGGGCAAGTGCGCACCTTGCATTTGGCGAAAAAGCATATTCGGGCGCGTCACGCGGGCCTGCACCGTTCGGTTCACAAAGGGCGCGGCATGGATTTTGCGGAGTCGCGTATGTACCAGCCCGGTGATGATATTCGTACCATTGACTGGCGGGTAACGGCGCGTAGCGGGCGGGTGCATACCAAGGTGTTTGAGGAAGAGCGCGAAAAGCCGGTGTTGTTATGGGTGGATTTCCGCCCGTCGATGTTTTTTGCCACCCGTGGGCGTTTTAAGTCGGTGTTGGCAGCACAGATTGCGGCGTTATTGCTATGGAAAACCCTCGATGATGGCGACCGTATTGGTGGTATTTTGCAAAATGGCACACATACCGAATTCAAGCCGTCGCGAAGCCGTTCCTCTGCTTTGCATTTGTTGCGCCAGTTGAGTGGTATGACTCGCCTCACGGTCGCTGAGCGAAGTCGAAGCGATTTGCAAGCCAGTTGGACACGCTTACGCCGAGTAACGCAACCGGGCAGTCAATTGTTTATTCTAAGTGATTTTCGGCAAGTGACACCGGGAGCGTTGCGGCAATTGGCAATGATTGCGCAACATTCGCAATTAACCTTGGTGGAAATTCATGATCCGTTTGAAGAGAAACTGCCTAATAACGGCAGCTTGCGTTTGACCGACGGTAAACGGCATTTATTATTGAATTTGGGTTTGCGGCTGTGGCGTGAACGTTACAGCAACCGTGTGGCGCAAGCGGCAAAAACTTTGCAGGAATTCAGCCGCAGCTACCGCATTCCCTTGGTGCAATTGTCGACCGCTGACAGCGATAATGAACGCTTGCTGAAATTGTCACGGGGGTTGCGATGAACCCGGAAGAATTGCCACTGCGTGATATTCATTTGCCCGACCCGATCGGCTGGTGGCCGCCAGCACCGGGCTGGTGGCTGTTAGTGATGTTAATGTTGGCGGTGATTGCTTGGTTATTTTGGCGTTGGCGGCAGCAAAAACGCGCTGAGCAAGGCTTGGAAAGCGCTTTGCTGGAGTTGGAACGCTTGCAACGTCAACACGGTACGAATACCAAAGCCTTATTGCGCGAACTGTCCGTGTTGCTACGGCGGGTGGCGATCAGTCAGTATGGGCGGCAAACCGTGGCGGGGCTGACTGGCGCAGCTTGGGTCAAGTTTTTAGACGACACAGCAGGTAAGCCCTTATTTGGCAGCAAGTTGGCACATTTACTCACCGAAGTGCCTTATCGCCCAGAAACACAAGCCGAAACTAAAGCCGTGCTGCAAGCCACCCGTGAATGGATCAAGCTACAACGGGGGAAAGATCATGTATGAATTCCTCTGGTGGTGGATGTTTATTTTGCTACCTTTACCGTTGGTGGTGCGTTGGTGGCTGAAACCGGCAGAACCCAAGCAAGGGGTGGCGTTGAAAGTCCCGTTTTTGGAGGATTTTCAGCAGGGCGGCAAGGTATTGGGGCGTTCGTGGTTCGGCTTGTTGGCATTGTTGCTGGCGAGTGCTGCGTGGATCTTCTTGGTGGTGGCGGCAGCGCGTCCGGTGTGGGTGGGTGATACGGTAGCAATGCCGGTATCAGGGCGAGATTTGATGCTGGCTGTCGATTTATCAGGCAGTATGCAGGAGCAAGATTTTATCCTCAATGGGCAGGTGGTTGACCGTTTGGTGGCAACCAAAGCCGTAGCGGGAGAGTTTGTGCGTAAACGCACCGGCGACCGTATTGGCTTGGTGTTGTTCGGTGATCAGGCGTATTTGCAAGCGCCGTTAACCTTTGACCGTCAAACCGTGCTGCGTTTGTTGAATGAATCGCAAATTGGTTTGGCGGGCGAACGCACCGCCATTGGCGATGCGATTGGGTTGGCGCTCAAACGCTTGCAGGATAGCCCGAAAAAAAATCGTGTATTGATCCTGATGACCGATGGCGCGAATACCGCTGGCAGTGTCAGCCCCTTGGAAGCGGCGGAAATGGCAGCAGCCGTGGGTTTAAAAATTTACACGGTGGGGATCGGTTCGGAAAGCGACCAAATGCGCAGCGTGTTTGGGTTTCAATTGATGAATCCGTCGGCGGATTTGGATGAGCGCACGTTGAAAGCGATTGCTACCGGCACGGGTGGGATGTATTTTCGGGCGCATGATACCGAAGAGTTCCACAAAATTTACGCGGAATTGGATCGGCTCGAACCCGTGGAAAAAGAAGCGCAACAATGGCGACCGCAGCAAGAATTGTTCCGTTGGCCGTTGCTGGCTGCACTGGTGCTGACGCTGTTAGCAGCCGTGTTGCGGATAGAACGGGAGTGAAGGTGTTATGTTGAATAATCTGCATTTTCTCCACCCGGAATGGCTATGGTTATTGTTAGTACTGCCGCTGATTCTGAGCATGAAATGGTTGCACGCGCGTCAACAAGGTGGCTGGGAACGCATTGTCGATAAGCAGTTGATGCCATTTGTGTTGAGTGGTACGCCGGGCAGTTGGGGATGGTTGCCGTTGGCTTGGCTGTCACTGGCGTTGCTGGTGGCGATTGTGGCAATGGCAGGCCCCGCGTGGGAGAAACGCGAAGTGCCGGTATTTCGGGATCAGCAAGCCTTGGTCGTGGCGATGGATTTTTCTACCTCGATGTATGCCGATGATGAAAAACCTAACCGTATTACCTTGGCGCGTTTCAAATTGCTCGACATTCTCAATGCGCGTCAAGATGCGCAAAATGGGTTGGTGGTGTTTGCAGGGGATGCATTTGTGGTTTCACCCTTGACGGATGACATTGCGACGATTCAAGAACAGGTGAAAAATCTTTCGCCTGATATTATGCCAGCCCCCGGCAGTTTATTGACTCCGGCGATTCAGCTTGCGGTTGAATTGTTGAAACAAGCGGGAATGAAAACCGGTAGTATTTTGTTGATGGCGGATGGCGTGGCGGATACGGAAGCCGCGATTGCCGCAGCGAATAAAGCGTGGGGCATGGGTTACAACGTATCGGTTTTGTCATTGGGGTCGGCGGATGGTGCGCCGATACCACGCCCTAGAGGGGGGTTTTTGCTGGACAGTGCGGGCAAAACCGTGATTGCGACCGTGAATCTAGACGATTTGGCTCGTATTGCGAAAGCCGGTGGCGGGGTTTTCACGCAAGCGGCGTTGGGTGATGCCGATGTGAATACTTTGAGTCAGCAGTGGCAGTCACTTAGCCAACAGCAGTTAAGCAAGAGCCAAGGTCGTCAAACCGATGCGTGGGTGAATGAAGGCTATTGGCTGGTGTTGTTGCTATTGCCGCTGGCGGCGCTGACGTTTCGACGTGGCTGGTTAGGGGTGTTATTGGTCTGCGTATTGTTGCCCCAACCGCAAACTGCCTTGGCGTTCAGTTGGGATGATTTATGGCTGACACCCGATCAACAAGCCCAAGAAGCGCTGGATAACGGGCAACCCGCCCGCGCTTCAGAACTTTTTCAGAACCCTGAATGGAAGGGGGCGTCAGCGTATAAAAACAAGGACTACCAAACCGCTGCACAACAATATGCCGCACAGCAAAGCATTACCGGACAGTACAATTATGGCAATGCACAAGCGAAAGCCGGTAAGTTTAAGGAGGCAATTATTGCCTACAAGCGGGTATTAGACGCCGACCCTAAGCATGACGATGCGCGTCATAACCTGAAAATAGTGGAAGAGGCACTTCGGCAACAGCAGGAACAACAGAAGCAACAAAATTCTCAGAAAAAGCCTCAAGAGCAACCGCAGCAAGACCAACAAGGTGGAGGTCAGCAGCAGGAACAAGGGGCGGAGGGGCAAGGTTCACAAACGCCGCAACCCAATGCTTCACCGGATGAACAGCAGCAAGCGCAACAACAAGCTGCTGACGAACAAGCTAAACAGGAGAAAGAGCAAGCCAAACAAGGTGAGCAAAACGGTGAAAAGGCAGAGCAAGTAGCGGAAGCTGCTGCTGACGACCCGCAGCAGCGTGAACAGGAGCAAGCCACCGAGCAATGGTTGCGGCGTATTCCTGATGACCCATCCGGTTTGTGGCGACGCAAGTTTCAGTACCAATATCAACAACGTGGTGCGCAGGCAAGGGGTGATGAATGGTAAGGTTACTCTTGATAGCATGGTTATGGCTGTTGCCATTGGGGGCGCAAGCCGCTGCGATTATGGCACAGCTTGACCGCAATCCGGTGGCATTGGGTGATCCCGTGGCACTCACGTTTACGGCGGATGGCATCGTATCCGGTGAGCCAGACTTTTCGCCTTTAGAACAGGACTTTGACATACGCGGGCGTTCGCAAAGCAACAGTTTTAGCATGGTGAACGGTGTCAGTGCCATCACTACTACGTGGGAGTTGCGTTTATACCCGCGTCGTACCGGCACTGTGCCGATTCCCCCGATTGCTTTTGGCGCAGACCAAAGTCAGGCGTTGGATTTGCAAGTCATGGATCAGCCACCCCCGCAGGCGAACACCGGGGGAGCACCCGATATTCTGATTGAACTCACCGCCGAACCGCAGCAGCCGTATGTGCAGCAGCAAATCGTGATTACCCAGCGCATGTTGCACATTACCCCCTTGCAACCGCAAGCCAGCCTTAGTCACCCCGAAGTGGAAGCAGGCAAAGGCAATATTCAGCAACTGGGCAAAACCCGCAACACGACTTTGATGCGCAATGGGCGTAATTATCAGGTGATTGAGCGCCGTTACGCGCTTACTCCGCAGCAAAGCGGTACGCTAACCTTAGGGCGCACCACCTTTGATGGTATTATTGCTGATAAAAAAAGCAATGAATTTGACCCATTTGGCTTGAGTGGCAAACGCATCCGGCGTTTTTCCGAACCCTTGACATTGCAAGTGCAAGGTCAGCCCCCCAGCTATACCGGTAAGCAATGGCTGCCTGCCAACAGCCTTACCTTGAATGCGCACTGGCAGACACCTGCTGATAAATTGAAAGCGGGTGAACCGGTTACGTTGACGTTGGCGATTGTGGCGGATGGTTTGGCTGCTGAACAATTGCCCAAACTCGACATCCAAGCGCCTGCGGGTATCAAGGCATACACCGATCAACCCGAATTGCGTAACGACCCCGGTAGCAACGGCATTGTGGGCGTGCGTCAGGAAAAGTGGGTGGTGGTTGCCCCTTACAATGGTGAGTACGAATTTCCCGGCTTGAGTATTGATTGGTGGAATACCGCCAAGGGTAAACAGGAAACGACTACGCTTGACCCAGTGAAACTCGTGGTGACTGGCGGACAGGCAGCACCCGCTACTGCGAATGCGCCCACAGCAGCGGAACCGGCGCAAGCAGCGCCCCAAACGCCGCAACCTGTTAAAAACTCGGATACACCTGCAGCCTCCGCTGGTTGGTTTGCTTGGTTTTCGTGGGACTGGTATGCCACTGCACTGCTGATTATTTGGGGGGCATTATCGGTCGGGTGGTTGCTGTGGTATTTTTGGAAAAAATCCCAAACGGCTCTTAATAAATCGGCTAAAACCGCCAGTACGCCTCCAAAAGTCCGTAAACCAGATGCCAAAACAGCCTGGCAACGGCTGGAACAAGCTTGTAAGCAAAACCAAGCGCAAGCTGCCCATGATGCCTTACTGCAATGGATGGAGACCGGGCTGCACTTACGACCTGCTTTGCTGGCAAATTTCCGTGAGCAAGCACCGCCGGTATTGCAGGCTGAAATTGATGCGCTCAATGCGGTGCTCTATGGTCGCAGCAGCGGTGGCTGGCGCGGCGCAGGTTTGTGGCAAGCCTTGCAAGGATTTACGTTATCCACCGGACAAGCAACAGTGAAAACCTCAGAACTTGCGGCACTTTATCCAGACTAATCCGAACGAAATCTGGTATAAAGGTCTAAGGTGTAAATGTTTAAATCAGCGAAGTAAAATCATGCACAAGCCCATCCCAGCAGGGTTGTCTTTATTGGGCGCAAGCCTGTTTGCCCTGAATGCTGCGGCATTCACTGAACCCCAAGGTCATGCCAAATTGCCCATCACGTTTTCTCCCGAAGCTAAGGTGAACGTGGCAGTGGAGCAGCAAGGCAATACCATTATTGCCAACCTTCCCAAGGGCAAAACACAAACATTGGGGGAGATGCCCGATGTCCCCGAAGGCAGCCAAACCATTGATGGTTTATTGCTGCAAGCCGATTTCAACTTTGACGGTTACGGTGATGTGGCGGTGCTGGAAGGCGTGGGTTATGGCGGTGTCAATCTGTTCTACCGCTTGCACTTGTGGAATAAAGCGCAGGGTAAATTTCAGGAATACAAAGAGCCGATCAGTAACCCTACCTTGACCCCAGAAACCAAAACCCTGAGCACGGCGCAACGCTCAGGACCACGTTGGTACAGTACGGATTACCGTTTTAACCAAGGCAAACCCTATGTGTGGTCAGAAGGTGCGATGGTGGGTACGGATGGCGATTTGTATTTCGTCAAAATCTACGATTCAGCCGGGAAATTGTTGAAAAAAGTGATTGCTGATACGCAAGACTCCTCTGATGTGACAGCGAAAACCCCCGCAGCTACCCGTAAAATCACCATCGACAAAGCAGTTTTACACAATAAGCCGGATGCCAAAACGCAAACCAAGATGTACCTGATCAAAGGTGACAAGGTAACGTTGCTCGATCACCGTGAAGGGGACGATGGCGTGGAGTGGTTTTTAGTGCGTTTTGATGGCAAAAAACGGGTGGAAAAATGGGTGGAGTGGAGTGCTCTTTCTCAATAATGCCTGCTTTAATCCCCCAGTAAAGCCTGCAAGTTAGAAATATACGCCCGCGCTGTTTCCTGACGTTCTTCTGGCGACACGACTTTTTTGTCTTCCCATTCGAGATGTTCGGGGGGAAGTTCGTCGAGGAAGCGGCTGGGTTCAACGGTGGCGGCATCGCCGTAGCGTGAGCGTACTTTGGCGTAGCTGATGGTGAGGTTTTTCTGGGCGCGGGTAATACCCACGTAGGCGAGGCGGCGTTCTTCTTGGATGCTGTGTTCGTCGACGCTATTGGCGTGTGGGAGCAGTTCTTCTTCTACGCCGACCAAGAATACGTTGGGAAATTCCAAGCCTTTGGCAGCGTGTAAGGTCATTAGGGCGACCGCATCTTGTTCTTTTTCTTCGCTATTGCGTTCCAGCATATCGACCAAACTCATGTGGGCAATGATGTCGCTGAGGGTTTCTTTGCCTGCCCCGTCGTCGTGGAGTTTGCGTACCCATTCAACAATTTCCCAGACATTTTTCATGCGGGATTCGGCTTGTTTTGGGGTGTTGCAAGTATTTTTGAGCCAATCTTCGTAGCCGGTATCGTTGATAACTTGTTTGACAATTTGCGTGGGGTCGGCGTTTTCAGCGGCGCGGATCATTTCGTGTAGCCAGAAGCCGAAGGTTTCCACCCGTTGTTGGGCTTTAGCGGAAATGCGTTGGGCAAAGCCGAGTTCTTGGGCTGCGGTGAATAGACTGGCGTGACGTTCGTGGGCGTATTCGCCGAGCTTTTCTAGGGTAGACGTGCCGATTTCACGTTTGGGGGTGTTGATAATGCGCAGGAATGCAGCATCGTCGTCGGGGTTGGCGATGAGGCGCAGGTAGCCGAGGATGTCTTTGACTTCAGCGCGGGAGAAAAACGACGTACCGCCACTGATTTTGTAGGGAATATTGTTCTCGCGCAGGGCTTTTTCAAACAAACGGCTTTGGTGGTTGCCACGGTACAAGATAGCAAAATCTTTGAAGTCGGCGCGGTCACGGAAACGGGCTTTGAGGATTTCCCCGATGACTTTTTCGGCTTCGTGTTCGGGGGTGCGGGCGGGCATAATGCGGATTGGGTCGCCTTCGCCGAGGGTACTCCACAGATTTTTTTCAAATAAATGCGGGTTGTTGCCGATGAGTTTATTAGCACTTTGCAAAATACGGCTGGTGGAACGGTAGTTTTGTTCCAGCTTGATGACTTTGAGCGTGGGGTAATCGGTTTGCAATTGCGCAATGTTTTCAGGGCGTGCGCCGCGCCAAGCGTAGATGGATTGGTCGTCATCCCCTACGGCAGTGAGTGCGCCGCGAATGCCAGCCAGCAAGCGGATTAGGCGGTATTGGCAGGCGTTGGTGTCTTGGTATTCGTCGACCAAAAGGTAGCGTAATTTGTGTTGCCAGTGTTGCAGGGCGTCGGGGTGTTGCTCGAAGAGTTGCACGGGTAAAACGATGAGATCGTCGAAATCGACAGCGTTGTAGGCTTTGATCTGGCGCTGGTATTTTTCGTATAAAATCGCGGCTAGCTTTTCATCGGTGGTATTTGCCAGCAAAGCGGCTTGTTCGACCGAGATGAAGTCGTTTTTCCAGCGTGAAATAATCCAGCGCAGGTTGTCGGCTTCTTCCACATCTTCTTTGTGCGCGAGTTCTTTGAGGATGGCTTCGCTGTCTTGCGCGTCGAGGATGCTGAAATTGGCTTTGTAACCTAAACGTTTGGCTTCGCGCTTGATGATGTTTAAACCAAGGGTGTGGAAGGTGGAAACGGTCAAGCCTTTGGCTTCTTCTTTGGTCAAGAGTTGCGTGGCGCGTTCGCGCATTTCACGGGCGGCTTTGTTGGTGAAGGTGATCGCCGCGATTTGGTCGGCAGAATGCACGCCTTTGCGAATCATCCACGCAATTTTTTGCGTAATGACGCGGGTTTTGCCACTGCCAGCGCCCGCGAGGACGAGGAGGGGAGAGCCGAGGTGGGTGACGGCGGCTTGTTGTTGGGGGTTAAGTCCGTTCATGTTATTGGAATACGCGGGTTAGCCAAGCGGTAAGGGCTTTGATATTATCGTGATCGGGGTTAAGCCAGCCTTCTTTGAGGGCGCAGGCAGAACTTAACATGCGGCAGTTGTTGGGTTTTTTCTGCCAGTCTAGCCAAGTGGATAACCTTACTTTGCTTTCGTGGGTATCACTGAAGCGGATGGGGGTGAGTGATTCACGGCTTTTCAAGTCAGCGATGCTACTATCAACTATATCCAGAATTTCTTTGCGTTCAGTATGCTCGATGCAGGGCAGAAGAAAATCTTCTAACATTCCATCGTGTTGGTGATTGGGCATGATCCATAAGCCAATAGGGGGAAAGCCTCGCGAATGTTCAAATAACTCACCTTGGTATTGTCCCGGTTTCTGATCTGGAATTTGATAGCCGGAAGCTTCAATGATTGATTTAATTTTTTCTCTTCTAGCGTCAAAACCAAAGTTGTTGGCAGTGGAGTCTGCATCAATGACGATAGCTAGTCGATCCAGTTGTTGTGTCGATAGTTGTTTGAGAAGGATCGGCAAGCTATCCAGTAAGTTGTCAATGCCATTGCCATCTACACCACATTCAGATTCTGCGGGGGGGTAGATATTGGCAGTTAGTTGAGTTCTTTTCAGTAGAGCGGTAAAAAACCATTTATCATCAGCGCCTTCTACTAGAATCAGATTGTTAGGCATTAGCGAACCTCCATACCAGTTCTGGAGATCACAGCAATTTCTTTCTCATCGTAAGAAACAGCAACAATTCGACCTTTATCTTCAGGTGCAGGGCTGCGACCAAGGGCTATTAACCTACCTTCTTCGTCAGATTTTAATGCCACTTTACAAAATGCTTTAATAGTGTCTTCGCTGTGAGTCGTCGCAAATACTTGAATATCAAGCTCCTTCGCTAATTTGAATAGCTTTTCCCATACTTCTTCTTGAATCGAGTAGTGCAAGCCATTTTCAAATTCATCGATCATTAAAAAACCGTTTTTGGCTTGCAATGCCGCTAGTATTATTTGTAATACTCTTAAAGTACCTTCTCCCAGAGATCGAAGTGGGACAGCCTGATCTTGATTGTCAAGTTTTACCATAGGTATTCTGATTATTTTTCTCTCTCTGCCATAATTAAGAGTCCCACTGTATTCAAGTACTTCTTCGGGTACAAAAGCAATGTCATTAATTGATTTATTTATTATTTTCATGGATTCAATGACGGATTCTTTTTTTATGTCTTTAAAGGCGGATGCCCATATTCTTTCTAATTCACTTGTACTTTCGAGATGAGTTCCAGAATAATAGTGAGGTATTGATGTGAAGTCTATCGCATCGTTTTTTATGCTAATTATCACTGGAATATTTTCTCGGTAACGTCTTGTTCGATATGAAGATTCTCTTTCTTTATCATAATCAGGAAATGTATTTTTTGCTAACATTAATGGCATTACTGTAACATATTGACTTTTTTTAACATCTCCTATTTCAAGTATCATTTCTGGGTTTTTATTTGGAAGCAAATCAATAAGCTCATCTCCTGAGAAAGAGTCTCGAAACTCACGAAAAAATCTAATAGTTTGAGTATCGGCTGCGGCTGCAAAAATAGCTACGGCTTCCAGTAGTGTAGTTTTGCCGATGCTATTTTTCCCGACGATAAGGTTCACTCGCCCCAGTGAGGGTATGGTCAAGTCTTCAAAGCAGCGGAAATTTTTGATGTGCAAGCTGTCGAGCATGGCGTTTGTCCTTCATCCATAAGTCCCCAAACTATAGCAAGTTTCGTGCAGGGGCAGTAACAAGTGGGTGTATAATGTGCCGCATGAAAAACATTGCAAGCCTGACTGATCTAAACTTTCACCATGTGCTAGACGCGACACCGGGTGTTGCACTGGTGTTTTTTACTGCACCCAACTGCGGTGCATGTCGCAATTTTAAGTTGGCACTGAGTCGGTATTTGCATGAATACCCCGCTTTGCCAATGTTTGAAGTGGATGCCGTTCACAATGGCGGGCTGGTGAATGCGTTGGAAATTTTCCATCTGCCAGCCACTTTTTTGTACGTCGATGGGCATTATCACTGCGAGTTACGCTGTGAGCCATTGCCTGCGCGGATTCATGTCGCGATTCAAACAGCGCTTGCCCAGCCTGCTGAGGATGAACCTTGAACATAGATTTAGAAACTGGTTTATTGGATAGCGCCCGCCAATGCCCATCCCCCAATCACGATGAACGCCCGGCAGGTTGCATTCCTGAATTAATCGTTTTGCACAACATTAGCCTGCCACCCTACGAATTTGGTGGGGAGTGGATCGACCACTTGTTTACCAATCAACTTGACCCTACTGCTCACCCGTTTTTTGCTGAAATTTGTCACTTGCGGGTGGCGAGCCATCTGTTAATCCGGCGAAATGGCGAGCTTGTCCAGTATGTACCCTTCCATAAACGCGCTTTTCACGCAGGTATGTCAAACTATCGGGGTAGGAATCAATGTAATGACTTTTCGGTGGGTATAGAAATTGAAGGGTCGGATTTTGAGCCATTTACCGAGGCACAGTACGTTCAGCTTGAAGCCCTGCTTCCCGTTTTAGTGGATGTTTATCCATCGCTAAGTTTGGCTGATATTACAGGTCACGAACATATTGCGCCGGGGCGTAAAACCGATCCAGGACCATTTTTTGACTGGAGGCGCTTGAGTGATGCGCTGGGAGTGGTGTTGCCCGCCTGAATAGTGCCAGCAATGTGTTGTATAAATCCAACACTAGGGGGTAGAAAATATTCAATGTGGTGAAAACCTAGCATTCTTCCTATACTGAGAGTGTGTCACACCTATATGACATATTGTTATGCCCCCTATAACCATCACTAATTGAGGGAACCCCATGAAAACGAATTTTACACCGTCTTGTTTGTCCGCCCAGCTTTGCCATGCTTTGCTATTGATCCCCTTGATGTTAGGCAGTGTTGCTGTTTGCGCAGAAACGGCTCCTCCCCCTGAAGGTGCGGTAACACCACTTCCAGCGGGAGCTTGTCCGCTGAATAGTGGCGGGCCTTCGCTATTGGGTACAGAATGGCGTTTGCTGTCTGTTTACGGTAACAAGGTTCCCAATGAATTAAACATTAGTATGAAAGTGGGTGAGGTCGCGCTTGCTGGTTCTGGTGGGTGCAATGAGTATGCTGCGAACTTTAAACAGGTCGGGCATACCGGTTTCATGATTACGGGAATTGATAAGGGACGTGAGGGTTGCCCAATATTACGTCCCGGTGCAGGTCAGCAGACCATTAATGTGGGGGATTGGGAAGGGGCTTATCTGCGCACGTTGCAGCGTGCGGGCAGTGTCGAAACCATTGGTAATACCCTGCATTTTTATAACCGTAGCGGTGAGCCTTCGGTTATTTTTGGTAAGAAGTTCGGTAGTGCGGATGCCGATCAGCCCGAAGCTGCCCCACCTGCTGAAGAGAAACCAGCGACTGCTACCAATTAATGTTAATGCATTTTAATGCATTGCTATTTTGGTTTGAGACGCTTGCTAGCGTGTA
>CAYNNA010000069.1:0-15966 GCA_964398375.1 uncultured Thiothrix sp.
CTGCCGCTCTGTTTTTCTGGAATCAGCTACGAAAATGCCCTTAATTCACATTGAAGTCTCGAAACACCGTGCCGGAAATATCCGCCTGCGCCACAGATGCAGAAAGTAATAATGCCGCAACCCATACGTACTGGATGTACGAGTATCTTTTGATGTTGTTCATGCGTTGCCCATTGTTGTTATTAACGCGTCTGAAATGACTGACACGATGTTACAGATTTTCTCGATAGACTGTCATTTTTACCCGATTATCGGTCGACTTGAGTGGTAAATCGGTGCTTGTCTTTCACGGCACTGCGACAAATTGCCAACGTCACGAATCGGTATATACTTCCTCCATCACTCACTACAAGTTGCGAATCATGCCCAAGCACTTCAATACCACCGGCCCCGTTCACCCAGAAGAGCATTACAGCATTGACCCGATGACACGTTTGGACTGGGAAGAAATCCACCAGATGATTGCCGCAAAGAAGTTTTTTGTCCTCCATGCGCCGCGCCAAACGGGTAAAACCAGTACCTTGCTCGCCATGATGGATGTGCTAAACCAATCGGGTGAATACACCGCCCTGTACATCAATGTGGAATCCGCTCAAGCCGCGCGGGGTGATGTACAACAAGGCATGAAGACCATTGTGGACAGTTTGGTACAAGGGGCAGCCATTCGTCTAAAAGATGCCCGTTTGCGTGATTGGCGTGAGGATATTTGGCATAACAGCGGCGCACATGGCGCATTCAAGGAAATGCTCAGCCGCTGGGCTGGCGCATCCGACAAACCCCTTGTGCTGCTGATCGACGAAGTGGATGCTTTGGTTGGTGATACCCTCATTTCCCTGCTACGCCAATTGCGCGAAGGTTACATCGGTCGCCCCGGCATACCCTTTCCACAAAGCGTAATCTTGTGCGGAGTGCGTGACGTGCGCGATTACCGCATCCACACCGCGCACCACGAAATCATTACCGGCGGCAGTGCGTTCAACGTCAAGGCAGAATCGCTGATGATGGGCAATTTCAGCCGTGCCGAAGTCGAAACGCTTTACCACCAACACACCGCAGAAACGGGGCAAACCTTCGACGCGGATATATTCCCCGAACTCTGGGCAGACACCGAAGGGCAACCGTGGCTGGTCAATGCGCTAGGGCATGAATTGGTCTGGAAGGATAAAACCGCGCGTGACCGCAGCACCCCGCTCACCTTGGAACGCTACCAAGCCGCCCGCGAACGCCTGATCCGCTCACGCTCCACGCACTTGTCGCAACTTGCCGATAAATTGCGCGAACCACGGGTACACCGCATTATCAGCGCGTTGTTGGCAGGGGACGAAAACCTCACCGGCATTCCGGTAGATGATTTGGAATATGTCGTTGACCTTGGCTTGGTCAACATCCGCCCGCAATTGCGCATCAGCAACCGCATTTACCAAGAAATCATTCCGCGTGAACTCACTTGGGCAGAGCAAACCACTATCGTTCAGCAACAGGCGTGGTATTTGACCCCGGAACGGCGGTTGGATATGCCCAAGTTGCTGAATGCTTTCCAGCAATTTTTCCGCGAAAATGCCGAGAGCTGGATCGAACGCTTTTCCTATAAAGAAGCCGGGCCGCAATTGCTGATGCAAGCGTTTTTGCAGCGCATTATCAACGGTGGTGGACGCATTCACCGCGAATATGCGTTAGGGCGCAAACGCACTGATTTGTTCATCGAATGGCCGTTGGATGAAGAGCAAGGCTTCTACGGCGAGGTGCAACGCATCGTGCTGGAACTCAAATTGTTGCACAAAGGCTTGCCCGCCACGTTAGCCGATGGCTTGGAACAAACCGCAGGTTACGCCGCGCAATGCGGGGCTGATGAAATGTATTTGATCATCTTTGACCGCACACCAAACACCAACGAGGCTGCCGCCGATGCGAAAATCTGGCAGTCGCAGGAACAGTGGCAAGGGCAAACGATTGAGGTGTGGGGGATGTGAGGGCGTAGTGGGATAGGGTCAAATCCCGATAGCTCATAAACCTTCTGCTCGCGCCGCGCTAAATTGCCAAGCATCTTGAGTAGGGTCATAGGTGAATTGGTAAGTACGTTTACGTGGGTTGTTCTCCGCCAGCAGCCGAAATCCAAATTCCGTTTCCTTCGCTTGCATCACATATTGCCCTTGCCGATGGGTAAACTCGAACTTGCGCACACTGGTGGTGTTTCCATCAGGTAGCGTTGCCAGTGCAAACTCATGGCGCACATCCTTGGTAAAATGTCCCTGCGCATCCAATGCCACCGAATACACATCCGAAGACCGCGCCGAACCCAAATACAAGCGTTTATGCTTTACGCCGTTGAATACCCCCACCCCAATCGCATCGGTTTGCTCAAGCTGGCTGACCACGTGTTTGCTCGCCACATCCACTTGGTAAATACGCCCGTGAGCTTGTTTCGGAGTCGAACCCGCCAAGGAACTGGCGTACAAACTGTCCGTATCGCAATCGTAAAACAAGCCCATCGTACCAAACGGATTGGATGGCGAAGGCAGCGCAACCGCCGGTAATTCCAACCACAATGCCATGTCGCCCGTTTGTGCATCAATGCGGTAAATGCGATTTTGTAACGCGGGCGGATTGTCGGCAAGGCTCACTTCCGGCGTGGGTGCGACATAAATATTACCCTGACGATCCCGCGCAAACGCCCCGACGTGCCCGGCATCATCCCACGTTGGGTGTTGCCAAGTTTTACCTGATTGCGGTTGCAGCAAGCGTAATCCGGTATAACCACGTTGCTGGGTGTCGATAGCCACTTGCGCCCCCAAACCTGTTTTAGCAATGAAGGGCGGCATCGCTTGGCAAGCATTGGCGATTCCCGGTTTGAAATTTCCCATATCCGGCTCGCCGCACCCATTGAGTAGCAAACTGGCTAAGAGTGGCACGATCAGTTTACGCATCATGAAGTCCCCTTCACCGGCACAAACATCGGCCCCGACCAACAAGGCCACACTTCCACATTCGCCACGCCATCCTTCACCCGTGTGTCTGCCCAGCAATATTCGCTGCCCGGATTACCGTCATTCTTCATTTGCGGCACGTACCACAACACCACATCCTTATCCTGCAAGGGTTCGGCGGGTTCGAGGAATTGTTCAGGACCTTGGCGGTGATCGCTGTTGCAGCACGAACCAATCGTGACGGTATCTTGCTCGCCTTCCTCCGGTTTATAAGTGCTGAAATAAGTAAAGGCTTTATCGCCGCGCCCACCATCACCAAACTGCCCACGCCCCGGTTCGACGAAAAATCCCGTGCCATCTTTACTCGTGACCTTGTACTGATAACCTTCTGAGGTCAGCTTGTTATCATCTTGCAAACGCCATTGCTCTTTGTCCCAGGTTTGCCATTGCGTACCATCCCACTCTGCCACGGTTTGTTCCGCGCCGGTTTCGAGATCAATCCGTACCACCGGACGGTACATGCCATCCGTGCCGCAACCGCGCCCGAAATCAGCTTGCGCCACCCGAAAACGCCCATTCTTGTAAAACTCAAAGCGTTGCACATAACGGTAATTACACGGCGTAGGCCAAGGTGGTTGACGGAAATCCTGCACCACCGCGAAGCCGACTTCCTGCCCATCTTTGACAATCGGCACCACTTTGGGGCCATCATACGCAATCACCACCGCCGCACTGAACAACGGGCAACCAATCGCATCGCTATACCCAAAGCCTTCCCGCGTCGAATAGCTCACGTGCCAATCCAGCAACTTGGCATTTTTCAACACCAGCTTGTCGTTGAATTTGACATTGGTAAGCTGCAAACCATCCGACCCCGTAATCACGTAATCCATGTTCCAGCCGTCTTGCGCCAGCGAATTGACCTTTTCACAAAAATTACGGAAGGTGGTTTCATTTTCCAGACTACGTTCCGTCACCACGGTTTTCGGACCACTGCTGCCCAAATCCGTCCAGCGCGAACCCACCAATTTGCCCTCGGTCAAATCCACAATTGCCCACAGCGCATCGTTTTCAAACACATAGGTGGGGGCAACACACAGGTGATGCGAACGTTCACACATGGAGTTTTGTAACGCAGTCTTGAATTCTTTCTTGTCCGGCTCACGCTTGCGATCCTGCAAAATCGCTTGGATTTCCGGTGCTGCCCCGGCGATTTTTGCTGCCAGATCGACCAAATGTTGCGGCAAATCCGGCTGGGCAAAATTCTGGCGACTTACCCCCAACACTTGCTGCTTGCTAACATCCACAAACGCAAGCGTCGAAGCATTATGGAAATGGCTGTACATCTCCACCCGCCAACATTCCGCCTGCGCACACGGCCCGGCATTACCGCCGTTGAAATCCCCCGGCAATGCCTTGCGCACATTCATGATTTCATTACGCAACGCCGCACCGCTTTTTTCATCACGGGTAAATTTGCGGAAATCGGGATTAGCGACCGCCAGTTGTTGCGCTGTTTGTGCCTTAGCATCCGGCAATTGGGTAGTATCAAGCTGCAAAATCGGCGGATCAGCCTGCAAAGCTGCCTGTACCCGCTGAAAATACCCTGCTAACTCAGGGATTTGCGCCTGTAATTGCTCACGCGGCATTTGCGCAGCCAACTGACTGGTATCGGTGAATTTATCAACAGCCGGTAACGTCACCGATTGCGGTTTATTTTCGCCGCAGCCCCCAAGCCACAGCGAAAAGAGGCATAAAACAATGCCTGAATGGATTTTCATATTCAGCCCTTTGTAGGTCGGGCTTCAGCCCGACATCTTCTCCAGCATCTAGCCCGGCGGCCACCCCAACTCGCGCCCCGCCAACAAATGCAAATGAATGTGGAACACCGTTTGCCCTGCATCCGCGCCACAATTCATGGTGACGCGATAGCCATTCTCGGCATAACCCGCTTCTGTCGCAATGTGTTTTGCTGCTAAAAACAGCTTGCCCACCAACGCCGCATCGTCCGGCTGCATGTCATTGATGGAAGCAATGTGCTTACGCGAAATCACCAACACATGCAGCGGGGCTTGCGGGTTAATATCATGAAACGCAATGACATCTTCATCTTCGTAAGCGATTTTTGCCGGGATCTCACCTGCCACAATCCGGCAGAATAAACAATTACTCATCAGTATTTTCTCCGTCCTTCAAAGGCATGGGAAAGCGTACCGCTATCGACGTATTCGAGTTCGCTACCCATTGGTACGCCGTGCGCAATCCGTGAAGCCGGAATGCCACGTTTGGCGGCAAGTTCGCTGATGTAATGCGCGGTGACTTCGCCCTCCACCGTCGGGTTGGTAGCAAGGATCAGTTCCTTAACCTCGCCTTCATCCAGACGAGCTTCTAGCATGTCCAGCCCAATGTCTTCGGGGCCAATGCCATCCAGTGGTGACAATCGCCCACCCAAGACGAAATAGTAGCCGCGATAGCCGGTCGCTTGTTCCAGCGCCACCACGTCGGAGGGGTGTTCGACCACGCACAGCAATTGCGGTTGCCGTGCCGGATTCGCACAAATGCGGCAAGTATCATGTTCGGTCAAGGTGCGGCAGCGTGAACAATGTTTGATGTCACGCATCGCCCGCCCCATCACATCCGCCAGCCGCTCACCACTGCGCCGGTCATTTTCCAGCAAATGGAACGCCATACGCTGCGCGGTGCGGGAACCCACGCCGGGCAGGCAGCGCAATGCATCCACTAACTCTTTCAGCAGCGAGGATTCGCTCATGCTTAAAACGGCATCTTAAAGCCGGGTGGCATTGGCATTCCGGCAGTTACGCCAGCCATGCGTTCCCGCGAGGCTTCTTCCAGCTTATGCACAGCATCATTGAACGCGGCTGTTACCAAGTCCTCCACCATGTCCTTATCGTCTTCAAACAGGCTAGGGTCAATGGTGACACGCTTGCATTCGTGCTTGCCGTTAATCACGACCGACACCAAACCACCGCCGGATTGCCCCGGTACTTCCATCGCCGCAATTTCTTCTTGCGCCTTTTGCATGTTTTCTTGCATTTTTTGCGCCTGCTTCATCAGGCCACCAAGTCCGGCTTTACCCATCATGGTATGTGTATCCTCATTGTATTCAATAGCTGGCAGTTTACTACACTAACTGGTCTTTGTGCGCGGGCGGATGCTGCCCGGTACGATAACTGCGCCAAAAGTCTCTTGCAATTGCTGCACGAACGGGTCATTGCTGATCGCTGCTTCGGCGGCTTGCTGCTGTTCCGCTGCTTCGCGCAAAGTACGTTTTTCAGGGGTTTCTTCGGTTACAACACCAACGTGAATGCCCAGCTTGAGCGCTCGCCCGTAATACTTTGCCAACGCCGCCGCCAATTGTGCCTCGGCAGATTCACTTTGCAGGGTTGCGCCACTTTCATCCAGCAACAGCGTAATCTGATCATCTGTCACGCTTTCCAATAGGCAATGTTGTGCCAGAGGCAGCGCCATGCCGGAAAGGTTCAGTTGGGGGTAGATGGTGTGCCAATCGTTAGTGGAAGCTGACGTGGAAAGAACCTCACCCCCTAGCCCCCTCTCCTTGACAGGAGAGGGGGGACGAGAGGGAGTCTTTTCTTTTTCTTCCTCTTCCTCCCCCTCGCCTGTCAAGGAGAGGGGGGCGGGGGGTGAGGTTCTTTGTGCTTCAACTACAATTTTTTTTTTCTCAACCTGCGTCGAGTGTGCTTGAGATTTGCCATCATCCAGCCGGAACGCCAGCATTCGCAATAACAGCATTTCAAACCCACCACGCGGATCAGGTGCTAGAGGCAAATCGCGCCGCCCATACAGCGCCATTTGGTAATACAATTGCACATCCGCCGGTGACAGCAATTTCGCCATCTGCGCAATATCCGCATCCGCTTCATCGGCTGGTACAACTTGCTGTACTGCTATGCTATGCAACAACGCAATGAAACTATCCGCCGCCGCCGTGAAATCGGTGGTGAGTTGCGCCATTTGCTCAACCGTTGCCAGCATCCCTGCCCCGTCGTCATCGGCGATGGCTTGCAGCAACGCGAGTAAATGTTCATGAGGCAACAACCCCAACATATCCTGCACTTCGTCTTCGCTCACCGCCCCGCCACCGGCAACGATGGCCTGATCGGTCAAACTCAGCGCATCGCGCATACTGCCATCTGCCGCTCGTGCCAATAATCGTAAAGCACTTTCGCTGAAGGGAATATTTTCCTGATCCAACACATTCGCCAAATGCCCACTGATCATATCCACCGGCATCCGCTTCAGATTAAATTGCAGGCAGCGCGACAAAATCGTGACCGGTAATTTCTGCGGATCAGTGGTGGCAAACAGGAATTTGACGTGCGGAGGCGGCTCTTCCAGCGTTTTCAACAGCGCGTTGAAGCTGTGCCCGGAGAGCATGTGTACTTCGTCGATCAGGTAAATCTTGAAACGTCCGCGAGTCGGGGCGTATTGCACATTATCCAACAAATCGCGGGTATCTTCGACCTTGGTGCGTGAAGCCGCATCGACTTCAATCAGGTCAACGTGACGACCCTCGGCAATTTCACGGCAACTGCGGCATTCCCCACACGGCTTGGCGGTAACACCGGTTTCACAATTGAGGCATTTGGCAAAAATTCGGGCAAGAGTAGTTTTTCCTACCCCGCGCGTGCCAGTGAACAAATAAGCGTGATGCAGACGTTGCTGCCCATCATCGCCTTCCAAGGCATTCATCAAGGCTCGCAATACGTGCGCCTGACCCACCATTTGCTGGAAGTCCTGAGGCCGCCATTTTCGAGCAAGTACTTGATAACTCATGAGGTATTCGTAGAATTTTTAGAATGGTGGCAGCCTGCACCAGCCACATCCCGGCACCCGAATCAGTAGCTGTTGCTGCTCCCTTCCGGGCCTGACAAGGTTCACTACCTACCGTCGCGGGAGAACCCATGCAGGCCACCATTGCGAAGAACGCCGAATTATGACCGAATTACCTGCCAACAACAAGGCATTTACGCAAGCGTCAGCAAACCCGCTCCATTCATAGAAATTTGATTGCTTAATGGGGAATGATTGACTATAAACAATGCTGGCAGCCGTTGCCCCCTGTTGAGTGTACTTATAGAGAAATACCCATGACGATCCGCAAGATATTGATCGCTGACGATTCCAATACTGAACGCCTGAACCTTACCCATATCCTTGAATCCGCTGGTTATCAAGTGATAGCAGCGCAATCTGGCAATGAAGCGAAAACCTTAGCCGAAACCCAACAGCCGGATTTGATCCTGTTGGACATTATCATGGATGACGGCGATGGTTATCAGGCGTGCCGTGCGATCAAACGCAACCCTGCGACCCAAGCGATTCCCGTCATCATGGTATCCAGCAAATCCAACCCCGTGGATAAGCAGTGGGCGCAAAAACTAGGTGCAACCAATTACATCGTCAAGCCCTATACGGATGCGGATGTACTCGCCCAAATAGCCCAATTGTAACGACAGCTCATAATAAATAGCGCTTCTAGCCATAAAAATAGTCAACAATAAATAAGGAGGAAATAGGTGACAACACCATCTGATGTGGTCGAAAACCGATTCTGTTATTGCGTAGGCACACACACCCTGTTACTCGAAAGCGCTATCAGGGCAGAAGTGTTAACTGACCAGACCAACTACCCCATGCCGTTTGCACCAGCATGGTGTGCGGGACTTATCAGTCTGCGCGGGGATTTGCTGCCCATCATTAACATGCATCAAGTTGTGCAAGGTCAGAGCTATCAAGGTAAACCCCACTTATTGTTGATACAACACCCCCAATTTCCCCCTATTGCCTTAACCTGTGACGGCTACCCGCGCTCACTGAAATTAACCGCAGCCGACTTGACCCCGCAGGCAGAAGACAATCTACCGAGCTGGATTCCGCATACCCTGCAACATCAAGGCATTCGTTTACTAGCCGCAGATCACGGTAAATTACTGCGTCATATTCAACGCACACAAGGAAGTTAAACCCAACCATAACCCCAACAAGGAGTCGTTAAACATGAAAAACAACAACAAAAGCCTATTAACCGCAACATTATTAAGCCTGTCACTCAATATGCCTATTGCTGTGCACGCTGAAGACGGCGTAAGCGCCACTGAAATTGCCATCGGTGGTGTTATGGATTTAGAAGGACGATCCAGCGGCTTAGGCTTGGGAATGAAAGCGGGTATCGAAGCAGCCTTAGCCAACCAAACCATTGCGGGACGCAAAGTCCGTTTCATCACCGAAAATGACTCTTACACGCCCGATAAAGCCGTCGCTGCCACCGAAAAGCTCATTGCACAAAAAGTCCTATTGTTCGCTGGCAATGTCGGCACGCCTACCGCTCAAGTCGTGTTACCCCTGTTGGAACAACAAAAAATCCCAGCAGTCGGCTTTTTCACTGGTGCGGGTTTACTGCGCCCCGGACAAGGTGACATCATCAACTTCCGTGCCAGCTATGTGCAGGAAACGAAAGCGGTTATTGATGCGGCACTGCAACACGGGGTTAAGCCTAACGAAGTGTGTGCCTACGTACAAAATGATGCATACGGCATGGCAGGTGTAGCCGGTATTCGTGCAGCACTGCAAAAAAGTTCAGGAGTTGATACTATCATCGCCGCGTTAGATAAGATCATTACGGCGAGTGGTGCGGAGCCGGAACGTAATAACCAAGGGCCGGTAGGCGTTTATACCCGTAATACCTTCATCGCCCGTGATGGTTACGACTCGCTAAAAGCGTGGGAACAACAGCAAGGCAGTACCTGCAAACTCGTGGTAACTGTTGGCACGTATGAAGCGATTGCCCGCTTTATTGCGTATGCACACAGTAAAAATGAACCGTGGGTCTTCAGCGCAGTCTCCTTCACTGGCGCTGATGACTTTCGCAAAACGTTGAATAAATTTAACATAACTGATCGAGTAATCATGACTCAAGTTGTACCACTACCTGACAGCGACCTGCCGATTGTGCAAGAAGCCCGCACAGCACTCGGCAAAGACTACGGTTATGTGTCGCAAGAAGGTTATATCGTGGGAAAATTACTATTGCATGGCTTACGGCAACTGGAAACAGATGGTAAAACCATCACCCGTAACCATTTACTTGCCACGTTCGAAGGCCAACAGTTTGACCTCGGCGGCTTAACGATGGATTTTAGCAATGACAATCAAGGCTCAGATCTGGTCGTGATGACACACCATACCAACGATAAATGGCTAGCCATGCAAGATAGCACCTGGAGTGACTGGCTCGACCAACAACAAAAAACACCAACGAAAGATTAAGCGAGGGAAATCATCATGACCACTCAGGCAAAGAAACGCACCGGTTTTCTGGGCAACTTATCCGTTGCTCGCCGCATTTACGCACTCATTCTAGTACCGCTAGCCATCCTATTCATCACGGGTATTTTCGCGATTATTGCATTAAACCAAAACCGTTTGGCACTGGAAGATATTAACTTGCGTGTTGTCGCCATCGACAAAGGCAACAAAGTTATCCGCCGGATGCAACGTGATTACGTGGCATTGCTGCACGAAGTGCAGATCGGCAGCCGCACTTGGGAGAATGGGCGAAAAACGCTTGAAAAACTCGAAGCCGACCTCAGCAGCAGCATCTTACCCAGTTATCAAGCCGCAAAAACGGCACAAATGCAGGATGAGCAAACCCAAACAGCGTTTAAAGAAGTAGAAAATCTATTAAATGCTATCCGTAAAGCCGACGAATTACTAAAAACAGAAGACCGTGGCAAACTTGAGTTGTACCTGCAAAACGACCTTGATGCCGACACCAAACCGTTGCGTGACAGCATCCATCAGGAAGTGGAACGTGACATTAAACAAGCAGAAGACGCTTTCGGCGGGGCGCAAAAGAATGTTGGCACCTTCCTGATTACCAGCATTGCCTTGATTTTATTAGGCACACTGATTGCCGCAGTCTTAGGCTTCTTTATTTACAAATCCATTGCGGATTCTATCGAGCAACTCATTAGCACAATGCGTAAAATTTCGGACGGTGATTTGAATGCCCGTGTAGAACTTGAGGGCAAAAATGAATTAGCCGAACTCGGACAAAACTTTGACCAAATGATCGAAGACCGTATTACCACCCAAGCGCGTATCGATGAAGAAAACCAACAACTTAACCAATCGGTCGGCGCATTGCTGAATGCGGTATTCGACCTGAGCGAACGTGACCTGACCGTCCGCGCCAAAGTGACCGAAGATGCGACCGGCCCGTTAGCTGATGCGATTAACCAGCTTGCTGAAGATACCGCTGACGTACTCAAACAAGTACGCGAAGTTGCCACTTCCGTTGAAACCACTTCGCAGGACGTTAATCACTACGCCCTAGCAGTCAACAAACTGGCACAATTGGAACAATCTGAAGCGGAAGAAACCACCGCGCAATTAGGCAATATCCTACAACGTTTAGATAGCATTGCCACTTTTGCACAACACGCCAATCAGGTTGCAGACACCACCTCAAACACTACCCGCCACGCGCAGCAAGCCGTATCGCGTAGTATGGAAAACATCACCAATATCCGTGATACCGTACAAGAAACCGGCAAGCGCTTGAAACGCCTCGGTGAACGTTCCCAAGAAATCAGCCAGATCATCGACTTCATCAACAACCTCTCCGAACGCACCACCGTACTCGCACTCAACGCCAGTATGCAGGCCACGGCTGCTGGTGATGCCGGACGGGGGTTCTCGATGATCGCTGAAGAAATCCAACGCTTGGCGGAAAGCTCGCGTGACTCCACCAACCAGATTTCCACCTTGGTACGCAATATTCAGCAAGAAGCCAACACTACCATCGCCACGATGGATAACACCATCGCACAAGTAGTCAACGGCTCGACACTTGCCAGCGAAGCCTCGCAGCAAATGCAAGCCACACTCGAAGCCACCAACCAACTGGTTGCTTCGGTAGAGAAAATTGCCGAATCCTCAGCCGAACAGGTCGCCATCAGTAAATCGCTGCAAACCCGTGCCGAACGCATCGTGGAAGCCACACAATCCACCGGTAAAGAATTGTTGTCCCTCACCGGATTGACCAAAAACATGGCGGAATACGGTCAACGTCTGGTGAAATCGGTTAACGTTTTCAAACTGGATGCGTAAGCTATGGATGATGTCAGCGCCTTTGCCGAAGTACTGGAAGACGTTGCCCTGCAACTCTCCAGCCTCAACCCACTTACTGAAGAGTCAGAAGAAATTGCAGCGACTGCTGCTACAGTAGTCGCCGAATACCAACGCTTGTTTGAAACTGCCCGTCATTACAGCATGGCTGGCGTCGCACAAACCGCAGAGTGGATACACGGTCTGCTACTTAGCTATCAGGAAATGTTACCGGAAGCCATCCTCGAATTGCTGCAAGGCGGGCAACTGTTCGGCTGGATCGAACTCGGTGCCTTTGCACTGCGCGAGCCAGACGATCACTCGCATTTGCCTGCGATTGCCGCCGAATTAATGAATGAAGCATGGCCAGAGCCACCCACGCCGGATATTTTGGAAAATTTGCTGGTTAACCTGCGCGTTAATACCTTGCAACCAGCACCGAATGAAGAGGAAGCCATCGCAACAGTTGAAGCTATTGATTCAACCACACAAAATAACGCAGTCGCACAAAACCCACTGGCTTGGGATACTGACATTCACCCCGAATTATTAGAAGCCTACTTACAAGAAACCCCCGGTCAAATCGCCGAAGCCGCCCGTTTGATTCACCTGATTTCCCAAGGTGACAGCACCCCAGAACAAAAACGCCATGCGGCGCGTCTGGCGCATACAGTTAAAGGAGCAAGTGGAGTCGTCGGCGTCAAGGCTCTTGCCGCCTTCACCCACCGGCTGGAAGACATTCTCGAACTCGACATCAACCCGCACCTGCCCAATGGTTTAGGTCAAACCCTCGCCGCATGTGCCGATTGCCTAGAAACGCTATTTGACCATTTGCAAGAACACAAACCGCTACCAGACGAGTACGATAGTTTGCTGGCAGAGATGGATGCTTGGGAATTACGCCTCGCAGAAGCAACGCCAGCAGAATCTGCCAAGCCGGATATTTCCGAACTATTGCCGTCAGCACCCCTGATTCTACCTGACTTCATCACCCAGTCGGGTTTGACCACCGATGATGACACCAATAACACTGACAACCTCCCCAATGCCGAAGTACCACGCAGCACCTCCACCCATTTAAGTGTTCCACTGGAAACCGTACAACGTTTGCTCAACCTGGCAGGAGAATTAATCACTTCCACCAGCCAAATTGCCGAACAAGCCCAGCATACCTTAGCGTTTGGCAAACAACTCCAACAGCAAGACGAACACATTCGCCAGATGCTTGAGGAACTCAGTGAAACCATCGACCAGCAATCCATCAACCTGCACTCACCATCCACCTATCAGTCTTTTGCAAACCTGAGTCAGGCAGATGGTTTTGACCAACTGGAATTGGAAGCTTATAACGACTTACACAGCACCTCTAATTTGCTCACCGAATCCATCGCCGATAATCGTGAATTGACGCGCAATCTACAACAACAAATTCGCCAAATTTCCGAGCAAGTTTATCAGCAACAACGCCTGCAACGGCAACTCAGTGAAACCATTTTGCGCACCCGTCTCATTCCGGTGCAATCCATCGTCACACGCTTGGAACGCACCGTGCGGGAAACTTGCCGCCGTACCGACAAGCAAGCCAACATCAACATCATCGGGCAAAACCTGCAAGTGGATACCGACATCTTGCAAGGGTTAAACGCACCTCTGTTGCACATGTTGCGCAATGCAGTTGACCATGGCATTGAAACACCTAAAGCCCGTCAAGCCTCAGGCAAATCGCCAGAAGGTCAGATAGAGTTGCGTTTTGAACAAAAAGGTAACCAAATTCACCTCACCTTGAGCGACGATGGTCAAGGCTTAAACCCTGAGCAAATTCGAGCGCGTGCTATCGAACGCGGCATGATCAAACCTGATACCAAACTCAGTGAAGCCGACACCTTACGCCTGATCCTACAACCCGGCTTTACCACTCGCGATCAAGTCAGCGATATTTCCGGGCGTGGCGTGGGCATGGACGTGGTGCAAACCGCTGTAGAAGACCTACAAGGACTACTCCATATCAGCAGCCAAATGGGACAAGGCACAACCATTCACATTCAAGTCCCGCTCACCCTGATTGCAACTCATGCATTATTAGTACGTGCAGGCAGCAATTTGGTCGCCATTCCCAGCAACACCATCCAACAATTGCTCTATGTTGCCCCCGATCAATACCGGTTTGAAGGTAAACACTGGTTTATCCAACACCAAGAACAATCCTTGGAGGTGCTGCTGTTGGCGCAATTGTTGGACTGGCAAGCACCATCACCCGATTTGCGCAAAGGTCATTCACTATTGATCATTGCCAGTGAACAGAAAAGCTATGCCGTGTATGTCGATGAAATCCAACAACCGCGTGACATCGTAGTCAAAAGCCTCGCCCCTTGGCTTAATTTAGCTCACGGCGTCAGTGGTGCCTGTATCCTCGCCAATGGCGCAGTAGCGCCAGTATTAGACGTATTGCGTATCTTGCGCCATCTGGAAAATGGTCAGCTCACCTTAAAGAACAACCAAACACACCACAACGACAAAACGGCACAACGCCCACGCATCCTCATCGTTGACGATTCACTCAGCAACCGTAAATCGCTTAGCCTCATGGTTGAACAAATGGGGTATCAACCCCTGACCGCTATTGATGGTCTTGAAGCGCTACAACAATTGCACGAACATACGATAGAACTGGTGTTAACCGACTTAGAAATGCCACGCATGAATGGCTTGGAAATGACCCAAGCCATCCGCATCTGGCCGGAGAGAAGCCACTTACCGATCATTATGATCACGTCACGCGGCACACAAAAACACCGCAATATGGCACAACAAGCGGGGGTTGATGCATACCTCACCAAACCTGTTGACCATGACACCCTAAACAAACAATTACAACGCTGGCTGCAAACACAACTTGCAGCCTGACAAAGAGAGAAATCACATGCTTACCACAACAACAGAAACAATTGGCATTTGTTTATTTGAGCTTCCCGAAAAAGATCAGGCAGTTATTCAACGTGTTGTCACATTTGGCGCATCACAAGGCAAACATTACAGCCTGCAAGCCGATATAACTTATGCTGACATTGTTATTACATTGGATGAAATTGAAATACCCGACAATACTGCTATCAATATTCGCATTGGTGAATCTGATCTGCCGTATGACATACTATTGCAACGACCACTATTAGTAACTCGTGTTATGCGAGCCATTGATGATGCTGCACAATTACTCAGATCACGCCCGGCGATTACCAAAACAACCCCACCAGCAGAAACAACCACAGAATCAGTCGCCGAACCTAGTACAGCAAAACCAGAAATACCACAAATAGTTACACCGGAAACACCGATTGCGACGGTTGCTGTGCCAGAAAACACGACTGAACAGCCAGAGTCCTATCGCTATACCGCACTTGTCGTCGATGACAGCGCTGCTATTCGTAAACAATTAGAGATTGAATTACGCCACGCCCATATTACAGCCGATTTTGCCGAAACAGGTGAAGAAGCCTTAGAAAAGTCAGCACAAAAGCAATACGATTTGATCTTCCTAGATGTCATTATGCCCGGCATTGATGGCTACGAAGTCTGCCGCAAAATGCGTTCTAGCAAAGCCATGAAAAAAACCCCCATCATCATGCTAAGCGGCAAAACCTCCCCTCTCGATGAAGTCCAAGGCGTTATTGCTGGCGCATCTACGTATTTGACCAAACCCGTTCAACATGAACAGTTTCAACAGACATTAAAACGGGTATCTAAATGGCTCACAAACTTTGCTCACTAAGGTGAGCATTTTCATAAAGGTTAAGTAAAAATCACAGGCATAAAAAAAGCCCCACAACGGAAACCGTTAACGGGGCTTTTGTAATAGCGCTTGGCGTTGACCTACTCTCACATGGGGAGACCC
>CAYNNA010000070.1:0-15639 GCA_964398375.1 uncultured Thiothrix sp.
TATAAATCGCGAGCAAAGGTGGCGAAGTACTGCGTCATCGCTTCCGCATACGGTTTGATACAGCCGCTGTGGTTGGAAGGTGTGGCAATGCATTCCGCTAAATCAATATCAGCCGTGCCACGAGAGCGCATCGCATCGAGCGTGCGTGGGGCATTGCCAAACGGAACGGTTTCATCGTCACGCCCGTGGGTTAAGCGCGTCGGGGTTTTGGCTTGCCAGTCGTGTACGCTGTTACGCGTGAGTGCGGCGTAATCATCCGCCATCCAATCGAGCAGGAATTGTTTGTCGAATGTGGCTTCGCTATCACGCGGAATCAGGAAGTACATGAGGGTATCAACACGCCATTCGTCGAGCTTGCTTTCGTTACGCGCTGCCAGTGCTGGGCGGCTTAAGCCGAGCCTATCGCCCACCGCACCGCCGAGTGCGGCGAGTACCGCTTTCGTATTCAGCAGGGTGTCGAGGGTGTACCGCAAGTCATACGGCCCCGCGCCCGCGACACTTGCCGTGATCGGTACACCAGCCGCTTCCAATGCTTGTTGTGCTGCCAAGGTCACGTAGCCGCCTTCGGAATAGCCGGTGAGAAACAGTTGTTCATTCAGTGGTAAGCGCCGTTCCGCCAGCCATTGCCGTGCCGCCGTCAGTAAGTCAATCACAGCAGCCGCTGATGGTTCACGTTGCAAATAAGGGTGTGGTTGATTTGCCGATGCGCCATAGCCGACATAATCTGCCGCAACCACGATATAGCCTAATGAGGCAAGAATGTTCACGGGGGATTTTGCGTCCGTGTCATTGCTGGGAGCTTCGCGGTTGTAAAAAATCGTGCCGTGTTGAAAGCTCAGCAGCGGGCTTTTTGTACCTGCTGGTTTTTGTGGGATGGCAATCATGCCGGATGCCCGGATGAGATTGCCTGCTTTGTCGGGTGTCAGGTAAGTCAGGCGGTATTGCTTGACTTCGTACAAAGGGATAACGCTTGGGGATTTATCCGCAGCTTCGCGAATGGCTTGCGTGGTGTCGGGAACACCGTTGGTTTTGCGTAACTCGCCATCGCCGAGCAACGCGCCACGGGCATTGGTGATGCGGGGCGGAATGGGGGCAAGGACTTGGGTGGCAGTATTCGCACCATTAGCCAGGTCGGTTTGCCCAGATGCAGTGGAATTTCCCCCACCACCACAGGCGCTGATGAGTAAGCTGCTGATCAATAGCACATAGGCAGGGCGCAATACGCGGTGATAGGGTACTAAACGCATGTTTATTCCTCGCTTAAGCCCGACATGCCGAGGATATTCCAGCCGCCATCCACGTAAGTGATTTCGCCGGTAATCCCCGATGCCAGATCAGAACACAAAAACGCCGCCGCATTGCCGACTTCCTCAATGGTCACATTACGGCGTAAAGGTGCGTATTTCTCGAAATGATCCAACATCTTGCGGAAACCAGCGATACCCGACGCGGCTAGTGTGCGAATAGGCCCTGCGGAAATTGCATTTACGCGAATCCCGTGTGGTCCCAAGTCGGCTGCCATGAAGCGTACCCCCGCTTCCAGACTTGCTTTCGCCATGCCCATCACGTTGTAGTTGGGAATCGCTGCCACCGCGCCCAAATAGCTCAGCGCTAACAGCGAGCCATTGCGCCCCGCCATCATCGGTTTCGCGTAACGTGCCAGTGCTAAAAAGCTGTACGCGCTAATGTCATGCGCAATCGTCGAACCTTCGCGGGTGGTGTTATCCACAATACTACCGGATAACTGCTCTTTGGGGGCGAACGCGATGGAATGCACCACAATATCCAAGCCATCCCAATGTTGGGCTAGGGTTTGGAATGCAGCTTCGATGCTGGAATCTTCCGCCACTTCGCAGGGGATCACGATGTTAGAACCAAATTCTGCGGCGAATTTTTCCACACGACCCTTTAATTTGTCGTTTTGGTAAGTGAATGCCAGCTCAGCACCTTCGCGATGCATGGCGGCAGCAATGCCGTAAGCGATGGAACGGTCGCTGGCGACCCCAGTAATCAAGGCGCGTTTGCCGGTCAGAAAACCCATGTGAACTCCTGTTGCGTTAATGTTATGCTGTGATTCCCTGAATTATGCAGTAAATGAACAAGCGTATGCAAAAACGATCGAGTGCCACCAACGGTTTGCTGTATGTGCTGATCACTTTGGTCATCGTGTTGATGCTGTTGACCATGTACCAGATTGATCGGCAATGGCTGAAACTGGGCGAGGTGCAAGCCACCATGACGGAACAGGCGAAAGACATCCGCGAATTGCGGGCAGCCTTAGCCAGTGGCGCAGTGCGTCAGCAGAACGCGAACGCGGGTACGGCATCCGGGATTTCCCCTGCGTTCCAACGCGCTCACGCCATGACACAACAACCGGATTATGCGCAAGGCGATTGGAGTGTTAATGCGTTTGCAACCAACCTCAAAACCTTAACGCCGCTGGTGTCTGGCGATGCGTATGCGTCAGAAGTGCAAGACTACGTCCTAGAAAGTTTGGTGACACGCAACCCTGATACCTTAGAGTGGCAAGGTTTGATTGCGAAAAGCTGGCAAGTTAGCCCTGATGGTTTAACGATTACCTTTCAGATGCGCGATGACGTGGCATTTTCCGATGGCGTGCCACTGACGGCAGACGACATTGTATTCACCTTTCAATTCATTATGACCGAGGCAATTCAAGCCCCGCGCCAACGTGCTTATCTCGACAAAATCAAAAACGTTACCGCTAATGGTAAATACGAAGTGGTGTTTGTTTATAAAGAGCCATATTTTGAGGCGTTTGATTTGGCAGGTGGTTTGAGCATTTTGCCCAAGCATTTTTACGAACCGTATTTGCAAAAGCCGCAGGAATTCAATGAATCCAAAGGTTTATTGCTGGGCAGTGGCCCGTACCGTTTGGCAGACCCCAAGGGCTGGAGACCGGATGCGGGCAGTGTCGAGTTGGTGCGTAATGAGCGTTATTGGGGCGATGTGCAGCCGCCGTTTAACCGCGTATTGTGGAAAATCATTCAGAATGACAGTGCGCGTCTGACAACCTACCGCAATGGGCAGATTGATGCGTATGGCGCTCGCCCGAATGAATACGCCAGTTTGAAAAATGACGCACAAATCATGGACAAGAGCCATAATTTTGAGTACATGCCGCCGGTAGCGGGTTACAGCTATATTGGTTGGAATCAAGAGCGTGACGGCAAACCCACGCGCTTTGCGGATAAGCGCGTGCGTCAAGCCATGTCGCATTTGACCGATGTGTCGCGGGTGATTCAGGATATTTTTCTGGGTTACGCCGAGCCAGCGATTAGCCCGTTCAGCAATACCAGCAAGCAGCATAACCCCAGCTTGCAGCCGTGGGAATTCAATCTGGAAAAAGCGCAGGCGTTGCTGAAGGAGGTGGGTTATGAAGACCGCAATGGCGATGGTTTGCTGGAAGATCAGGCAGGCAAGCCGTTTGAGTTTAAGCTGACTTATTTTGAAGCAAATGAAGACACTAAACGCATGGTGTTGTTGCTGAAGGATTTGTATGCGCGAGCAGGGGTAAAATTAGAGCCGTTCCCACAAGAATGGCCGGTCATGCTGGAGTCGTTGAACAAAAAAGATTTTGACGCGATTACGCTGGGCTGGACGAGCGGGATTGAAACCGACATTTTCCAGATGTTCCACAGTTCGCAAGCGAAAACCGATGGCGATAATAGCATCAGCTATAAAAACCCTGAGCTGGATAAGCTGATTGATCAAGCGCGAGCCACCGTTAATGAGGCGGAACGGATGCCGTTGTGGCAGCAAGCCGAGCGGATTATGGTGGACGATCAGCCGTACACGTTTTTGATGCGGCGGCAGTCGTTATCGTTTGTGGATAAGCGCATTCAGAATCTGCAAATGACTAAGCTGGGGTTGAATCGGGGCAGTTTGCCGTTGGAGAATTACGTGCCTGCGGCGATGCAGAAGTATACGCAGTAAAACGGTATGGGAATCAAATTGTTGGTGGATATTCAACCGCTGCTACGCCGCAGGACGGGGGTGGGGAATTACATTTTTTACCTGTTGCGCGAGCTGTTAGTTGATGCGCGGGTCGAGGATGTTGTTGGTGTAAGTGGCTGGCGTTTTTATCAGCGTGATGAGTTGAAACAACTCTTGCTCCCTGCCACCCTTGCGGGAGAAAGGGGGGGGAAAGGGAAGTTTGGCGTAGCCGTGTTGCGGCGTATTCCCTACCTCCGTCAAATCCGTGGTGCGGTACAAGCTTTGCGTCTCAAGCTGGCATGGGGGCGTTACCACGATTATGTGTTCTGGGGCGGGAATTACTATTTGCCACCGTTAAAGCGTTTGAAAAGTATCGTCACCGTGCATGACCTTTCACACTTGCATTACCCAGAGTTTCATCCGGCGGATCGGGTAAGGTTTTTGCAAACGTATTTGCCCGGTGTGATTGCGCGTGCCAGCGCGGTGACGGTGGTATCCGAAGCGACCCGTGCCGATGTGTACGCCAGTTTGGGGAATCTCATCACGCTGCCCCCAGTCTTTGTGGTAACACCGGCGGCTGCGGGCGATGTGGGGGGAAATGCAGTGCGGGAAAAGTATCAGTTACCCGCGCAATTCATTCTCTCGGTAGGTACGTTAGAACCACGTAAAAATGTTGCACGTTTGCTCGAAGCTTATAAACAATTAGACCCCGCGTTACAAGCGGCATGGCCGCTGTTGCTAGTGGGTGATAAAGGCTGGCTGACTGAGGAACTGGTGATAACGTTGGAACAAAAATCCGCGATACGCTGGTTGGGCTATGTACCGGATGAGGATATGCCGGGGCTGTACCAAGCCGCAGGGGTGTTTGTGTATGTTTCCCTGTTTGAAGGTTTTGGAATGCCAGTGTTAGAAGCAATGGTCAATGGTGTGCCGGTGTTGACTTCCAACGCCAGTTCGATGCCGGAAGTGGCAGGAAATGCCGCATTATTGACAGACCCCTTGAGTGTGGATGCTATTGCTGATAGCTTGCGCAATTTGTTACAAAATAGGGCTTTGCGGGAACGTCTGGCGGTTGCCGGACGTGAACGGGCGCAACAGTTTGACTGGAAAGTCTCTGCCCGCAGCTTGCTGGAATTATGTGAGACACTGAATTCATGACCAAACGGATTTTGATTACTGGGGCGCAAGGGTTTACCGGGCGTTACCTGTCTGCCTTGCTGCGGCAGTTGGGTCATGAGGTATTTGCCTTGCAAGCCGACATCCGCGACCTAGTGGTGCTAAGCGCTGAGGTGAAAGCGGTTAATCCTACCCACATCGTACATCTGGCGGGTATCAGCTTTACACTGGATGGCAAAGACATCAACATCTATCAGGTGCATCTGATAGGTAGCGAAAATCTGTTGAAAGCCTGTATGGCAATCCGTGAAAATTTGCAAAAGGTGATTTTGGTCAGTACCTGTCATATCTACGGGCTGGAACATGGCGATGCGCCGCTGGATGAAAATACTCCTCCAGCCCCGCGTACCCATTACGCCATCAGCAAGTTTGATATGGAATGTGTGGCGGAAAATTACCGTGATGCGCTGCCGCTGTTGATCACGCGCCCGTTCAATTATTCCGGGCAGGCGCAGGAAGGGCGTTTCCTGATCCCCAAACTGGTGCGGCATTTCCGTGAACGGTTGCCGGAAATCGAGTTGGGCAATATTGATGTTGCCCGCGACTTTTCGGATGTGCGTTGGGTCGCGCAAGTCTATCGCGCTTTGCTGGACAGCGAATACGAAGGGGTAGTCAACCTGTGTTCCGGGCGGGCGATCAGTATCCGCTATATTCTGAATTATTTGCGCCAGCAAAGCGGGCATGATTTGCAGGTGTTGCAGAAAACCGACCTGATCCGCAAAGAGTGCATGGTGCAGGTTGGAGAACGTACCCGGCTGGATCAATGGGTGGGGATTCAGCCGTATCCGTTTGAATCGACGCTGGACTGGATGTTGGCAGGGGGTAAAGTTTGAACGGCATGTTGGTGGCTGCATGGCAGTTTCGGCATTTTATCCGCTCGTCCATCGTCAACGAATTCCGCTCGCGTTTTATTCGCAGTCGTTTAGGAGGGCTGTGGGGTATTATTCACCCCTTGATGCAGGTGGCGATTTTTGCCTTTATCCTGTCGCATGTGCTAGCAAGCAAGTTGCCAGGGATTGATAACCCGTATGCGTATGCGATCTATTTGATGGCAGGAACTTTGGCTTGGAACCTGTTTGCGGAGGTGATGCAACGTTCCCTGACATTGTTTATTGATAATGGTAACTTGTTGAAAAAAATTGCTTTTCCGCGTATCAGTTTACCAGTGATTGTGGTGGGTGGAGCGTTGTTGAACAATATGTTGCTGTTGCTGGCGATCCTGCTGATATTTCTATTGCTAGGGCATGTGCCGGGGATACAAATCCTATGGTTGCCTGTGCTGATCATGGTGACTTTGGGATTGGGATTGGGGTTAGGACTGATTCTAGGGGTGCTGAATGTGTTTCTGCGCGACATTGGACAGGTGGTGCCGATTGTGTTGCAGTTTTTGTTCTGGTTTACGCCAGTGGTGTATATGTCCAGCATTATCCCGGAAGCTTATCGTCAGTGGTTGGTGCTGAACCCGATGTATTCGCTGGTAGAGGCCTACCATCAAGTGTTGGTGTTCAACCAGCCGCCTGCTTGGGGTGGCATTATTGTGCTTGGGGTGCTGGCAGCATTATTGTCGTTGGCAGCCATGATCCTGTTCCGTAAGGCCAGCCCGGAAATGGTGGATATGTTATGAGCATTCTGGAAGTACGTCAGGTTGGCAAGGCTTACCGGCATTACAGGTCGGAACTGCACCGGGTATTCAACTGGTTTGGTGGCAAGTTCGTGCCGACTGCCGAGCATTGGGTGTTGCAGGATGTCAGTTTCTGTATTGAACCAGGTGAAGCCATCGGCATTGTCGGGCAGAACGGGGCAGGTAAAAGCACTTTGCTCAAGCTGATTACGGGGACACAGTTTCCGACCACGGGCAGTGTTACGGTTAACGGGCGGGTGTCTGCCATTCTGGAACTGGGCATGGGTTTCAACCAGGATTTGAGTGGGAGGGAAAATGTCCTGCATACCGCTGGTTTGATGGGGTTTGCGCATGAAGCGGTGCTGGAGCGGATGGTAGAGATTGAGACATTTGCTGAAATCGGTGAATATTTCGATGAGCCGATGCGTACCTATTCCAGCGGGATGCAGATGCGGGTGGCGTTTGCGGTGGCGACGGCTTTTCGGCCCGACATCCTGATTGTGGATGAGGCGTTGTCAGTGGGGGATGCCTATTTCCAGCACAAGAGTTTTAACCGTATCCGCGAATTCCAGCAGCAGGGGACAACCCTGTTGCTGGTGTCGCATGATCATAATTCTGTGCGTTCCGTGTGTGATCGCGCCATCCTGCTGGAAAAGGGGCAGTTGCTGAAAATCGGTGAACCGGGCGAGGTGGTGGATTTTTACAATGCCATGATCGGCGAGAAAGAAGGGCAGGATACCATCCGGCAGGAGCAGACGGAGGATGGACAAATCCGCACGGTATCGGGTACAGGTGAGGCAACCGTAGCGGATATTGCCATTACCGATCAATCCGGCAGGATACTGGAGGTGGTGTCAGTGGGTGATGAGGTGAAGCTGCGGATTACGGTACGAGTGCAGAAAAATATCCCTCGTCTGGTGCTGGGCTACATGATTCGTGACCGGCTGGGGCGACCCATTTTCGGCACGAATACGGATCTGCTGAAACAACCGCTGGAAAAGGTTCAGGTAGGCGAAAATATCACCTATACGTTTGCCTTTCCCGCTAATCTGGGGCATGGCAGTTATTCCGTCTCCACTGCACTGGTCAGCACGGATACCCATCTGGTCAACAACTACGAGTGGCGGGATTTGGCACTGGTGTTCGAGGTAGCCAACATGAACCATGCTTATTTCGAGGGGTGCAACTGGATGTTGCCAACACTGGAGATTGAACGCGCATGACCTTTGTTTCCTATGCCCAGAATTATGAAGATGTCATGTTGTGGCGTGCCTTCCGTGAGGTGGACAAGGGCTTTTTCATCGACGTGGGGGCGAATGCGCCGGTCGGGGATTCTGTCACCTACCTGTTTTACGAACGTGGCTGGCGTGGTATCAATATTGAACCTGTGGTGCAGTGGTTCGAGATGCTGGTCGAAATCAGGCCGGATGACATCAACCTGAATGCAGCCATTTCCGCTACGGCTGATTTCCTGACCTTGTATGACGTGCCGGATACCGGCCTGGCGACGGCTGATCCAGCGATTGCTGCCCGTCACCGTCAGGAAGGGCGCAATGTGCTGGAGCGTAACGTTCCGGCTTATACCCTTGATGCGGTGTGTGCCAAACATGCGCCCGACACGATCCATTTCCTGAAAGTCGATGTTGAGGGGGCGGAGGCCGCTGTCCTGCGTAGCATCAACCTTGAACGTTACCGCCCGCAGATTATTCTGGTCGAAGCTACCCTGCCCAACTCAACAGAGGTCAGCTATGCGGGATGGGAGCCACTGATTACCGGCAAGCGTTACGATTTCGCCTATTTCGATGGCTTGAACCGCTTCTATGTGGCGCAGGAATGCAGTCATTTGCAAGCGGCTTTCAGTACCCCGCCGAATGTGCTGGATGATTTCATGCAATACCGTGAAGTCATGCATCGGGATATGATTGCCCGTTTACAGGCACGGCTGGATGCCGAGCGACAGGTGGCAGTGCCGCAGGAATACCAGCCGCTAGATGTGTCGGTTCTGGAACCATTGGCGTGGGCGGAAGATTCCACATCGGGGCAGGGCAGCAACCTGCTGCAAGTAGGGGCTGGCATCAAGCTGATCTACCAGCAACAAGAGCGCATGGAACAGGCTCTTTGGCGCTTGGCGCAGACTCAGGCGCAGCAATCTGTGCTGGAAACAGAGCGCTTGCGCCAGCAAGAAGCAGGTTATCAGCGCCGTATTTTTGAGCTTGAGCAGTCAGAGCGGCAGTTGCATCAGCAGTTGGAGCAAGAGCGTCTGCAATGGCAACAACAGCACAATCGCCTGATGCAGGAAAAAGAGCGAATTGTCGGTGAGTTGCACGCGGTTTACCAGGGTACTATCTGGCGTGCAACCAAACCCGTGCGTCTGTTGGCTGATCGCAGCAAACCGTTGTTGCGCAAGGTACGTGAGGGGGGCAGTGCCTGGATTCGCCTGACCCCGGAAAGCCGTCCGCGCCGAACTGCCCGTAAGCTGAAACTTAGGTTACAACCGATGCTAGGGCGTGTGTTACGCAAGGGCAAGCATGTCCTGACCCGTAATGAAACCGTGGATAAATACCTGCAAACAGGATTGAACCATTTTCCGGTTGTGCGCCAATGGTTGCGGCAGTGGGCAGGTGAGACTGTACAGGAGAGTGAGGCTTCACCTGCTGATCTGAGCCATAAAGCTGCCGATATTTACCGTAAACTGCAAAGCAAACAATAAAGGATTGTGTCCATGAAGATTGTGCTGGACATGCAGGCTCGTCAGTCATACGGCAGCCATCACCGAGGGATAGGGCGTTACGCGCTGGCGTTGTCACGTGCGATGGTGCAGCAGGCTGGTCAGCACGACATTCATCTGTTAGTCAATGCCGCCATTCCCGGTTATGTGCAGGAAACTCGTCAGGATTTTCAGGGTTTGGTGTCACCTAGTCATATTCATGCGTTTAGTATTCCTACCCCGACCATGGGGCTGCACCCGGAAAATGCGTGGCGTATCCGAGCTGCTGAACATATCCGCGAAACGTTTTTGCTGAACCTCCAGCCTGATATTGTGCATATCAGCAGCCTTTTCGAGGGGCTGGATGATGACATCGTAACCTCGGTTAGTTACCCGGAACTGGCAAAAAATACCTCGGTAACTTTGCATGACCTGATCCCGTTGGTACAGGCTGAGCCCTACTTGCGTGACCAGCGGGTCAGGGGCTGGTATTACCGCAAATTACAATCACTGAAAAATGCGGGTCTGGTGCTGTCGGTGTCGGATTATTCCCGTCAGGAAGGTATTGACCTGCTAGGTTTAGACCCTGAGCGTGTGTTCACGGTTTATAATGCTGTTGCCGATGATTTTCGCCCGCTGGAATTGTTGCCGGAACGGATAAGCCAGTTACAAGCACAATTCGGCATTGGGCGGGCGTTTATCCTCTACATCGGTGGGGTAGAACACCGCAAGAACATCGATAATCTGATTGCTGCCTATGCCCGACTGGATGCTGGCTTGCGGATCCAGTACCAATTGGTTATTGCAGGTAAGCTCAAGGATTACGAGCGTGAACGGCTGGGTAAAATTGCACAGAAGAACGGGTTGTCAGCAGCGGATATGGTGTTAACAGGGGCGATTGCTGATACAGAATTGATAGCCTTGTATAATATGGCGGCTTTATTTGTGTTCCCATCACTCTATGAGGGTTTTGGTTTGCCCGCACTTGAGGCGATGGCTTGTGGTTGCCCAACCATCGTGGCAGATAATTCCAGCTTGCCGGAAGTCGTGGGGTGGCAAGAGGCAACTTTTGATGCCACCTCCGTGGATGCGATCAGCCATAAGTTGCGGCAGGGCTTGCAGGATGAGGGTTTCCGTCAGATTTTACGTGGCAAGGGATGGGAACAGGTGGAAAAGTTTTCGTGGGATGCTTCTGCCCGTCGTGCGTTGGATATTTTCGAGGCACATCACGACCGCCAGCAAGCTGGCAACGTGTTCCATTTTTCTGGTGTAGGTAGTGGCAATGGCAAATCACGACTGGCCTTTGTCTGCTCAACGCCACCCGCACGTTTGTTGTCTGCTCTGGCGCATGATTACGAGATTGAAATCATTACGGATCAAGCGGTGGACGCCGATGCGTGGGTGCAAAGTAATTTCCCACTTCGCTCACGCCAGTGGTTACGGGATCATGCCGGACGTTATCAGCGCCGTGTCTACATTATCAGCCCTGAGCATTGTGATCGTGGCTTGTTAGCGCTGATGCGTCACCAACCGGGTAGTGTAATCTTGTACGCCTTGCCAGATTCAGTACCCGTCGTTGAATGGTTGGATGCAGCGATGGGCGTGATGGTGACGGATGACGCGGTATCGGGTTTGCTAGCTGCACATTACGGTAAGGATAATGCTGCTTACTGGGTAAGACTGTCTGCTGCTGATACGGGGCAAGCCTTGTGTCTGAGCCGGGTGCACGGTGAGGCTTATTGCCGTGCCATCGAGCAATTTCATGTGTACCACCCCTTGGCACACGAGCAGCACTTGTTGGATGCCATCAGCGTAATGGCTGCGCCAGTTCCGGCGACTGATGCCGATTGGCTGGCAGTTGCTCGCAGTGTGGCCGATAATCGCCCTGTTTGTGCAGGTCACCTGCCCGTGTTGTTTTACGATGTTTCCATCTTTGTCTGGAGTGACCACGCCACTGGGGTACACCGTGTTACCCGCCATATTCTGGAAGAGCTGTTCAGAAATCCACCCGTTGGTTATCGGGTAGAGCCTATTTATGCGCGTGACGGCCAGTACCGTTACGCCCACCAGTTAAAGCATGAAATACTGGGACTGGAAAAACCGTCTTTGCCGGATACAGTAGTGGATTTCCACGCAGGGGATATTTTGCTGCATGTTGATTTGGGTTTGCATATTGCGGTGGAAATGGAACAGGTATTGCACTACCTGCGTGCCAAAGGGGTGCAGATTCATTACCTGATCCATGACATTCTGGTGCTGCAATTGCCTGAGGCGTATTTCGACAAGGGGGTGTTTAAGTTTTTCCGGCGCTGGCTGGAGACTATCAGCCGGGTGGCGGATGGCCTCATTTGTACTACGCATACCGGGATGCAAGATGTGGCTGGATGGTTACAAGCCAATCCACCGCAGCGTTATGATCAGCCACGTTTGGGGGTATGTACGCTGGGAGCCGATATTCAGCCTGCCAGTCAGGAGACACTTTCTGCGCAACAGGTCGCTTTACTGGACAAGTTCCGCCAGCAACCCTCCATCCTCATGGTCAGTACCATTGAGCCACGCAAGGGTTATGCTCAGGCACTCAAAGCATTTGAACGGTTATGGGCACAGGGTTTGAACATCCATCTGGTATTGGTTGGCAAACAGGGCTGGAATGTGGATGGTTTGGTAGCGGAAATTCAGAATCACCCGGAGCAAGGCAAACACCTACACTGGATGAAATTTGTCAGTAATTCAATGCTGTCTGCCTTATATGAAAACTGTTCTGCCTTGCTGATGGCATCCGAGGGTGAAGGCTTTGGCCTGCCACTGATCGAAGCTGCCCAGCACAACCTGCCGGTGATTGCACGCGGCATCCCGGTATTCCGTGAGATTGCCGGGGAACACGCTTTCTATTTCGAGGGCAAAGAGCCGCAAACATTGGCTGATGCCGTACAGCAATGGTTGGTTTTGCGGGAGCGTGATCAGACACCCAAGCCTGCCGGTATTGAATGGATTACCTGGGAAGAGAGTGCCGAGCAGATCAAAGCATTCCTGTTTGGTGACAGTACACATGGAGATGTAGCAGCTTGAGTGGCATCCGTTACCAGTTTGAAGGCCCGTTTGACAGCAGTTACAGCCTTGCCATCCTCAACCGGGAAATGGCGCGGGCAGTGGAGGCATTGCGTCCCGGCAGTGTGGCACTCTATTCCACCGAAGGCCCTGGCGATTATGCGCCGAACCTCGACTGGTTGCAGGATGACCCGCAAACCATCGCATTGTGGCAGCGCAGCCAGCAGACTCAGGATACCCCGCCGGATGTGACCTTGCGCAATCTGTACCCGCCACGTGTCACTGGCATGTCCGGGCAGTTCCATGTGATGAATACCTACGGCTGGGAAGAGTCCGGCTTTCCGCAGAAATATGTTGATGCATTCAATCAGCATTTACATTTGGTGACAGTGATGTCGTCATACGTGCGCAAAGTGCTGGTTGAAAACGGGGTGCGTGTGCCGGTCGTGCCTGTCGGAGTGGGGGTAGACCACATCCTGCGCTACTCAGTGGAGCCGGTGGCATTACCCGAGGGTAAGCGTTTCCGTTTCCTGCACATTTCCTCCTGCTTCCCGCGCAAGGGGGTGGATGTGTTGCTGGATGCCTATACTTCGGCCTTCACGGCAGCGGATGACGTGCTGCTGGTGATCAAGACTTTCCCCAATCCACATAACACCATCGAACAGCAAATCCTTGCGGTGCAAAATCGCATACCTGATTGCCCGGCTATTCACCTGATCAATGAAGATTTGAATATCGGCCAAATCAACAGCCTGTACCAACAGGCAGATGCCCTGGTCGCCCCATCGCGTGGCGAAGGTTTCGGGATGCCAATGGCGGAAGCAATGTTGTGGCATGTCCCGGTGATTGCCACCGGGTACGGCGGGCATACGGACTTTTGTACACCGGCAACCAGTTGGCTGATTGATTACCAGTTTGCCAAGGCACAAACCCATATGGGGCAATTTGATTCGCTGTGGGTGGAGCCGGATACGCTGCATCTGGTGGCCTTGCTACGCAAAGTGTATGAATTGTCACGGGATGAATCCGGGCGCGAGCTTGTCCGGGCGCGGACGCAGGCAGCGAAACACACGATTGAGAATGGCTGGTGTTGGCAGCAGGTGGCGGGGCGCTTGCTGGATGCGATTGATGGTTTGTATGGTTCGGTCGCTAATTTTTTGCCCGCCGGTTTCATGTCAAAAGCACCGCCAGAAACCCCTGCTAAGGTGGCATGGGTAACGACTTGGAACACCCGTTGCGGCATTGCCAGCTATTCGGAGTGGCTGGTGCAACACAGCGGATTGCCCATCACCATCCTGGCGAATACTGACACGACATTGACGGGAGTGGATGGTGCAAACGTGATCCGTTGTTGGGAAACTATCGGTGGCAAACGCGAGATGCCATCCCTAGGCGGGTTGTTGGAGGCCATTCTGGGCGGGAATTATCGGGCGGTCGTGATCCAGTTCAATTTCGCCTTTTTTGACATGCAACAGTTACAAGCCATGATAAAGGTTCTGCGTGAGCGGGGTGTCGTGGTTTACCTGTTTTTCCATGCGACACAAGACGTGATTCAGGGGGGCGGACTGGTGAATACCGTGCGCACGCTTGGCACTGGGTTGGCGGATTGCACCCGGCTGTTGGTGCATGGTGCAGCGGATGTCAACCGGCTGAAGCGTTTCGGGCAAATGGATAATGTCACCTTGATTCCGCACGGGGTGATGTATAAGCCGGATATTTTGGCGGCACATCAGCCTGATCCGGCAGTGTTGCGTATTGCTGGTTATGGTTTTCTGTTGCCCGACAAGGGCATTCCTGAACTGATTAGCGCGTTTGCCCTGTTGCAGCAGCGGTTACTGGCGATGGGTTGGCATGAGCGCCCGGTGCGGCTGGAGCTGTTTAATGCCTTGTATCCGGGCAGTGTGTCTGAACAGGAGCGGGCAAAGTGTGCGACCCTGATTGAGTATTCGGGGTATGCCGCCTCCATCGGGTTGCACACGGCTTATCAGGAAAATGAGCAGTCGCTGGCTGCATTGGCAGCTTGCGATCTGGTGGTGTTTCCGTACCAGAAGAGTCGTGAGTCGTCGAGTGCTGCGGTGCGGATGGGCTTGGCTTCCGGCAGACCAGTGGTATGTACCCCGATGAATGTGTTTGGTGATGTGGCAGACATCGTGCATTTCTTACCGGGGACTTCTCCGCAGGCGATGGCGGATGGTTTGCTGGAACTGGTGTTAGACCCGACTAAATTGCTCACTACCCAAAAGCACCATCAGCAGTGGTTGCAAGCCCATACGTGGGAACGGGTGGCGCAGCGGCTGGATGCGATGATTTTGCAGGATGTGCGATGAAAATATGCGGCAAATTCTTTTCATAAGTGCATAATCTGAACTTGAAATCTGCGGGTGTGACACTGGTGCTGTGATAAATCTGCCGCTTTCAGGGAAGATATTCCATCTGCATTGATGCTGTGGCGTATCCGACAAAAATATGAATTATTGTTATAAGGAAAACAGATGTCTTTGAGAAGTTATGTAGAAAAGCTGTTTTGGTCAGAACCTCAGCGGGAAGTTTCCCATAATGTGAGTGATATATTTCAGACAGTTTATGGTCGTTTGCCTAATGACGCCGAACTGAATTTACTGACCAATCTAACCAGTGGTTTGTCACCAGAAGACCGTTCGGGTATGTTCCGTGCGACTATCAATACGTTTGATCATCAGAAGCTAAGTACCTCTTTTACCGTGAGGTTTTCAAAAGACGATATACAATACGTTACTTTTCCGGGGTTTGAACTAGCGATTGATAACAAAGACATTTCAGTGAGTATGCCGCTTTTTCGTGGCGAATATGAGCATCATTTATTCAGATTTTTCAGCAAAACGCTGAAGCCTGGCATGGTTTTCATGGATATTGGAGCAAATATCGGATTTTATTCAATGCTAGCAGCCAGTAAGGTTGGTAGTAGTGGTAAGGTCATCAGTTTTGAACCAAATACAGAAAACGGTCGTCTGATCATGCTGGGTATGTATAAGAATAAATTCCAGAATATCTCTCTTTATCCTTTTGCTCTAGGTGACAAAACAGGGTATGCATTATTTTCTCAGCGATTCAGAGCATCCTAAAAATCTCGCACCCAGCCCTGTGGTTCATT
>CAYNNA010000071.1:0-15625 GCA_964398375.1 uncultured Thiothrix sp.
AATGAACCACAGGGCTGGGTGCGAGATTTTTAGGATGCTCTGAATCGCTGTAATTTAACAACACGTTTGCCGCAGCCCCCGGAAATCCCTATGATGGAGGCGATGAACCACTTAACTGTTAATAACCATGCTGTACTTGTGTGAGAAACCTAGCCAAGCGCGGGATATTGCCCGCGTGTTAGGTGCGAGTGGGCGTGGTGATGGCTTTTTACAAGGTCAGGGGATTGTCGTCACTTGGTGCTTTGGTCATTTATTGGAACAAGCAGAACCAGATGCTTATGGCGAGCAATACAAGCGCTGGAATTTTGCATCCCTGCCCATTTTGCCGCAACAGTGGAAACTGGATGTAAAAAAATCCGGGGCAAAACAGTTCAAAGTCATCAAGGTCCTGCTCACCAAAACCCAACACGTCGTCATTGCCACGGATGCGGATCGCGAAGGAGAAATGATTGCGCGAGAAGTGCTGGAAATGTGCCGTTATTACGGTCAAATTTCGCGCCTGTGGTTATCCGCTCTGGATGATGCCAGCATTCGCAAAGCCTTGGCGCAACTCAAACCCGGCGAGGCAACCGAATCCCTGTATCAGGCAGGCTTGGCACGTAGCCGTGCGGACTGGCTAGTGGGCATGAATTTGAGCCGTGCCTATACCTTAGCCGCGCAATACAACGGGCAACTCGCCGGCAAAAGCGGGGCGCTGAGTGTCGGGCGGGTGCAAACCCCCACGCTACGGTTGGTGGTGGATCGCGATGCCCAGATTAAACATTTCGTGCCATTGGATTACTGGGATGTGACTGCCGCGTGCCTGCCCGATGTTGCTGAACAAACCTTCAAAGCCAACTGGCTTCCGCAAAAAGGGCAACAAGGCATTGACGAGGAAGGACGCTGCTTAGACAGCCAGTTAGCCGAGCAGGTGGCGACAAGCTGTAAGGGGCAGGATGCCAAGGTGCTGCGCTGCGACACTGAGCGCAAACGCCAGAATGCACCGTTACCCTACGAGCTTTCCGACTTACAGGTGGAAGCGTCACGACGCTGGGGCATGAGCGCCAAACAAGTGCTGGATGTGGCACAAGCCTTATACGAAACCCACAAACTCACCACCTACCCGCGTACCGATTGCGGCTATTTACCCGTGTCCCAACACGCGGATGCCGCCGCAGTCTTCCAAGCACTGACCCAAACGGACCGCAATTTGTCCGAATTAATCGCGCAAGCCAACCCTAAACGCAAAAGTAAAGCGTGGGATGATAGCAAAATTACCGCCCACCACGGCATCATTCCCACCGCTGCCAAAGGCAGCATTGAACGCCTGTCAGAAGCTGAATTCTTTATCTACGACTTGATTCGCAAACGTTATTTAGCGCAATTTTTCCCTGCTTACGAATACGACCAAAGCGTGATCGAACTGGAATGCTTAGGCTACCAATTTCGCGCATCGGGGCGGGTTGACCGTGTAGCAGGCTGGAAAATAGCCTACCAAGAACCCGGTGACACCAGCAACGTAACCGCTAGTGCTGACACGCAAGCCTTACCCCAATTGAACGTGGGGGATACGGTGTTGATTCAAGACACCGAATGCCTCAAACGCCAAACCAAACCGCCCGCGCCTTACACCGAAGGCACACTTATTCAAGCCATGAAAGGCATTGCCAAACACGTTGAGAACCCCAAACTCAAAGCGATTCTCAAAGAAAATGCCGGAATTGGCACCGAAGCCACCCGTGCGGCGATTATCGAAACGCTGTTACAACGCAAATTGCTGGAGCGCGAAGGCAAGAAAAAACACCTCCGCGCCACGCCCAAAGGCAACGCCCTGATCGGCATGTTACCCAATGCGGTGAAAGACCCCGCCCTGACTGCCGCTTGGGAACAAGCGCTCGAAGCCGTCGCCAGCGGCGAGATGTTACTGGAACAGTTCATGGAAAAGCAGCAAAACTGGCTACAAAAAGTGCTGGCACGTGCCAAAGCCAGCGTGGGCACATTACCGGAAACATCACCGGAAACGCCATCGCCTCAAGCTACGCCTGCACAGGAAACCCTTAGCGCAAGCCAAATCTGCCCTGCTTGTGGCAAGCACATGGTGAAACGTGAAGGTAAATACGGCATATTTTGGGGATGCAGTGGCTTCCCGCATTGCAAAACCATCGTCAATATTCGCAAAACGCGATGAAGGTGACGACCTTAAGCAACAGGTAAGGCAGGCGTGTACGCCAATAAACGCCGAGGAATAATCACCCCATTGCTGGATTCTCCCAAACCGATGAATTCGCCGGATTCGCTGTACAAACGCAGCAATTCGGCGTCAGCATCGTCGGTGCGCACCTTTTGTCCCTGACGTAAGCGCACAATCACGGCTTCAGCCAAGCTGAGGGCGGGTATGTGCGGCAAGGCAGCATCCAACGGCAACAGCAACGCATCCAAAGCTTCAGGGTCAGGTTCCGCCAATGCCCGTAATTCTTCCAGCGTGTACATGCGCAATGCCCCAAACGGCTCCACCGCTTCACGCCGCAACATCGACACATACGCCCCACACCCCAGCTTTTCACCGATGTCTTCCACCAGTGTGCGGATATACGTGCCTTTGCTGCACGTCACATCCAAGGTCAGCGAATCGGGGGTGCGTGACAGCACTTGCAAGGCATGAATCGTCACGGCACGTGCGGCGCGTTCCACTTCCACACCTTGACGCGCCAGCTTATAGAGCGGTTGCCCATCTTTTTTCAGCGCGGAATACATCGGTGGAATTTGGCTAATCTCGCCACGGAATTGCGCTAGCACCATTTCCAGCAACGCATCGGTAATGTCAGGAATGGGGCGCGGATTAAACTTTTCACCTTCCGCATCACCCGTGGTACTCACATACCCCAAGGTTGCCTTGGTGAGATAACGCTTATCGGAATCGAGTAGAAAAGCGGACACTTTGGTGGCTTCACCAAAACACACCGGTAACATACCGGAAGCCAGCGGATCGAGACTGCCGGTATGCCCGGCTTTTTCCGCCTGAAACAGGAAACGCGCATCCTGTAACGCTTTATTGCTGGATACGCCTAAGCCCTTATCCAGCAATAAAATGCCATTCAGTTTGCGAAAACGTCGCTTACTCAAGGGGTAGCCGTGCCATTATTCGCATCAGCCGCGTCATTATCAGCTTCATCATCATGACGGTCAGAAGCAACGGCTTTAGCAATCAGCGCCGACAACGCATTACCCTTGGTTTGGGTATCGTCGTAAAAGAAGTGCAATGCCGGTGTCATCCGCAATTTCAGCAAATGCCCCAGTTCACGCCGCAAGAAACCGGCGGCATGGTTCAGGGTCTCCTGCGCCTCTAACCCCTGATCCGCTTGCAAAGCATCGAACCAGATTTTAGCGTGGGCGAAATCTTTGGAAACCTCCACATCCAGCAACGTTATCATCCCAACGCGCGGGTCTTTAACCCGATCGCGAATCAGTATGGCTAAATCGCGGCGGATTTGCTCGCCGACCCGATCAGCACGGGCAAAGCCTTGAGGTCGTGAATGATGACTGGGCATAGTTTAAATCTTCCGTGCCACTTCGACACGTTCGTAACATTCGATCTGGTCGCCTTTACGCACATCGTTGTAGTCTTTAACCGCGATACCGCACTCCGTCCCCATGTGGACTTCTTTCACGTCATCACGGTGGCGGCGTAAGGATTCCAACTCGCCGTTGAAAATCACCACATTATCACGCAACACGCGAATCGGCAGGCTACGGCGCATCGCACCATCGACCACCAAGCAACCGGCAACCTGACCCAATGCCGAAGAACGGAAGACATCACGCACTTCCGCCAACCCGACAAAGACTTCACGCACTTCCGGCGACAACAGACCACTCATGACCGACTTAATGTCGTCGATAACTTCGTAAATGATGCTGTAATAACGAATCGTAACACCGTTGTCCGCAGCAGTTTTACGCGCGGTAGCATCGGTACGCACATTGAACGCAATCATGGTCGCTTTGGATGCCATTGCCAAATCAACGTCGCTGGCACTAATACCACCCACGCCAGCAGCCACCACCCGTACTTCGACCTCATCGGTTGAAAGATTGAGCAATTCATTACGCAAGGCTTCCACACTGCCCTGTACATCCGCTTTGATCAACACGTTAACCTGCGCGCGTTCACTCGCTTTCACTTGCGTGAAGAAGTCTTCCGACTTGCTCACATGCTGGGCAGCAAAACGGGTATCACGTTGTTTCTCACGGCGCAATTCCGCAATTTCACGCGCCTTGCGCTCATCGTTCAGCACCACGACTTCATCGCCCGCTTCAGGTGCAGCGGAAAGACCAAGTACCGCAACCGGAATGGATGGCCCCGCCTCTTTCACCGGACGACCGTTTTCATCGAACATCGCCCGAACTTTGCCGTATTCAGTGCCGCATAGCAGTAAATCACCGCGACGCAACGTACCACTACGCACTAAAACGGTAGCAACCGCGCCGCGACCTTTCTCGATACTGGCTTCGATCACGTGACCGGTAGCAGGCGCATCCACAGGCGCAGTCAATTCCTGCACCTCGGCGACTAGCAGCAAGGTTTCCAACAAAGCATCAATGCCCTGCCCGGTTTTTGCGGAAATTTGCACAACCGGTACATCACCACCCCACGCTTCGGTATTCACCTCATGCTGGGAAAGTTCGCTCAGTACCCGGTCAATGTCTGCACCTTGTTTGTCGATTTTGTTGATCGCCACCACCATTGGTACACCTGCCGCTTTCGCGTGCTTGATGGCTTCTTTGGTCTGTGGCATTACACCGTCATCGGCGGCAACAATCAGGATAATAATATCGGTGACTTTTGCACCACGTTCACGCATTTGGGTAAACGCCTGATGCCCCGGTGTATCAAGGAAAGTGACCGTGCCATGATCCGTGTCGACGTGGTAAGCGCCAATATGCTGGGTAATCCCCCCCGCTTCACCGGCTGCTACCCGTGTTTTACGGATATAGTCGAGCAAGGATGTTTTACCGTGGTCAACGTGACCCATGATGGTAACGACGGGCGGGCGCGGCTCTGCTTTGTATTCGGTGGCATCCTGCCCGATCATCGCCGCCAACAGTGCCGCATCATCCATTTCCTGCATCGGCTTGGCTTTGTGACCTAGCTCTTCTGTCACCAGAATCGCGGTATCTTGGTCGATGGCTTGGTTGATGGTCATCATCATGCCCATTTTCATCATCGCCTTGATGATGTCGGTGGCACGGATAGCTAACTTTTGTGCCAAGTCAGATACAACGATGGTCGTTGGAATCTCGATTTCCTTGACAACCGGCGCGGTTGGTTTTTCAAAACCGTGTTTGGCGTTACTTTGCTGCTGCCGTGGATCAGGCTTGAAGGCATCACGCCGCCCGCCGCCGCCTTTCTTTTTACCGGGACGACCGCCACCTGCTGCGGGAACATGCAACTCTTCACGTCCGCCACGCCCTGCCACTTTAGTTTTGGAGGTTTTTTTGTCAATACGCTTATCATCAGACGCTACTGTCTCTGTGTATTTCTCAACAACGACATCGGCAACAATCGGTTTTTCTGCTTCCGGCTCGCTAACATCAGCCACGTCTCGCGGCGCAAGCGTTGGCTTAGGCTTCAACTTTGAAGGGCGGCGCTTCAGCGCTGTTGCTGCTTCTTCACGTGCAGCAGCAGCAACAACGTCACGTTGCTCACGCGCACTTAAATTTTCGGTTAATTCAACACCGGGAGGGTTGGCAGCAACAGGTATTGCAGGTGGTGCAGCTACTTTAACGGGGGATGCTGCTACCGGCTTGACAACAGGTACAATAGCCTCAGGTTCTGGCGTAACTACCTCAGGTTTTGGAGTAAGCACCTCAGCCTTAACAACTGGAGCAGGTGGGGTAACTGGTTTCACTGGCGTAACAACCGTGTCACTGACCATTGTTGTAGGGACTGATGCTGGGGTTGATGGTGCTACTGGCGTTGGCTGCGCTGCGGGTGTTGGCGCTGCCTGACGTTGCTCCATGCGCTTGCTGTCCAGTTGGCGACGATCCTGCCCGGATTTGTGCACGGCAGACTCACGCGCCTGACGCTCAGCCGATAACTGACGCGCCAATTCTTCCGTTCGGCTCAGACGCGCTCCGCCAGTAGCAGATGCGCCACTACTGGGCGGCACTTCAACCGCACCCTGCTGCTCGGTCGGTTTGGCAACGGAACCTGGAGCAAAGGTTTTCTTATGCCTAACTTCAACATTCACCGTTTTATTACGCGCACCACCTGCACCCACGCTCATTTCACTGGTTGAACGCCGTTTAATGGTAATCTTGTTGCCACCACTACTAACTGGGGCAGTACCTTGACGGATATGTGCCAACAATTTCAGTTTCTGTGCATCAGTAATCCAAGCATCAGGGCCATTCACATGAATACCTGCGTCCTGTAACTGCTTGAGCAGAACTTCAACGGGAGCGTTGATTATCTCGGCAAGTTTTTTGACTGCTATGTCCGACATGTATTTCTTCCTCCCGCAGAATTAAGCTTCTGCTTTATCGTCCGTAAACCAAGGCTCACGGGCTTTCATAATCAAACTGGCAGCACGCGCCTCATCAATGCCAGCCAATTCCATGAGTTCATCCACGGATTGTTCTGCCAAATCTTCCATCGTGCAAATGCCCTGGGTTGCCAACTTAAAGGCCAGGGTATCATCCATGCCTTCCATGTGCAGGAGATCTGCTGCTGGCAAGTGGGTATCTTGAGAAATGGCTTGCGACAACAACGCTGTTTGAGCACGGTCACGCAATTCATTAACAATCGTTTCGTCAAAGCTTTCAATGGCCATAAACTCTTCAATTGGCACATAAGCCACTTCTTCCAGTGTAGAGAATCCTTCTTCCACCAAAATTACCGCCACTTCCTCATCAACATCCAGTTTGTCCATGAACAGGTTGATGATGGATTGTTGCTCCGCTTGGGTCTTGGCTTCGGCTTCTTCCACGCTCATGACATTCAGTGTCCAGCCAGTCAGCTCGCTGGCCAAGCGTACATTTTGACCGCCACGCCCAATGGCTTGTGACAGCTTTTCACCATCCACACCAATATCCATGCTCTTGCTGTCCTCATCCACCACAATGGAGAGTACTTCAGCAGGAGCCATCGCATTCATTACGTAAGTCGCGATGTCTTCGTTCCAAAGCACAATGTCAACACGCTCTTTGCCACCGAGTTCGTTAGTGACGGTCTGAATACGTGAGCCACGCATCCCAACGCAAGCCCCAATCGGATCAATGTTAGGCAAATTAGCGCGAACGGCAACTTTAGCGCGTGAACCCGCATCACGGGCAGCACCCATTATATCAATCATTTCCTGACTGACTTCAGGCACTTCAAGTTTCATCAACTCAATCAGGAAATTCACATCCGAACGGCTGACAATAATCTGCGGACCGCGCATGTCCTGATGAATTTCTTTCAGATAACCTCTAACCCGTGCGCCAACGTGCAACATTTCACCAGGAATCATTTCTTCACGGGGAATAAAGGCTTCCGCGTTTTCCCCCATATCCAGCACAATACCCTTGCGGTCTGCACGTTTGACGACACCCATGATCAAATGCCCGACTTTATCCCGATACGCGGAAACCACTTTCTCACGCTCAGCCTCACGCACCTTGGCAACAATGACTTGCTTGGCTGTTTGTGCCGCAATACGACCAAACTCAACCGAGGGGATGGCTTCTTCAACGTAATCACCGACAGCAGCACTCAAGCCACGATCTTTGGCATAACTTTCCAAAATTTGGCGTTCAGGGCTTTCAAAATCGGGATCTTCATCGTCCACAACTTTCCAGCGGCGGAAGGTTTCATAATCCCCAGTTTGGCGGTTTACCGAGACACGTGCATCAATGTTCATGCCGTAACGTTTACGGGTAGCCATTGCCAACGCTGTTTCTACTGCTTGGAAAATTAATTCCTTGCTGACATTTTTTTCATTGGAGACTGCATCAACAACGTAGAGAATTTCTTTATTCATGCGTGTTTACCGCCCTTGCGCTGAGGTCGAATATCCAGAACAACTCGCCCACGATCAATAACATCGTAAGGAATCTCAAAGACTGTGCCTTCCACTTCCATGAAAATGTGGGTGTCGTTCGCATCCTTCAACTTCCCGACGAAGTTGCGGCGTTTTTCCACCGGCAGACGGGTACGCACTTTAATTTGCTTGCCAACATACAGAGCATAATGTGCGGGGATGAATAACACCCGGTCAATTCCGGGCGAAGATACTTCAAGAATATAGGCAACGGGAATCAGGTCATCCACATCGAGTGCGGCACTCAACTGGTTGCTGACACGTCCGCAGTCATCTACCGTAATACCTTGCTCAGAGTCGATAAAGATACGTAGCAACGCACTTTCCGTTTGTGGACGGTACTCATAACCCCACAAATCATAACCGAGGCCAGTAACAGTGGTATGAATCAGCGTATCTAATCTTTCTTGCATTACGTCTTGGGTACCTTCTTGGGTAGCACATAATAAAAAAGGCCCTGATAGGGGCCTTCTTATAATTGGTAGCGGGGGCAGGATTTGAACCTGCGACCTTCGGGTTATGAGCCCGACGAGCTGCCAGACTGCTCCACCCCGCATCAGAGGAGCGAACTATAAAGCAAAGGGTTGCCCCTTGCAAGCCTTATCGAAACAAAACCTGAAATTAACGTACATGGCGATAAATGAAGCCAGGAAACGCGAATACCAAAAACAAAGACAAGGTAACGGCGTAAAATTCCCAATCCTGAGCGTGAATGGTTCCCATCGCACGCTGCTCCAGCAACAACGCCAAAGCACCCACGACGAAGTACAATACAAACCACTCCAACAAACGTAACCAAGCTGATTTGCGTTCACATTGCAAAATGAGAAAACAACGCTGACTCAACCAGGGCAAATTAGCCAATAACAACGCGAGACCCAGAAAGCCCCACTGCAAAACGGATAAACTCATAAACGACTAGCGACCATTGCTGCTGAACAAACTCCCATCAGCGCTCTAGGGAAAATTCCCAGCAACACCATGAGCACGCCATTTACACTGATCAGCACATTAAAATCAAGTTCAGCCTGAATCGGTGCGGTTTGTTCCGGTTTATCAAAGTAAATCATTTTAATCGCGCGTAAGTAGTAATACGCCCCGATCACCGACATCAACACCATGAACACCGCAGCCCACAAATAACCCGCCTGCATCACAGACTCAATGACGAACAATTTCGCATAAAAGCCCACTGTTGGCGGAATCCCTGCCATCGAAAACAAGAAAACCATCATGAGAAAGGCATACCACGGATTGCGCTCGTTCAAACCCTTCAAGTCATCCAGCGTTTCCGCCTCAAAGCCTTCACGCCCCAACAAAATCAGGATAGCAAAACCACCCGCGGCCATCATGGCGTAAGTAATGGTGTAAAACAGGGCGGCACTATAACCTTCCGATGTCCCTGTCAGCGTCGCCAACAGAATGAACCCCATGTGCGCAATCGTCGAATAAGCCAACATCCGCTTAAGGTTAAACTGCGCAATCGCAATCAGATTCCCCAAAAACACCGACAACAACCCAAACACCAAGAGCAGTTGCGCCCAACCGGGCTGGGCAGCACCCATAGACTCCGCCAGTACCCGCAATAACATTGCCAACGCTGCCAGTTTCGGCACACTCCCCAAAAACAGAGTAACAGCCGTCGGCGCTCCCTGATACACATCGGGAACCCACATATGAAAAGGCACTGCACCAAACTTAAAGGCAATACCCGCCACAATAAAGACCAGCGCAAACAACAACGGAATATTTTCCAGCACATTTTGCGCACTGACGTAAACCATTACCTCAGCAAACTCCAGCTTTCCACTCAAGCCATACAGCATGGAAATCCCATACAACAACAAACCAGAAGCAACCGCCCCCAGCACAAAATACTTCATTGCCGCCTCAGAGGAACGCCCATCATCACGATTAAATGCCACCAAGGCATACATCGACAACGCCAGCAACTCCAATCCCAAATACATCACCAGCAAATGATTGGCAGAAACCATCACCAACATGCCAAGCACGGCAAACAACGCTAGGAAGAAAAACTCCCCAATCCACGTATTAGTGTCTTTCAGATACTTGCGGGCATACACAAATACTGCAAACGTTAGCAGCAAAATACTGACTTTCAGGACACCGCCCACATCATCACGCACATACATACCATTCAAGCCAGTCACTTTCTGACCATCCATTGCGCCGTAAGCCAATAAGGCGGTCGCCAACAACGCTACCTGAGTCAACAGATACGTCACCATACGACAATCTTTGCTCAGGAACACACCAAGCAGCAAAATTAGGCAGATCGTACTCAGCAGAAAAATTTCCGGCAGTGCAATTGCAATATTCATGATTAGCACCCCCCCGCAAGCCCAGCGCACAACTTACTCTGCAACGCCTGAGACAACAGATTTTCGATTGACACTTCCATCACATCCGTCAAAGGTTGAGGCCATAAGCCCAGTAACAATACCGCACCCGCCAATACTGCCAACATCCAAAACTCACGTCGCCCAATATCCTGCAAAGCAGCCACTTCCGCGTTTTTCACTTCACCAAACATGACCCGTTTGACCAGCCACAGCGTATAAGCAGCCCCCACAATCAAGGTCGTTGCTGCCGCAAACGCAATCCACGGATTCGCGCGGAAACTTGCCAAAATCACCATGAATTCACCCACAAACCCCGACGTACCCGGCAAGCCGGTATTCGCCATCGCAAACAGCACATAAAAAGCCGCGAACGTCGGCATTTGATTAGCAACCCCACCGTAGGCATTGATGTCACGGGTATGCATCCGGTCATACAAAACCCCGATACACAAGAACATCGCGCCAGAAATAAAACCGTGCGAAACCATTTGCACCATACCGCCCTGAATCGCCAAGATCGCGCTACTCATCGCACCGTCAACATTCTGGCTCTTGGCAATGCCATAAATCGCAAAAAAGCCTAACGTCACAAACCCCATGTGCGCGATAGACGAGTAAGCCACCAGCTTTTTCATATCCTGCTGCACCAATGCCACAAAGCCGATGTACACCACTGCTGTCAATGACATGAAAATCACCAGCCAATCCAATTGCGCTGCCGCATCAGGCACGATTGGCAAGGCAAACCGCAAGAAGGCATAACCACCTACTTTCAGCGTAATCGCCGCCAAAATGACTGAACCACCGGTTGGTGCTTCCACGTGCGCATCCGGCAACCAAGTATGCACCGGCCACATTGGCACTTTCACCCCAAAAGCCAATAAGAATGACAAGAAAATTAACGTTTGCGGCACAATATCAATCGGCAATTTATGCAAATCCGCCACCGCGAAACTGCCGCCCAATTGATACAGGTAGATCAAACTAATCAGCAAAAATACTGAACCCAAGAAGGTATACAAGAAAAACTTAATCGTGGCGTACACCCGACGTGCACCACCCCAAATCCCAATGATCAGGAACAGCGGAATCAACATTGCCTCAAACAGGATATAAAACAGCATCGCATCCAACGCCGCAAATACCCCATTGACAATCCCCGCCATAATCAAAAAAGCTGCCATGTATTGGGAAATTCGATAGGTAATCACTTCCCAGCCCGCAACCACCACCAGCACCGTAATAAAGGTATTCAGCAGAATCAAAGGCATGGAAATGCCATCCACGCCCAGATGGTAATTAATGTTAAACGCCTCAACCCAAGGGATAAGCTCCACAAACTGCATCTCAGCAGTACTGGGGGTAAAGTGTGTATACAAGGGCAAGCTGATCACAAACGTCAGTAACGCAATTCCCAGTGCAAACTGTTTAGCGCCAGAACGATCGCCCACAATTAATACACCAAAGCCACCGATAATCGGCAACCAGATCAACAAACTCAGTATTGGCAAATCAAGCATGTGCAATTCCAGTTAAAGCCAACGGGTTTAGGAAAATAAAAACCAAGTAAGCATCAACAAGATGCCAGCCACCATCGAAAAGGCGTAGTGATACAAATACCCGGTCTGAAGATGACGCATCACACCCGAAAACCATCCGACTACTTTTGCTGCGCCATTCACCACAAAACCATCAATCATCACACGCTCGCCGAAAGCCCACAGCCCGTTCCCCAGACTGACAGAGCCTTTCGCAAACACACTCTGATTAAAATCATCCAAATAATATTTACGATCCAACAAGGTATGCAGCCAATGGAATTTGTCATAAGCCCAGCGTGCCAGTGAATCATCTTTCAGGTAAATAAACCAAGCGGCAGCCAAACCTGCCATTGCCAACCAGAAGGGCGGCATCATTAAACCATGAACAATAAAACCGACCACTCCATGATAAGCAGCACTGATGTTTTCAATCGCCAAATGTGCTGACAGCAAGCTTTTCAAACCCGGATCAAAACCATGTGCAGCATCATTGACAAATATTGCATCTTTAAAAAATGCACCCACCACCATCGGATCCAACAAATACCCAGCAAACACCGACGGAATCGCCAAGGCAATCAAAGGAACCGTCACCACCCAAGGTGACTCATGCGGCTTACCACCGTGCCCATGATGCCCGTGATCATCATGACCATGTCCATGATCATGCGTGTCAAAACGCTCTTTGCCGTGGAACACCAAGAAGAACATACGGAAACTGTAAAAAGCCGTGACAAACACACCCAACAATACCAGCGTATAAGCGTAACCAGCCGCCCACAACTGCGACTCATGCACCGCTTCAATGATTAAATCTTTAGAGAAGAAGCCAGAGAAACCGGGGAAGCCAATTAATGCCAAGGAACCAATTAAAGCAGTCCAATACGTAATCGGCATATACTTTTTCAGACCACCCATTTTGCGAATATCCTGTTGATGGTGCATCGCTATGATCACCGAACCAGCCGCCAAGAATAACAATGCCTTAAAGAAGGCATGGGTCATCAAATGAAATACTGCCGCTGAATAGGCCGACGCCCCCAAAGCGACCGTCATATAACCAAGCTGCGACAAGGTGGAATACGCCACCACCCGCTTAATGTCATTCTGCACAATCCCAATCAGCCCCATAAAGAACGCAGTGGTTGCGCCAATAATCAGAATGAGATTCAGCGCAGTATCCGACATTTCAAAAATGGGTGACATCCGTGCCACCATGAAAATACCTGCTGTTACCATCGTTGCCGCATGAATCAATGCTGAAATAGGTGTAGGACCTTCCATCGAATCGGGCAGCCACACATGCAAAGGTACTTGCGCCGATTTACCCATTGCCCCGATGAACAATAAAATAGCAGCAAGTGTCAGCACACTCCACTTAGTATCCCCAACAATCGCTATCTCCGCTCCCACCAAACCGGGTACGCCCGCGAAGACTTCCACATAATTTAAAGTGCCGAAGTGCATCAACACCACGGCAATCCCCAGCAAAAACCCAAAATCTCCCACCCGATTCACCAAAAACGCCTTCATATTCGCGTAAATCGCGGTGTCTTTTTTATACCAGAAACCAATCAACAAATACGACACCAAGCCGACCGCTTCCCAGCCGAAGAACAACTGCAAAAAGTTGTTGCTCATGACCAGCATCAGCATCGAAAAGGTAAACAAGGAGATGTAACTGAAGAAACGCTGATAACCGGGGTCATCGTGCATATAGCCAATCGTATAAATATGCACCATCAACGACACAAACGTCACCACCAGCATCATCATGGTACTGAGGTTATCCAGCATAAAACCGATTTCAAAACGGATTTTGCCGATTTCAGCCCAGGTATACACCGTGCCGTTATACGCATTGCCATTGCCCATCACATCATAGGCTACGTAAACCGACAGCAAAAACGCCACCGCCACGCCCAAAATCGTGACCCAGTGCGCCCCTGCACGCCCAATCTGTTTCCCGAACAAACCCGCTACAATCGCCCCGAACAACGGTGCAAGCGGAATAGCCAGATAAATCGCTTCCATCGCTTACCCCTTCATCGCATCAAGTTGTTCAACATTGATCGTGCGCCGGTTACGGAACAAAACCACCAAAATCGCCAAGCCAATCGCCGCTTCCGCTGCCGCCACCGTGAGGATAAAGAACACGAACACTTGCCCTGCCATATCCCCCAAATAATGGGAAAACGCGACAAAATTCAGGTTCACCGCCAGCAACATCATCTCGATACACATCAACAAGATCAGCACATTCTTACGGTTGATAATCATGCCTGCGATGCTGATAGCAAACAGCAAAGCCGCCACAATCAGGAAATGCGACAAAGGGATCATGCTTGCTCCTTGGTTTCGGCTTTCATCTTCACCAGACGTACACGGTCTGCCCGCTTCACCTGCACCTGTTGGCTAATATCTTGTTTACGCGAATCCGGGCGGCGGCGCAGCGTCAAGGTAATCGCCGCAATAATTGCCACCAACAAAATTACCGCTGCAATTTCAAATGGATAAACATAGTCAGTGTATAAAATCAAACCCAAGGCTTCGGTATTATTCGCCGGAGCCGGATTCAGCGGTGTCGCAATCTGAAACGGCGCACTTTGCAGCACCATAATCATTTCCACCGCAATCACTGCCGCCACTAAAAACCCAGCAGGCGCGTATTTCGCAAAACCCTCTTTCAAAGGATCAAGATTCAAGTCCAGCATCATAATCACGAACAGGAACAGCACCATTACCGCCCCGACGTACACCAATACCAGCACCAAGCCGAGGAATTCCGCTTCCAGCAGCAACCACAACGCGGCACTGGTAAAAAAGCTCAATATCAGGCACAACGCCGCATACACCGGGTTGCGCACCGTCACCATCCCCACTGCCGCAGCCACTAAGACAGCGGAAAACAGGTAAAAGATAATCTGCTCAAATGTCATGTCATCCCCTTAACGGTACGGCGCATCAGCGGCTTTCATCTTGGCAATCTCAGCTTCGTGCTTATCACCGATTGCCAGCAATTTGTCTTTGGTTTGAATATTTTCACCACGATTTTCAAAGTGATACTCGAAAATATTGGTTTCCACAATCGCATCCACCGGGCAGGCTTCCTCACAGAAACCGCAGTAAATGCACTTAAACATATCTATGTCATAGCGCGTGGTACGGCGTGTACCATCCGGGCGTTCTTCTAAATCAATCGTAATTGCCAGCGCAGGGCACACCGCTTCGCACAATTTGCAGGCAATGCAACGTTCCTCACCGTTCGGGTAACGCCGCAAGGCGTGATGCCCGCGAAAACGGTTGGAAATCGGCGTTTTTTCTTCCGGGTACTGAATCGTGATTTTACGCTCGAAGAAATACTTCCCCGTCACGCCCATACCCTGCATCAATTCTTTCAGGCTGAAAGTCTTGAAATAATGTTTCCAGTTGAAACTCATATCAGTCTCCTTACAGCCACGGTTTCCAGCCCAGCGCAATCGCCAGTCCTTCCGCAAAAATCCACACCAAGGTTATCGGGATCAGAATTTTCCACCCCAAGCGCATGATTTGGTCATAACGGTAACGCGGGAACGTGGCGCGAAACCAAAAGAACAGCAGCATAAAGAACGAGGCTTTCAACAGTAACCAATGGATACCATCACCAAACACCCAG
>CAYNNA010000072.1:0-15319 GCA_964398375.1 uncultured Thiothrix sp.
TTTAACTCATTGATCCGTGAATCAAAGGGCTAGGCTCTGAATCGCTGCAAAATGGAACTACACTGCTACACCTCAGTCCCCCTGATTTCGGGAAGTTATTTCGGGTCAGTTCCGTAACTTCGGAATCCCGATCATCCCAAGGGTTCAAAAATTCAGAGTGGTTTTTTTCGCCATCAAATGCCACATAGAAAAATGCCTCACAAAGATGGAAGACACTTTTCATACCTAAACCAAATTTGCCGATAGTACCACTTTCACCGGCTTTCGCGTTTTCAGCAAAGGAACGAATAGCTCGCTTGTCTGTTGCCTTGAATTCACCGTTGTTGAAGCACCAAATACCGGCTCCCTGAAGTAAGGTATGGTGACTAGACCCCGCAAAGCCTTTATGAATGCCAAAAACGAAGCGAGACGCTTTGGAATCATCCGCATTCTGAATCAGCTCCTTCAGAATGGGAAATCCACTGTGATAACGATCGCGGAGGTTGTCAGTGATCAGGTTGATAATGCTACTGGTGAAGCCCGACATATTGATTTACCCGTCATTACTAGTATCAATGATTATTGTCTATAGAATTTATGAAAGCAAAGAATCTGACTATACATTGGCGAAATAATTCACAAGATATTATTGGAAGGAATGAAATAAATAAAATTATGTACTAGAATGCAAAAAATTAGAGAAAAATAGGTATTTAAATACAATGATTGAGCCACTACAGCACCTTTCCAACCAAATCAGGACACAAAAACTCCCTGACTATCAGCGTTTCCTGTTTCGGCAAATCGACTTTTCCCAACGCTTAATCGGCATTATGGGCGCACGCGGCGCGGGTAAAACCACCCTGTTACTGCAATACCTCAAAGCCCTTCCGACCAGTCGCAAAGTTCTGTATGTCATCGCTGACCATCCGTTAGTGGGGCAACAGGGCTTGTTCACGATTGCTGATGAATTTCAGAAAATTGGCGGTGAACTGCTGATTATTGATGAAATCCACAAATGCAAACACTTTGAGCGTGATCTGAAGTTAATCGTTGACAGCTTCTTCAATCTGAAGGTAATTTTTACGGGTTCTTCCGCCACTGCCATTGATAACGCGAAAGCCGATCTGAGCCGTCGGGCAATGCTATATCACCTACCTGTGTTGTCATTTCGCGAATTTTTGGAGCTAGAAACAGGGGAAGTATTGGTCGCATTGACCTTGGATACGCTGCTCCAACAACACCAAACCCACGCGCTGGAAATAGTAAGCCGCCTCAAGCCACTCGCGTATTTACCTGCTTATCTGGAACACGGCGCTTATCCCTTTTACCGCGAAGCGGGTAGCACGTATTTACCACGGTTGTTGAATGCTTCGCTACAAGTGATTGAGACCGATATTCCCGCCTTGCACCCAATTGATTACGATAAGGTAAATGCGCTGAAAAAGCTGATGGTCATGTTGTGCCAAAGTGAGCCGTATGACCTCAATATCTCCAAGCTGTGTGGAGCCGTAGAACTGAACCAGAAAACACTTTATAAGTACCTCGGTTTGTTGCAAGCGGCAGGTTTATTACGTCTATTGGGGGCAAAATCCAGCGGGGTTAGCATTATTTCTAAGCCGGAAAAACTTTATCTGGATAATACCAACCTGTTTTCGGTATTTTGTAATCAGCCCAAAGCAGGTACGCTGCGCGAAACGTTCTTTGCTTCCATGCTATCGTATCGGCATACACTAAATTACCCCAAAAGTGGTGATTTCATAGTCGATGGGCGTTATACCTTCGAGATCGGAGGCAAATCCAAATCAAACAAGCAGATAAAGGGCGAACAAGCCGCTTGGGTAGTCGCTGATGGCTTAGAAATAGGAATGGATGACAAAATTCCACTCTGGTTATTCGGCTTTTTATATTGATGTGAGCTAAGAGTTTGACATGAAAACAACACTGCTTTTCCCCCTCATTATCCTCACTAGCCTACTGGTCGCGTGCGGTGAACAAAACCAAGTGGAGACACCGCCACCACTCCCCAGTAATGCGCCCGCAGTGGGTACACCCATTACAGCCGTTACCCAAACCACGACGGCTAAGCCACAACAAGACGGTGAATACACCGAGATCGAATGGGAAAATCTGGAATTACCGGGGCAGGGGTTAGCGGACATTATCCAAAAATACCAACCGCGAATTGATGCCATCCCCGAAGGCGACCCCGCAGAAGATGCATTGTTGGAAGAAATGCAAGCCGAATTGAATGCCGCACCCGTGAATTCGGCACTCAATGGCAAGAAAATCAAAATTCCCGGTTTCATTTCACCGCTGGAAGTGGACGAAGCCAAAGGCATGGTGAAAGAGTTCTTGCTAGTGCCGTATTTTGGCGCGTGCATCCACACGCCACCACCGCCACTCAATCAAACTTTATTGGTCAAGCCCTTGGAAGGTAAAAGCATCGGGGTAGAACGCATGTACGAGCCGGTATGGGTATACGGCACGATTGTCACCGAACAAATTCACACCGATCTTGCCGAAGCAGGCTACCAAATTAAGGATGCTTCCGTGGAAATTTATCGGGACTAACCGTTGTCATGTGGAATGATGCGTTGCAGTGTCAGCCGCCACACCACCCAATACAGCAAGATACCGGCGGCATCAGCCGCAAAATCAGCCAATGATGCGGAACGCCATGTTGTGAAACCTTGCACTATCTCAATGAAACCGCCGTAGCACAGGAGTATAGGTACTTGCCAGCGCCAGAAACTGCGGGTAGTTGCCAAATCCAAGAGTAGGGCAAACCCAAACAGTGCGCCTGCGTGCAGCAATTTGTCAGCGTGGGGCAGACCTTGACCACCACCTGGCAGTAATGCGGCAACAACACCCAGTAGTGCTAGGGCGACGAATAAAAACTTCAACAGAAGTCGGGTTTGTCGCGGGTTGAGTATGAATCGTGAGAGGATGTCTTGCATGGATATACCTGCTAGTGTTTTCAATGAAGACTGGTTGCTTGTTACCAGTTTTCTATTCTTTATTGTATTGGGACGAGCACTTCGTCATGCCAATTGGACGTATGTGCGTGAACACACGCATATTTACCTAGGCGCGATTGTATTTGCAAGTATTATATGGATATTAAGAGCAGGCATAGGAACAACCCTAAATTTTCACTTACTTGGCATGACCGTCATGACGCTAATGTTCGGCTGGCGTCTAGCGCTGCTTGCCGCTACGGTCATTGTCAGCATTGCATTTTGGCGCTTGGATGCGGGTTTATTGGCAATACCACTGAATACCCTGGTGATGGGTGGCATCCCGATCTTGATTACGCACCAGTTATTGCGCTGGAGTCAGCAGCATTTACCCACGAATATCTTCATTTTTATATTCATTAATGGCTTTCTTGCCGCGATTCTAAGCAGTGTCGCCGTGGTACTCACCGGCAGCTTATTGCTGTGGTGGACGGATACGTTCACCGCTCAGTACTTGCAAAGCTACTATCTGCCCTTTATTCCGTTGTTAATGTTTCCCGAAGGCATTATCAATGGCATGTTGGTGGCGATTGCGGTAGTGTATATGCCGCAATGCATTCCCGCATTTGATGATGCCCGTTACCTGCGCAAAATTGACGACAATAAACCGCGTTAAACGCTGTTAGAACCTACACCTAGCAGGCGGTTAATTTCAGGCCACATGCGTTCCACGGTGTCATAACCTTCAGCAATGGCTTCAGCGGCACGGTGGAATTCTAACAGCCCAATATGTTCCAGCGAGGGTGTTAGCAATATTTCCGGTGGGTCGCCGACCATACGGCTGCGGGTGATTTTATCCTGCATGATATTGATAGAAGCGGCGAGTGCATCCATCAAGCTAGGAGCCGTTTCTTTGGGTTTGCTGTTGGTGTCAGGGAATAACGCGGCGGAATATTCACGTAACGAAGTGGTCAACGTGTCCACAAAGGTTTCAGGCTTAGGCGCGTCACCCTGATTGGTTTTAACGGAAGTAACGTCAGCCGGTTTCTCTGGTTTGGCTTTTTGGATGTGATTAGCGTAACGCCGTGCAATATTGCCATTCAAATTCACCGCAATAATTACCTCTGCACCCAAGGCGCGGCACAACGATACCGGCACAGGGTTAACCAAACCGCCATCCACCAACCATTGCTTGCCGTAGCGATAGGGGGTAAACAGACCGGGCAGGGCGATGGAGGCGAAAACGGCTTCCAGCACCGCACCTTGCGTAAACCAGATTTCGCGCCCGGTTTCTAAATCCGTGGCAACACTGGCAAATTTGCAGGACAGTTGCTCAATGCTTTGCTGGGCGTCACACACGTTGGTGTGAAAAAACTGTTGCAGCTTGTCGCGATTCACAAAACCGTTAAGCGAAGGGTTTAACTCGAAAAAGCGCACGAGTTCTAAACGGTTGAATGCCAGCACCCCGGCTTCTAACACGTCCAAACGCTGAGCAGCATAAGCGGCACCGACAATAGCGCCGACCGAACAGCCACACACAATTTCCGGGTGAATGCCGTGCTCGGCTAAGGCGCGTAACACGCCAATATGCGCCCAGCCACGCGAAGAACCACTGCCCAAGGCAATGCCAATACGGGGGGTATGAGCCATACGTTTAATCCATTGCAATCACAATGCGGTTACTGGTTCCCGTCAATACCGTGAAGGCGCGACGGCGTTCTTGCCCATCATCCAGTGTTGCCACGGCTTCGTACTGACCGGGAGCCACTTCGAGATTAGCAGAATGGCGACGCGGTGTCGCAATGGTTTGCCTGCCGCCATCCAACCGGTACACCGTCCAGCTCATGGGGCGCAGGGCGGGACCATTATCGAGAGTAGCAATCAGCGTTACTTTGCCAGAAGGCATTTGGATATTAGCCGCACTGAGTTTACCAGAGCTTACTTGTAAGCGTTGGGAATGTTGGATGCCATCGCCACGGCTGGCTAATACTTCGTATTTACCCGGAGGCAAGAGGGCGTTAAGGATTTTACTATTAGCACTGGTGCTAACTATTTTTCCGGCATCCGCACCATCTTGAGCGATAATTTTCCAATCAGTAAGGTGCGAACTGTTAACCCGTAAACGCCCGATAGTGGCACTAAAAGCGAGTTTGCTTGGTTTGCCTGCTAAGACATTGACTATCTGCATCGCAGTATACGTGCCAATCGACAGTGTTACCTCGTATTGACCGCTGGGTACACTGAGCGAGGGCGAAGGTCCAATGTAGCCTCGTTCGTAACTGGCATCGACCGCCCGGATGTGCCAAGTAATATCCCTAACAGCGATAGAGAGATCGCCTGCTACCTTGACCGACAGGGATAAATTATCGGTGGTGGTGGCATTAACGGCTGCTACCGGCAAAGGTGTAGGGGTGACTGCTACCAGTTGGGTGGAACCGATGCTGAAAGCGGCTAACAGCAATACTGCTGCCAACAGTGGCGCATTGTTTTTATTGTTTACCATGAAAGTGTACTGCGTTCTGACATGGCATCCATGAAACGCTATCACGAGCTGGAGGACAATCTTTAGCAGACAAACACCAACGTTTCGACGCTTGACGGCTAAAGCGAATAGATATGACTATTTTTCAAGCAATTCTTGATTAAACGGCGGTAAAGCTTTGCTGCTAATCGTGACGAATGGCATTTTGGCTTGCAGCTTGATATCGGGGGTAAATACGTCCAACGTTGCCAACCATTCCATCCGTTCCAACGTACACACTGGCAGAATCAGTTTGCCTTGGAATTGCGCTGTACCGGTGGATTTTAACTCGGCGTATTGGTAGCCCATGAACATATTCACACCCTCCACCGTCAGACGCACATTATTCACCTCTGCCAAACCGCTGGTGTCCACCTGTATGGTCAACTCTTCCATGAGCGGAATATTGGCGGGATTGATGCTGAAACGTACACTCCGCCCTTGTGCGTCACTTGCCACACACGGCGCTTGGCGCAAATCACACGGGGTTTGCAGGTTCAAGGCGACACTAGGTAATTCACTGGCAGGCTGCGAATCAAACCACCATTTGCCCGCCACCGTTAGCACGAACACCGTTAAACCCAGTAACAGATAACGCATCATCGCGAAAACTCCGCCACCACTGGCGTATGATCCGATGGCTTTTCCCAAGTGCGTGGTTCACGGTCAATCACACACGACTGACAAGCATCCGCTAAGGGCTTGCTGGCAAGGATCAAATCAATCCGCAACCCGTGATTCCGCCGGAAACCACCACCACGGTAATCCCACCAGCTAAAGCTTTTGTCCGGCTGGGCAAACTGACGGAAAGTGTCGCTTAAACCCAAGGCTTGAATCGCTTGCAATGCACCACGTTCAGCAGGGGAGCAGAGGATACCGTCACCCCACGCCACCGGATCATGCACATCACGATCTTCGGGGGCAATATTGAAATCGCCGAGCACCACCAATGATGGATACAACACGGCTTGTTGCTGTAACCACGCGGTCACTTTCGCCAGCCAATCGAGCTTGTAAGCGTATTTGTCAGAACCGACTTCCGCACCGTTGACCACGTATAAATTCACAATGCGCACGCCATCAATGGTCGCAGCAAGAATACGGCGTTGTGGGTCGTCTAAATCGGGGATGTCGGTAACAACATCGGTAGCGGGTGATTTACTCAAAATCGCCACGCCATTATAGGTTTTCTGTCCGGCGAATACCGCGTTGTAACCAGCCGCTTCCAGCTCTGCCAATGGAAACTGCTCATCCACCGTTTTGGTTTCCTGAATCGCGAGTACGTCTGGTTGCGCCGCTTCCAGCCATTGTAATACGTGTGGCAAGCGTACCCGCAGCGAATTGACGTTCCATGTCGCAATCCTCATACGGTAAGACCGCTGTGGCGAAGCAGGGCATCAGCGGAAGGTTTACGCCCACGGAAAGCAACAAACGATTCCATTGCTTTGCGTGAACCACCGACTTGCAGCACTTCTTTCAGGAACGCTTCACCCACGCCCGCATCAAACAAACCTTCTTCTTCAAAGCGAGCAAACGCATCCGCCGACAATACTTCCGCCCATTTGTAGCTGTAATAGCCTGCTGCGTAACCACCGGCAAACACGTGGGTAAAACTGTTCGGCATCCGGTTAAACGCGGGGGGTTTAATCACCGCCACTTGCGCCAACACTTCCTGACGGATAGCTTCCAATCTACCCGGTTCTGCTGCTTGCGGATCAAGGTGCAAACGCATATCGAACAACGCAAATTCCAATTGGCGCACCGTAGCCATCGCGGTTTGAAAATGCCGCGCCGCCTGCATTTTCTGGAATAAGGCTTCCGGCAAGGCTTCACCGGTTTCCCAATGCGCCGCGATCATGTCCAACACACTGCGCTCCCAACACCAGTTTTCCATGAACTGACTCGGCAACTCGACCGCATCCCATTCCACCCCGTTGATTCCGGCAATATCGGGGTAATCGACTTGGGTAAGCATGTGATGCAAACCGTGACCGAATTCGTGGAACAACGTGACCACTTCATCGTGGGTAAACAGCGCAGGCTTGTCACCAACCGGTGCGCTGCTATTGCAAGTCATGAACGCCACCGGAATTTGCAAACCATCGACACGTCGGAACCGCCCGCAGAAATCGCTCATCCACGCCCCGCCGCGCTTGTGCTGACGTGCGTATAAATCCAGATAGAAACACGCTTGTACCGTATCGGTACGGTCATACACCAAGTAGAAACGCACGTCGGAATGCCACAAATCAATGTGCGCCTGCTGTTGCTCGATACGCACGCCGAAGAGCTTATTTACCAACGCAAACAGTCCTGCAATCACGCGATCAGCAGGGAAGTAGGGTTTCAAATCTTCGTCGGTGAAATCGAAACGCGCTTGTTTCATCTTTTCACTGACATAGCCCACATCCCACGCTTGCACCTCATCCAGCCCTAAATGTTCCCGTGCAAACGCCTGCACCTCAGCAAACTCGGCTTCCGCAAACGGCTTGGCTTTGTGAGCAAGGTCTTCGAGGAAATCCAACACTTGTTGCGGGCTTTCTGCCATCTTGGTTGCCAGCGACAATTCGGCATAATTGGCGTAGCCGAGCAGGGTGGCTTCTTCGTGACGCAAACGCAGAATATCGCGCATCACCTGAGCGTTATCCCATTCAGGGTTCGCACCCAAATCCGACGCACGGGTAGTATATGCACGGTAGACTTCCGCCCGTAATTCGCGATTATCCGCATACGTCATCACTGGGAAGTAGGAGGGGAATTGCAAAGTAATCACCCAGCCTTCCAAATCGCGTTGCTTGGCGGTTTGCGCTGCCATTTCCAACGCCGATTCTGGTAAGCCTGCGAGTTCATTCACATCCAGAATTTGCTTCGTCCAAGCATTGGTCGCATCGAGCACATTGTCAGAAAAGCGTGAATTCAGTTGCGAGAGTTCCTGACTGATAGCGCGGTAACGTTCCTTTTGCTCCGCTGGCAACGCCACACCAGAGAGTTTGAAACCTAGCAAGCTATCATCCAGACTTTTTTGTTGTGCCGCATCCAGTGAGGTATCGCTGTTGCGAACCGTCTGAATTGCCGTAAACAACTGCGCGTTCTGCCCCATCTCGGTGTGGTAATCACTGAGGCGCGACAAGTTGGCATTGTATTCCTTGCGCAATTCCTCGCTGTTCGCCACCGCATTCAAATGACTGACGGGCGACCACATCCGTTCCAAGCGGTTGCTGGCTTCGTTCAAGGGCGCAACCAGATTGTTCCACGTGAAACCGGCAGTTTGTGCCAAGGTTTGCACCAAACCGGCACGGTTATCGTTAAGCACCACATCCAACGCTGGGGTTACATGCTCCGGCTTGATTTGCGAAAATAGCGGCAGTTTGCTGATCTCCAGCAGGGGATTTTCTTGTTTCACGTGAAACCTCACACGTCCAGATTGGAAACAGACAAGGCATTGTTTTCGATAAAGTCACGACGCGGCTCGACTTCATCGCCCATCAACATGGTAAACACTTCGTCGGCAGCAATCGCATCTTCGACCCGCACTTGCATCAAACGGCGCGTTTCCGGGTTTAGCGTGGTATCCCACAATTGCTCAGGATTCATTTCACCCAAACCTTTGTAGCGGCTGATTTGCAAACCACGGTTGGCTTCTTTCATTAACCATTCCACCAATTGGTCAAAACGTTGCACTTCGTATTTGCGTTCGCCGCGTATCACCACCGCGCCTTCACCGAGCAAGCCATCCATTTCACGGTTGGTTTTGATCAGCAATTTGGTTTCTGGCATTAGGAAGAAATCGCGGTCAAACAGAATACGGTGGTCAAGACCGTGCTGGCGACGGTTAACTTCCAACGTCCATGCACTGTCGTCAATTTTGTTCAAACTGGATGAATAGGTACGTGCGCCATTATCGCCAGCATTCAGAGTGGCAATCGCATTACTGATCCATTCCGCAAACGATTCGGCGGTTACGCTGTTGATGTCTTCGGTGGAAGGCAGTCTTTCAAACAACAAGGCTTCCAGCAAATTACGGTCGTAACGGCGGGATAAGCGGCTAATGACTTGCTTGGCGGCATTGTATTGGCGCACCAAGGTTTCTAAGGCTTCGCCACTGATCGCAGGGGAATGTGCATCCAAGTGCAGGTTAGAGCCATCCAGTGCCAATTGCAGCAAATAACGTTCCATCTCGCTATCGTCTTTGATGTATTGTTCTTGCTTGCCACGCTTAGCTTTGTACAACGGCGGTTGTGCAATGTAGATGTAACCGCGTTCCACCAATTCCGGCAATTGCCGATAGAAGAAAGTCAGCAACAGGGTGCGAATGTGTGAACCGTCCACGTCCGCATCCGTCATGATAATAATGCGGTGGTAACGCAATTTGTCGATATTGTATTCTTCGCGCCCAATGCCGCAGCCTAGCGCAATGATCAAGGTACCGACCTCTTGCGAGCTGATCATCTTATCGAAACGGGCGCGTTCCACGTTGAGGATTTTACCTTTGAGCGGCAGAATCGCTTGGGTGCGACGGTCGCGCCCTTGCTTGGCGGAACCACCCGCAGAGTCCCCTTCCACCAGAAATAACTCGGAGAGGGCAGGATCTTTTTCTTGGCAGTCGGCGAGTTTGCCGGGCAAACCAGCAATGTCTAACGCGCCCTTGCGGCGGGTCATTTCACGCGCTTTGCGAGCAGCTTCACGCGCTCGTGCTGCTTCGATCATTTTGCCTGCAATCAGCTTGGCTTCGGCTGGGCTTTCCAACAAGAATTCGCCGAGACGTTCGTTCATTGCCGCCTCGACAATGCCTTTGACTTCGGAGGACACCAGCTTGTCTTTGGTTTGCGAGGAGAATTTCGGGTCAGGCACTTTCACCGATAACACGGCGGTTAAGCCTTCACGCGCATCGTCACCGGTTGGGCTGATTTTTTCTTTCTTTGCCAACCCCGCACTTTCGATGTAGCTGTTCAAGGTGCGGGTAAGAGCAGCACGGAAACCGGACAAATGCGAGCCGCCATCACGCTGTGGAATATTGTTGGTGTAGCAGAAAATGTTTTCCTGATAGGAGTCATTCCATTGCAATGCCACTTCCACACCTACATCATCACGTTCGGTGGTGAAGTAAATAATATTATTGTGAACGGGTGCTTTGTTGCGGTTGAGATGTGCAACGAAGGCTTTAATGCCGCCTTCGTATTCAAAGATGTCTTCGCGCCCTTCGCCACGGCGGTCGATCAGGTGAATGCGTACCCCAGAATTTAAAAACGACAATTCCCGTAGGCGCTTTGCCAAAATGTCATAGTGAAATTCAGTCGTGGTGAAAATGTCTGCACTCGGCCAAAAGCGTACCGATGTCCCCGTGCCTTCGGTATCACCGATAATCGCCAGCGGTGCGACCGGATCGCCCAATTGGTACATTTGCTGATGCAATTTACCATTGCGGCGAATCGTCAATTCCAAATTAGCAGACAACGCATTCACCACGGAGATACCCACCCCGTGCAAACCACCGGACACTTTGTAAGAGTTATCGTCGAATTTACCGCCCGCGTGTAACACGGTCATAATGACTTCAGCGGCTGAACGCCCTTCCTCTTCGTGCATATCCACCGGAATACCGCGCCCGTCATCCGAGACTTTGACCGAACCATCACTGAAAATTTCGACTTTGACTTCCTTGCAATACCCAGCGAGAGCTTCGTCGATGGAGTTGTCCACCACCTCGAAAACCATGTGGTGCAAACCCGTGCCATCATCGGTATCGCCGATGTACATACCGGGGCGTTTGCGCACCGCTTCCAAGCCTTTGAGTACTTTAATATTCGAGGAATCGTAGGTTGGTACAGGTGTTGGTTCAGTCATGTCATATCCATTATTGCTGTGATTTGGTGGCTAGGTACTGGCAAACACTTGCCCGTGTTTCACGTGAAACACCTTGGCATCTGCCACCCAGTTCTTCAAAGGTTGATGATGTGTGCCGGTAATCAGCAACTGTTGTTGTGTCGTGTGCAGCGTATTGTATAACGCTTGCTGATTTTGCTCATCCAATTCTGCTGCCAAGTCGTCGATAGCGATTATACCGCGTTTTGTACCGCTCTCGGCAACGGCATGGCTTTGCGCCAATAATAAACTCACCGCCAGCACTTTGAGTTGCCCGCGTGACACAACCCGTACTGCGGGTATTCCATCCAGTAGAATGTGTAAATCGGCTCGATGCGCACCGTAAAGGCTGAAACCTTGCTTGAGTTCCTGTTCGGCTTTCTCATGAAAAAAAGCGTGCAGGACGGTTTCATCTTCCACCGCAATACCCTGCGGAAAACCACTACTAAGGTGGAGTTGCGGTGTACCTAGCGAGGCTAACAGTTCGTGGGCATGTTGCAAGGCTTCCAGCAAAGCGTTCAGCGCGTTCACCCGGTATCGGTACAATATTGGCTGTAAGCTGATGAGTTGTTGCGTCCACTGTGGCAATGCCTGACGCTGGCGCGGATCACGCAAACAAGTATTACGCTGTTTCAACACCCGCTGGTACTGCCGCCATGCGATGTTGAAATCGGCAAACCGGTAAAACGCAATCCAGTCGAGAAACGCGCGTCGAGCAGTCGGGCTGCCCGTGACCAGTTCTACTGAACCTGGGTGAATCAGGGTGAGGGGAACGTGGCTGCTGAGTTCGGCTTGCTGCGGAACATCCGCGTGGTTAATACGAATGCGCGTATCCGCCACACTTTTGCTAATGCCCAACGGGTAACGCGCACCGGATAAACCGTTTTCTACCGTCGCAGCAACCGTGAGTTCTTCTTCCCCCCGGCTAATCAATTCGGCAATACGCGGGGTACGAAACGAACGCCCGCGTGACAACACACTCAAAGCTTCCAGCAGGCTGGATTTGCCAGAAGCATTATCGCCGTACAGCACATTCACCCGTTCCGTCAAGGTCAGCTCCGCGTGAGTAAGCACGCGGCAATGTGTGACGCTGACTCGGCTTAACCACATGGGTTTGCGTTCCGCACCTTAGAGGCGAATCGGCATAATGACGTTGCGTACCGTTTCATCATCGGGGTCAGTGAGTAAGACGCTGCTTTCAGGGGAGTTGCAGTGCATACGCAGGGTTTGCCCTTCCAAATGGTTAACCGCATCCAACAGGTAGGTGACATTAAAGCCAATGCTGAAATCCTTACCGTTATAGTGCACATCCAATTCATCAGTCGCAATTTCCTGTTCCGGGTTATGCGCCTGCACTTGCAATAAGTTTTCACTTAAAGATAAACGCACGCCTCGGAATTTTTCATTGGAAAGGATAGCCACCCTGCTCAGCATGTCTTTGAACGCTTTACGATCCAGATCCACCAGAATTTGTCCACCACCGGGAACAGCCGCGCGGTAATCCGGGTAACGCCCATCGACCAGTTTGGTGGTGAAACGTAAATTATCCAGTTGCACCCGCAAATGGTTTTGGCTGCTCTGTAGCTGTACCGGTACTTGGCAATCGCCGCGTAACAAACGTGACAGTTCCAATACGCCTTTGCGGGGAATAATGAATTGACGGCTGTGTTCCACACCGGGCATATCCGCTGTATGGAAACACAGTGCTAAACGGTGTCCGTCGGTTGCTACGGTGCGCACCCCATCGGGGTTCACTTCCAGTAATAAACCGTTGAGGTAATAACGCACATCCTGGTTTGCCATTGCAAATGAGGCAGCTTCCAATAAATGCTTCAGGGTATTTTCCGGCAGTTCTAAGGTATGCACATCACCAATGTCCTCCAGTTCTGGGAATTCGCTGGCGGGCAGGGTAGCGAGTTCAAAACGGCTACGTCCGGCAGTGACCCGTGCGCGTTTATCTTCTTGTACCTCCACATTCACAATACTTTCTGCTGGCAGTGATTTGCAAATGTCAGCCAGTTTACGGGCTGGCAGGGTGATCTCCCCGTCAGTGCCCTCCATGATAGGGGCGTGGGTGGCAATTTCCAATTCCAAATCAGTGCCACGCCAAAAGGCTTGCTTGCCCTGAATACGTAGTAACACGTTTTCCAGAATCGGGGAGGTATGACGTTTTTCGATTGCCCCCAAGGTAGCTTGTAGGGATTCGAGCAGGTGTTCACGGGTTTGGGTCAGTCTCATTACTTATATATCTTAAATTTTAAAGAATAGTAATTATAATAAGGAAGCAGCCTAATTGTGGATAACCTTGCTATCTAGCTGATTTCCATGCCTCTAATGGCACTTATCCACAAGGATAAGCTTGTGGGCTACTTCCCTGCCTAATTGTCAGTATCCTGTGGATACTTTTCCATGCACTGTTTATCCACAAGATATCCTGTGGGTTATCGGGGTACTTATCCTCAGCTTGTTAACGTCCGAAACAGGATGCGGTACTCTTCTTCGAGCTTCGGGTCAGACTCGCGGAGTTCGGTTACTTTGCGGCAGGCGTGCAGCACGGTGGTGTGGTCACGTCCGCCAAATTCATCGCCAATTTCCGGTAAACTGTGGTTAGTGAGTTCTTTAGAAAGTGCCATCGCAATTTGTCGGGGACGTGCCACCGAGCGGTTGCGGCTTTTCGCATCCATATCCGTTACCCGAATATTGTAGTACTGCGCGACTATTTTTTTGATGTTTCCCATGGAAACCATTTTGTCTTGGCTGGCTAACTGATCGCGCAGGGCGTTCTGTACAAAGTCTAGGGTTACTTGGGTAATGCACTTCAGGCGCATACTGGCAATGACCCGTTGCAAAGCACCTTCCAGATCGCGGATATTCGAGTGGAAGCGTTTGCCGATGAAAAAACTCACTTCATTAGGCAGGTGTAACCCGGCGTCCTCAGCCTTTTTACGCAGAATCGCTACGCGGGTTTCCAAGTCGGGGGATTCGATTTGTACGGTCAACCCCCAGTTGAAGCGTGTTTTCAAACGGTCTTCAATGCCTTCTAGGTCGCGGGGGAATTTATCGCTGGCGAGAATAATGCGTTTCTGACCTTCCAGCAGCGCATTGAACGTATGGAAAAATTCTTCCATCGAACGGTCTTTGCCCGCAAAGAATTGGATGTCGTCGATGAGCAGTGCATCCAAGCTACGGTAATGTTGCTTGAATTCTTCCATGCGGGAATTGCGGATGGCAGAAATCATGTCATTGACGAAGCGTTCGGCGTACACATAAATCACCCGTGCACCGGGGTCACGCTCGAGGATGCGGTTGCCGATGGCGTGCATTAAATGGGTTTTACCCAAGCCAACCCCGCCGTAGATGAATAATGGGTTGTAGCCAGTGTCAGCATGATCCCCGACTTGCTGCGAGGTGGCGCACGCCAGTTGGTTAGATTTGCCTTCCACAAAATTCGCAAAGGTCATGCGCGGGTTGAGTGAATTGGTAAAGCGCTCACTGACCGGTGCCGGTTGCTGTGAACTCCACCCACGCTCACGGTTCATGGCGTCGTTGGGCGGCTGGGGGGGCGGGAATGCCTGTGGGGGGTCTTCGCGTGGCGGTGGTGATGCCACGGATGAGCCGATTTGCAGTAATACATCGAATGCATTATCGCCGGTGAGAATGCGAGCATGGAACGCAATCCGTGGCAGGTAGTGTTCATGCACTTGTTGGAGCACAATGGTATTGGGGGCTAGTAAATACAATGCCTGACGCTTTTCAACCGCGTGTAAGGCACGCAGCCAAGTATTGATTTCACTGTCAGGGACTTCTTGTTCGAGTTGCTGTAAACATTGTTGCCAGAGCATAGAAAAGCGGTTCCAAGGTGGTTGAAACGGGTCGAAATCACGGTGTTGGAACAGCCAATTATAGACGCGCTTCGGAGTTATCCACAAGCACAAGCTACGCGCACAGCGATTCAGAGCATCCTAAAAATCTCGCACCCAGCCCTGTGGTTCATTTA
>CAYNNA010000073.1:0-15192 GCA_964398375.1 uncultured Thiothrix sp.
GGATTCCGGGAGCAGCGCAGCCGCTACTCCCGAAAAGCGTGGTGTGACTTCGTGCAGTCTTAGTGTTTAGGTGGGGTCACTTCCTGAATCGGTGCATCGACGGTGGTGGTGCTACCATCTGCAAACGTCAGGGTAATAGCGGCTTTTTCGCCCGCTTTCAGGTCTTGCGTTAAGCCAATCAACATAATGTGCAAGCCACCGGGTTTTAACTCGGTGCGCCCTTTGGCGGGCACATCAATTTGCGGTACTTGACGCATTTCCATCACCCCGTTGTTATTGGTGTGGGTATGCAGCTCCACGGTGGCGGCAACCGGGCTGGTCGCGGATTTGATACTGTGTTCGGTGTCGGATGCGTTCACCAATGTCATGAATGCTGCGCTATTGGGTTGACCCGGTGGTACGGCACGTGCAAACGGATTTTCGACGGTCACGCTATCAGCGGCAGTGGCGGTTTTACCGGTGGTGGGTGCTGCTGATTTATCAGCGTCCGCTTGGCAGGCGACGGTCATGGACATTAATAAGGCAAGGGCAGTGGTGTGTAATAAACGTTTCACGGTGTGTTTCCTTTTCAAGGTTAAAATTCAGTTTCGAGTTTCAGCCATGCGCTGCGCCCAGCTTCATTGACACGTTCAAGCGTGCCACCTAGGTCTAAATTGCGGCGGCTGACGTGTTCGGCATAGGTTTTGTCGAGGACATTATCCACTCCAAAGCGTACTTGCGTCGATTTATTGAGGCTGTAACGCCCGTAAGTGTCGAGGGTGGCATAGCCTGCGCTGTCACCGACTTCGGTTGCACCAAGCATGGCGGTGTCGATGCGGTCTTGCCCTGCGGCAAAGCGTACCCGTGTACCCGCACTCCATTTGCCGCCATTGTAATCCAATTGCAATTTGCCATTCAGTGGCGGGGTTTGGGCAATGGGGCGATTATCGGTGGTATTGGTGCGTTTGACGTAAGCCACATCAGCGGCAAGGCGGAGTTTGTCGGTTACTTTGGTTTCGGCATCGAGTTCTGCACCGAGGATTTCAGCGTCCACATTGCGGTAGATTTGTGCGCCGGTTTGTGCGCCCGTGGTTACTTTGTCGCGCAAGATGTAATCGTCTACTTGGTCGGCGAACACCGTGCCTGTCCAACGTACCTTGCCTTGTTGCTGGCTAATGCCGAGGTCGAGTTGGGTGTGTTTTTCGGGATTAATATTGGGATTGCCGACCCAGCGATCCGGTGCGGTCATGCCCCATTTGCTGATGTAACGTTCGGTTTCATCGGCGGTGCGCACCGTGCGGCTGATTCCGGTAAACGCGGTGGTGGTATCGTTAAGCGCTTTGTCGTAACGCAATAAACCGCTGACATTGGTTTCTGCTTTGTCGGTTGCGCCATAGCCGTAAACGGCGGTGTAATTTTGGTTGGCGGTGCGTCCGCCTGCGACGACACCTGCTTTGGCGGCGCTAGCCTCCACTTGATCAACCCGCACGCCATACTTGAGTTTGTCGCCGCTGCTGAATTTACGTGTGGCTTCGGCGAAAATGCCGGTTTGGTCGGTGCTGGCTCCCGGCCACATCAGATTGGTGGTGGGTGTGCCGGGGGCGGACATATTTTTCATGGCAGCATCGCGTTCACGGTTTTGCACGTTCAGCCCGTAAGTGACATCGGTATCGCCAAGGTGAGACGTGAGTGCCAGTTTGCCGCCAACCGTATCCGAGGTGGTGGGGACAGCCATTTTCATGCCGGTTTGGGGGCGCAAGCTGTAATTGTCCATCAGGTGGTCGATATTGCTGGTGTAAACGTCCGCTTCAATCGCGTTGATTTTACCGTCCAGCTTGTCTTGGTATTTCAAGCGTTGGATAGTGCCGGATTCTTCGGAGCTATCCATGCTCGCACCGGGGTAGAGTGCGTCAGAGAAATCGTTATTTTCATAGCTGTATTCGAGCAAACGGTCTGCTGTTGGGGTAATACCTAACACAACACCGGCTTGTTTATGCTGATAAGAAGAGCGTACTTCGTTGCCATCGCCGTCTTTGTAATTGTCAGCTTCTCTATCCTGTGTGAAAACACGCGCATAGCCTTTCTGGAACGCTTTGGTGACATCCGCCGAGACATCGTGTTTCACGCCATTGCTCATGGTCGTGGCGGAAGCTTTGCCACTCCAGCCGTCTTCGGGATCAAGAATGCTGCGGGTATCGCGCTCGAAGAGCACCGTGCCGCCACTACCGCCGGAACCGTGTTGCAAGGTTTGCACGCCTTTTTCCACTGTGACGCTTTCATAGGTTTCTAAGGCTGCCCAACTGGCGGGTGGATCCATGCGGTTGGGGCAGCCACCGTGCACGTAAGCGCCGTCCAGCAACACATTGAGCTGGGTTTGGGATTGCCCGCGAATGATGGGTTCCAGCCCGCGCCCACCAAAGCGACTGCCGGATACACCGTTCAATTGCTTGAGGAAATCGCCACCATCGGCGGGTAATACCGCACTGCGCTCGGCAGCCAGTGGTTGAGTTTCATTGGGTGAGATGACTTTTTTCTTGGCTTTGATGTCGACGACCAGCGTGTCTTCGGCGAACGTGGTCGCACTCAAGATCAGTAACGAACTTAGAAGAGCCAAACGGGTTAGGGTGGGTTGCATCGGTAAACCTTTCAAAATCTGTTGCTTATACGCCACTAGAGCAATTAGCGTACCAATGAATAAGTAATTGATTTGTAAGTTAATTGTGTAATTATTTGCAAGTGAGGTTGTGTGAAATGACGCACTTGCCGCGTGATTTCGCGCTATTATTCGCGCCAATGTGTAACCGGATCAATGCCCATGCCGCCGAATCGTACTGAACGCCCTGATGCTAACCGCCGTGATTGGCACAATCTCAAATCCGTGCTGCCGTTTTTGTGGGAATACCGGGGGCGGGCGTTGTTTGCGCTGGCCTGTTTGATTGCCTCGAAAGTGGCGAATGTGGGTGTGCCGCTGTTTCTGAAGGATATTGTGGATAGTTTGCAGGGCAAGCCGGAACAGGTGTTGGTGTTGCCGGTGATTTTGTTGTTGGGCTATGGGGCGTTGCGGCTGGCGAGTGCGCTGTTCAATGAATTGCGCGATACGGTGTTTGCGCGGGTGCGTTACCACGCGATGCGCAAAATGTCGGTGCGGGTATTGGAACATTTGCATAATTTGTCGTTGCGTTTCCACCTCGAACGCAAAACCGGCGCGATTAGCCGCGATTTGGAACGCGGCACGGCTTCGGTCAGTACCTTAATGAATTTTATGGTGTTTAGCATTATTCCCATTGCGGTGGAATTCACCTTGGTGGCGGTGATTTTGCTGGGGAATTACGCGCCTGCGTTTGCATTAGTAACGTTTGCCACCGTGGCGGTGTACGTGATTTTTACCATCAAAATTACCGAGTGGCGTATGGATCATCGCCATGAAATGAATCGGTTGGATTCGCAATCCAGCAATCAGGCGGTGGACAGTTTGATCAACTACGAAACCGTGAAGTATTTCAATAACGAAAAGCTGGAGTTGGCACGCTACGACGTTACCTTAGGTCAGTGGGAGGACGTGGCGGTCAAAAGCCAAACCTCCATGTCGCTGCTGAATTTCGGGCAGTCTTCGATTATTGCGATTGGTGTCACCATCATTATGTTTTTGGCGGCAAATAGCGTGGTGAACGGCACGATGAGCATTGGCGATCTGGTGATGGTGAATGCGTTTATGCTGCAATTGTTTTTACCGCTGGGGACATTAGGGATTGTGTATCGGCAAGTAAAATACACGCTGGCAGATATGGATATGGTGTTTCGTTTGCTGGAAACTCCGCAGGAGGTGCGTGATGCGCCAAACGCGAGCGCATTGCAGGTGACGCTGGGGGAAATCCGCTTTGAGCACGTTGATTTCGGCTATCAGGCGGAACGCCAAATCTTGCGGGGGGTGAGTTTTAGCGTGCCTGCCGGAACAAAACTCGCGGTGGTGGGGCATAGCGGTGCGGGTAAATCCACCTTGTCACGCTTGATTTACCGTTTTTACGACGTAACGGGTGGGCGGGTGCTGATTGATGGGCAGGATATTGCGCAGGTGTCGCAAGCCAGTTTGCGACAAGCGATTGGAATTGTGCCACAAGATACCGTGCTGTTTAACGATACGATTCGTTACAACCTGCAATACGGCAACCCGCAGGCGACACAGGCGGAGATTGAACGCGCCGCTGACATGGCGCACATCCGCACGTTTATCGAGAGTTTGCCGGATGGTTGGGAAACGGTAGTCGGTGAACGTGGCTTGAAATTATCCGGTGGGGAAAAGCAGCGGGTGGCGATTGCGCGGGCGATTCTGAAACAGCCCCCGATTTTGATTTTCGATGAGGCAACCTCTTCGTTGGATAGCGCTACCGAGCAGGCGATTCAGCAAACCTTGCATGAAGTCGCTGGGCGGCATACCACGTTGATGATTGCACACCGGCTTTCAACGATTGTGGATGCGGATCAGATTTTGGTGCTGGATAAAGGGCAGGTGATGGAGCAGGGGACTCATGCTGAGTTGCTGGCACTTCATGGGCAGTACCAGCGCATTTGGGAGTTGCAGTTGCGGGAAAAGCTGTAAGCCGATTTAGCGGTACGCCCGCAGTGCTAACAAATTGTGCGGGGTGGGTTCGTCTTCCCCAGTCTTAATGGGTTTCAGATTACCAATTTCTGCCAGTTTGGTGACTTCGTTATCGTCAAGCGGTGCTGCTTCAGCAGTCACATCAACTTCTAGGTCATCGGTGTTCGATGCCTCTGCTGGTGTTGTTACCAGCTTGAGTGGGGTGGGTTCATCCTTGCGTTCTGGTTCAGGTGCAACATCAGCACTAGCATGGGCTTGTTTGCTGTCGAGGCTTGAGGTGACGTTTTGCACGGCAACTTCCAGTGAGAACAGCAAATCGCGGGCGTTTTCCATGCCTTTGTGCAAATCGGTGGACATTTGTTCGGTCAAATCCAACGTTTTGGCAATGCGCTCCACGCGGATATGGTCAATTTGCTCGAAGTGTTGGTGAATGCGGCGGCTGAGGTCGTTGCTTTGTTCTTCGCGGCGGCGCATGGTTTCGACGTGTTTGCGGCTTTCTTCCAGACCAGAGTTCAGCTCGTGACGTGCCAAATCGGTGGTTTGGAACAGGGTGCTGAAATGTTCGCTGGCTTGGGTTTCCAGACCTTCCATTTCGGTATTGAATTTCAGGAAAACGGTATCAGCATCCTGTTGGTAGCGTTGCATTTGTTCCAGTAAGTGGCTGGATTCTTTGAGCATGGCTTCCAGACGGTTGTGAACTTCAGCGGAAAGACGTGCATTTTCTTGTTGATTGTGTGCTTGCTCGTGGTGATGGTCAATCAAACGGCGGGTAAAGCCTTGCGCCATTTTTTCTTGTTCACGCAAACGGGTCAGGCTGTCATCAACTTGGGTAAGCCCTTCGTGCAATTTGCTGCGGATGCGTTTGACACTTTCCACCGAATCGCCGAGTTGCTCATCCCAATAGCTTTGCAGGTGTTGTAAACGGTCGCCGAGTTGGCTGGAAATGTCGCGGATTTCCTGTTCGGCAGTGCTGACCCGTTCAATAATCCGTTCGGCTTGTTCGGCTCGCGCTTGGCTGGCTTCGTAGGTGCGCGTGGTTTGCTCGACTTGTGATTTAAGTTTGTTCAGTAGCAGTTCGGCATCTTGTGCGCCGTTTTGGGTTATTTCCAGTACATCAGCCACTTTTTTGCGGTCGGCTTCGGCTTGCAAGCGGATAACTCGCAGCTCTTGGGTTTCCTTGCTGTTTGTTTGCGGTAATAGCAACAATACAGCCCCGATGGCGGCGAGTAGCGCAACCAGAATGATGATCCAGTCAATATAACCCAACATAAATGAAAACCCTGTGTCTAAATCAATAATTTATTCTGCTTAGTATAGCCTTGGATGTCAAAATTGCCTGCACAGTTCAACCCGTGAAGAAATTATTGCTCATCATCAATAAACACCACTCATGTTGCACGATTTTTCCGTTATTGTCACGCAAAGGCGTCTGCTTGAATTTAGCCGGGTTTACGAACCAATAAAAAGGCACGGTGCATCCCTGATATTGCATACGCGGCAGATTCTGCGCTATTGCCAACTCCTGTGTACAAGTCGAAACGCCCTTGACCCTCGATCGCTCGACCATGATCTTGCGCAAACAGCAATCGCCATTCCTTGCCGTTTACTTTTTGCCCCTGACTGTTCACACGCGGTAATTCCGCGAGCAAAACGGAACCGTGAGGGATGTAACGGCTATCTACCGCGACGGTATGTGCGGGTATGACCGAGGTTCCCGATGCCGTTTGGGGTAAACCTTTGGTTTCATGAAAAAAGATATAACGCGGATTGCTTAACAGCGCCTCACGCATAATGTCTGGGCGCTCACGCAACCAACGCCCAATATTCGCGTGGGTCAGGCTGCCGATATTGTAGCCTTTGGCTTTCAGGTAATCGGATACCGGTATGAAGTCTTTCCCGTTATTTCCGGCATAGTCCAGGGTGCTAACACTGCCATCGGTAAAGTGGATTTTGGCGGAACCTTGTACCTGCGCGATGTAAAGCATGTAGGGGTCTGCTACCCATGCTACCTCCAAGCCTTTGTTTGCTAAAGCACCGTTGGCAATTTCTGCATGGCTGACACGGCTCATCTTGCCCTTGGGCATACCGTATACGGGGATTCTGAATTGTGCGGTACGGGTGCGGCTGCCTTCTAAAATGGGGGTGTAGTAACCGGTAAAATGCCCTGATTGTCCTTGCCAGTTCGTGAGCGGGATCAGGTCAAATTGCTGGCGGAGTGTTGCTGGGAATAAATCCCCGCGCCAATAGCGTAACTGCTCAATGGTTTCCAGCAGGGTTTTGGTGGCGATATTGCTGCCCAATGGGGCGTGGCGTTCCCACAGGCTTTTGCCTTCCAGTGAGAGGGCGAGATCATGTAACCCAGCTTGAACAGGGTTAGCAGCAATAGTCGGCTGGGAATAGCTCGCTAATTGCAGCCGTGGTTGCAAGATGCCTGCGCGGCTGGGTGCGTATTCACCAGGTTGTGGTTGTGACCAAGACTCCCAAATAGGTGAGTTGGCATTCGTTGGCGTAGCCGCACTGGTGAGTGTGCTCATGAGAATGGTGGTCGCTAGACGACGTGAAAACATGTAAACACCCTTATTTTATTATGGTTATGGGGTAGGTTGGGGTTGTCAGCATTATGCGACTAGCTAAGGCAAGCGTGAAGGCGTGAACGGCACATTCGGATAAGTGGAGTTGCCTGTAGAATTATTTTTATTTATTCATTATGATCCGTTCCATAAGCTGCGTATCAACAAGAGCTTAATCAACAATAAAGATAAGAGCGCTGGGGCTATGAAACTATGAAGCACAATCGACTGACGTCATTGGGCATCCTGCTGATGCTTTCGTATGGCACATTCACGCAGGCCAGTCCTACCTATAATGCCAATGCTAGTACCGTGGACATGACGAAGCTGCTGGACGGCCCCGGATTGTCGGTGAATAATCTTTCCATTACACGTGGTGCTTCCCAACAATACGGCGTTTTTAGTGGCGGTACTGATGTTTGGGGCGTGGGTACGGGGGTTTTCCTGAATACGGGGAATCTGGGTAGTATTCAAGCACCAAACAATGGGGCAGCGTTTTCACATAATACCAAGGTGCAGTACCTTGATCCCGATCTTGGCAAAATCAGCCCGAATGCTAAATATGATCCCGCTATCATTGAATTTGACATCACCCCGTTGGGGGATAGGGTTAACTTCGTGTTCGCGTTTGGTTCAGAGGAATACCCAGAGTACGTCTGTAGCAGTTTCAACGATGCCTTTGGTTTGTTTGTTTCCGGTCTTGGATTGTCAGGAACGCAGAATGCGGCGTTTCTGCCGGACACGGGGGATGCAATCGCCGTCAATAATGTTAATGGGGGCAAGTCCGGTGTAAATGCCAATGGTGCGGCTTGTAATCTGAATAATATCGCTTACTTTGTGGATAACGGTAATGGCGGTGGCAGCTCTACCACACAATTGGATGGTTACACGCGCCCTATCACCGCGTTTTTGGGTGGTTTGACACCGGGGCAACGTTACCGTGTCAAGCTGGCGTTAGCCGATGCTGGCGACCCGGCTTATGATTCAGGGGCATTTTTTAAGTGGTTAACCAGCACTAACTCCACGCCTGTTGACCTTTCCTTGCAGGCAACCGCGAGTACAACCGCACCCGCTTGGAATAGTGAGGTGGAAATTACCTACACCCTCAAAAATGCAACGCCTATCCCGACCAGTTTGGTGGAGGTGGGGCTGGAATGGCCAGCCGGTTTAACGTGGGTGAGCGACGATTCTGCTGGGCGTTACAACCCCAGTACCGGCGTGTGGAATGCGGATGCGATTGCTGCCAGTGGTTCTAAAACCCTGAAAATCCGTGCACGGGTAGGCACAGCGAGCAGTTACCGTGTCGATGGGGAAATTACCTTTGCGTTCAACGAAGACCCTGATTCGACCCCGTTTAACCGTCGTAGCAAACCGAATGAAGATGATACTGCCAGTCTGGTGTTGTCCCCGGTGAATAAGCCCGCGAATCAGCCGCCAGTCATTAGCAGTAATGGCGGAAATGCGACGGCAACATTATCCATTCCCGAAGGACAGATGGCGGTCACAACCGTGAAAGCAACCGACCCGGAAGGCAGCGCGATTAACTATAGCCTGAGTGGTACGGACGCTGCGCGTTTTACCCTGAATGCGGTGACGGGGATGTTGGCGTTTATCTCACCACCCGATTATGAATTCCCCATTGATGCGGATAAGAACAATAAGTATGAGGTGGTGGTGACGGCTAGTGATGGCAGCTTAACGGATACCCAAACCTTGACAGTGCAAGTGCTGGATGGGGCGGAAAACGCTGCACCACAAATTACCAGTAATGGTGGTGGCACGACTGCCGCTATTAGTTTGGATGAAAATCTGACTGCTGTGACCAAAGTAACCGCAACTGACCCAGATGGCGATTACATAACCTTTGACATTGCGGGCGGTGCGGATGCCGCGTTATTCAAAATTACCCTGAGTACCGGTAGGTTGAGTTTTATTGCTGCCCCCGACTACGAAAAGCCGCAAGATGCCAACCGTGACAATAGCTATGAAGTGGAAGTCCGTGTCAGCGATGGTGAGCTAACCGATACACAATTGATCCGCGTACAAATTCTCAACGTGCAGGAAGGCAAGCCCCCAGTCATTACCAGTAATGGTGGTGGTGCGACGGCAAACATCAGCGTGCCAGAAAACCAGCAGGCGGTGACGACCGTGGCGGCAACGGATGCCGATGGCGATACCATTACCTACCGATTAGCCACAGGGGCGGATGATGGTTTGTTCCAGATTAATACTAATAGCGGCAAATTAGCCTTCATTAAAGCGCCAGATTATGAAAATCCGAAAGATGCCAATCAGGATAATATTTATATTTTAACGGTGATTGCGACGGATGGGGTGTTTGAGACCGCGCAATTGCTCTTTGTCACCGTAACGGATGCGGTGGAAAACGCCCCGCCGAAGATTATTAGTGACGGTGGTGGCGCTAGTGCCACGTTAAGCACGGAAGAAAATCAAAAGGTGGCGACGATTGTGACGGCTACTGATGCCGATGGCGATGCGATTACCTACAGTATTAGCGGGGGAGCGGATGCCACGTTATTTCAGATCAGCAGTGGTGGCACGCTCAGTTTTATTGTAGCCCCTGATTATGAAAAACCGCACGATAGCAATAAAGATAATATTTATGTGGTGACAGTGACGGCGAGTGATGGCTCACAACATGTGTCACAAACCATAAATTTGGTGGTCACGGATGTTTTGGAAAACCTGCCACCCGTCATTACCAGTTACGGTGGTATCGCGAATGCCGCTCAGAATGTGGAAGAAAATAAAGCGCTAGTTACCGTCGTGACCGCTAATGATCCGAATGGTGATGCCCTAACGTATAGCATTAGCGGCGGTGCGGATGCTGCCTTATTCAAGATAAATGCCGCCACCGGAATGTTGGAATTCATGGCTGCCCCGGATTTTGAAGCCCCTAACGATGTCGACCAAGACAATGTTTACCATATTGTGGTAACGGTGAAGGATGCGGGAGGCATGAGTGCGACTCAAAATATCGCGGTAACGGTGACGAATCTCGACGATGTATCGTCCGTCCATGTGAGCCTGCGGGTGTGGTTGCAGGGTGCTTATGATTCGACGAGTAAAATGATGCGCGGGGATTTGCACCGTTTGAGGTTAATGCCACATTTACAACCTTATGGGGAGTTAAAAACAGCGTTTGGTTATGCCACTTCTTCTGGCATGGTGTCGCCATTTGATTACAAGGGCAAGGAAACGGCATCAGCCGCTGTACTGGCGGCAACCGGTGGTGACGCCCCTGTGGATTGGGTTTTGGTGGAATTACGCCATTTGTTTGATCCCGGTAAGCGCGTCGCGGTGGCAGCGGGTTTGTTGCAACGTGATGGTGATATTGTGGATGCCACCACCGGCTCTAAACTGTTACCTATTTTTAATGCGGAGGATGGTCTTTATTACATTATGGTGCGTCACCGTAACCATTTAGCCGTCATGACCGAAGCACCGGTTATGATTAAGCAGGAAACCCCAGCAGTCGTCGATTTTACGGCGCGTACCACGCCGGTGTATGGTCGTAACCTCGCACGTTTGGAAAATAGCAACGGCGCGTTCATGTGGGCGGGGGATGCGAATAATAGTAATACGGTTATTTCGAGTGGTCCCGGTAGTGATAATAGTGTGTTATTAGGTGCTATTTTGGTAGCTCCTGAAAATACTCAGGTAAATGCGTCATTTAGGCTGCCAGGCTATTATTCTACGGATTTCAATATGGATGGCACCACGATGTATACGGGGCCAAATAATGATGTCAATATCATGCTAGGTAATATTTTGATTCATCCGGGCAATACTAGTACCAGTGGCAATTATATTATTCGTGGTGAAGCCCCTATCTGAGCAGTGTTGCACAGGTTGCCAGCGGCAAGCGGCTTACACTATAGTAAGACGTTAAAATTACCCCTCACTCCTGCCCCTCTCCCTCAAGGGGCGTGGGGAAGAAGGAACTAACGGAGAAACCATGTCGCAGGCTGATTCCATCCATACCCTGTCCTTGAAGGGCATTCACGACGGGGTGCATACGGGCAAATTTTCTGTCATGGAAGCGACCGATGCTTACCTTGACCGCATCGAACGCTTCAACCCTGAATTGAATGCCTACATTACCGTCACCCGCGAGTCTGCTCAAGCGCAAGCTGTGGACATCGACAACCGTATCCGCAAAGGCGAACTGACGGGCGCAATGGCGGGTGTGCCTTACGCCCTCAAAGATTTGTTCTGTTCAGAAGGCGTGCGGACTACCTGCGCCTCCAAGATGTTGGCGAATTTCATCTCACCGTATGACGCGCATGTGGCAGAAAAGCTCAAAGCCGCAGGCGGCGTATTGCTCGGCAAGAACAATATGGATGAGTTTGCGATGGGGTCTTCTAACGAAACCTCGGCGTTTGGGAATGTGCGGAATCCGTGGGATACCACCAAAGTACCGGGTGGCAGTTCCGGCGGCGGGGCGGCAACGATTGCGGCACGGCTTGCGCCGATGACCTTGGGGACAGATACCGGCGGCTCGATTCGCCAACCGGCTTCCTTCTGCAATATCACTGGCATTAAACCGACTTACGGGCGGATTTCGCGCTATGGGATGATTGCGTTTGCTTCCAGCCTTGATCAGTGTGGGCCGATGGCGCCATCGGCGGAAGATTGTGCGATTACGATGAATGTGATTGCGGGCTTGGATAGCCGCGATTCTACCAGCGTCGATTTGCCTGTGCCGGATTGCACCGCCAGCCTTAATGGTTCTATCGAAGGTTTGCGGATCGGTTTGCCGAAAGAGTTCTTCGCGGAAGGGCTGGATGCGCAAGTCGGTGCAGTCATTGACCGTGCCATCAAGCAATTCCAAGCAAAGGGCGCGATTATCAAGGAAGTGAGCCTACCGAACAGCCACCTTGCTGTCCCCGTGTATTACGTGGTTGCTCCGGCGGAGTGTTCCTCGAATCTGTCGCGCTTTGACGGGGTACGTTTTGGACACCGTTGCGAGAATCCCAAAGACTTGCTGGATTTGTATGAACGTAGCCGCTGGGAAGGTTTCGGCGATGAGGTGAAACGCCGCATTATGATCGGTACTTACGCCCTTTCCGCAGGCTATTACGATGCCTATTATCTGAAGGCGCAACAGGTGCGTCGGTTGATCAAGCAGGATTTTGAAACCGCCTTTAAGGAGGTGGATGTGATCATGGGGCCGTCGTGCCCGACCACCGCCTTCGGAATCGGTGCGAAAAAAGACGACCCGATTGCGATGTACCTCGAAGATTTGTACACCATTCCAGTCAGTTTGGCAGGGTTGCCGGGGATGACTTTCCCCATTGGCTTTGCGGCAGACGGTTTGCCTGTCGGGATGCAATTGGTCGGCAATTATTTCGAGGAAGCGCGGATGTTGAACATTGCGCATCAGTACCAACAATGGACGGACTGGCACACGCAAGTGCCAGCCCAGTTCGCGTAAGGAGGACAGCGCATGGAATGGGAAACCGTTATTGGTCTGGAAATTCACGCCCAGCTTGCTACCAATTCAAAAATATTTTCGGGTTCATCGACCGCTTACGGTGCAGAGCCGAACACGCAAGCCAATCTGGTCGATTTGGGGATGCCGGGTGTGTTGCCGGTACTCAACAAAAGGGCGGTGGAATTGGCGATTCGCTTAGGTTTGGCAATTGATGCCGACATTGCGCCGCGCTCGATTTTTGCGCGTAAAAACTATTTCTACCCGGATTCGCCCAAAGGCTACCAAATCAGCCAGTACGAATTACCCATCGTTGCGAATGGTCACATGGATATTCAACTGGAAAATGGCGACACTAAGCGCATCGGCATTACCCGCGCCCATTTGGAAGAAGATGCGGGTAAATCGTTGCACGAGGATTTCCAAGGACAAACCGGGATTGACTTGAACCGTGCCGGTACGCCGTTGCTGGAAATCGTTTCTGAGCCGGATATGCGTTCCGCCAAAGAAGCCGTGGCTTACATGAAAAAGCTGCACGCACTGGTGCGTTACCTCGGCGTGGGCGATGGCAATATGCAGGAAGGCTCGTTCCGTTGCGATGCCAACGTGTCGGTACGCCGCCCCGGCGCTGAATTCGGCACACGCGCCGAAATCAAGAACTTAAATTCGTTTAAGTTTATTGAACGTGCTATCAACTACGAAGTAGAACGCCAGATCGACATTATCGAATCCGGCGGCAAAGTGGTGCAGGAAACCCGCCTGTACGACCCCGACAAGGACGAAACCCGTTCGATGCGCAGCAAGGAAGACGCTAACGACTACCGTTACTTCCCCGACCCCGATTTGCTGCCCGTGGAAATCACCCCAGCGGATATTGACGCAGTACGGGCTACCATGCCGGAATTGCCGGATGCCAAGAAGCAGCGTTTCATGACTGATTACGCACTGACCGCTTACGACGCGAGCTTGCTGACGCAAAGTCGTGAAGTGGCGGATTATTTTGAAGCAGTCGCGCAAGGGTGCGGTGATGCAAAACTCGCGGCGAACTGGGTGAATGGCGAAGTCAGCAAGACATTGGCAGACAATGAGATGGAGATTGCTGCTGTTCCAGTGAGCAGTGTGGCGTTGGTCGAATTGCTCCAGCGCATTCAGGACAATACCGTTTCCAATAAAATTGCGCGGGATGTATTCGCGGCGATGTGGAGTGGCGAAGGTTCTGCCGATGCAATCATCGACAAGAAAGGTTTGAAGCAAATTACTGATACCAGCGCGATTGAAGCGGTGATTGATGAGATCATTGCCAACAATCCGGGGCAGGTAGCGGAATACCGCAGCGGCAAGGATAAGCTGTTCGGCTTCTTTGTGGGTCAGGCGATGAAAGCTTCCAAAGGCAAAGCCAACCCCGCAACCTTGAACGATATTCTGAAGCAGAAGCTGGAGGGCTGAGCATGGCAATTTCGGAAGCTGAAGTGAAAAAAGTAGCGCGTTTGGCGCGTCTGGCTGTGCCGGATGAGCGTTTGGCGGCGTATACCCAAAATTTGTGCAATATCCTCGATTTAGTGGATCAGTTGAGCGCGGTGGATACCACGGGTGTGGAGCCGATGGCGCACCCGCTGGATATGACGCAACGCCTACGTGAAGACGTGGTGACGGAAACCGATCATCGGGAAAAATACCAGTCTGTTGCGCCGGAAGTGGAAAATGGTCTGTATCTTGTGCCAAAAGTGATTGAGTGACAGCGTATGCGGACGCTACGCTTATTCGCTTCGGGTCAGATGCCTATCCACCCTGCGGCGGCGTGGTATTTATCTGACCTTGGCGAATTTCGCGGTAAGCAAGAGCTTTATACCCGCCAATCTCCCCAGCGGCTCAAGGCACTGCGGGAACATGCGCTAATCGAAAGTGCTGTTTCTTCCAACCGTATCGAAGGCGTATCCGTTGAGCCATCACGGGTACGCGATGTCCTGATTGCGCCGCGCCCACTTTTCCGTGACCGGGATGAGGAGGAGGTGCGGGGCTACCGCGATGCGTTGGCTTGGATACATCAGGATGCCGCCAGTATTCCTTGGTCAGAAGCAACTATCCGCCAGTTGCACGCCATGACGCGCGGGCAAGTATGGGATGCAGGCCAGTACAAAGAAAAAGACGGCGATATTATCGAGCGTTACGCTGATGGCAGTGAGCGCGTCCGCTTCCGTACCGTATCAGCGCACGATACACCGTCAGCAATGGCGCAATGGGTGGGGGATTGGCAGCGTTGCCTTGATGAACGCTGGATGCCGCCTTTGATTGCGCTGGCAGCGTGTAACCTTGATTTTCTATGTATCCACCCGTTTCGGGATGGTAATGGGCGTGCTTCACGCTTGCTGATGCTGTTGCAAAGCTACCAGCTTGGTTACGAAGTTGGGCGTTATATCAGTCTTGAACGCCTGATTGAACAGAACAAAGCGCGTTACTATGAAACGCTGGAACTCAGTTCGCAGGGTTGGCATGAGGGCAAACATGACCCGTGGCCTTACGTCAATTATGTATTATCCATCCAGCGATTCAGAGCATCCTAAAAATCTCGCACCCAGCCCTGTGGTTCATTT
>CAYNNA010000074.1:0-15035 GCA_964398375.1 uncultured Thiothrix sp.
GCAACCAGTGCCCCTTTCTTACTGAAAACCCAAAGGTCTTCTTAGTTCCCTGCTGCCGCAGCCGCTTGCGCCGCTACTTCCTCAGCAAAGTTATCCTGTTTCTTCTCGATGCCTTCGCCCACTTCCAGACGCACAAACTGAGAAACGGTTGCGCCTTTGGATGCCAGCAAATCGCCAACCGTTTGATCAGGATTCATGACGAACGGCTGACCCACTAAGGTGATTTCGCCCAAGAATTTCTTCATACGGCCAACCACCATCTTTTCAGCGATTTCACGCGCTTTGCCGCTTTGCATCGCGATGTCGATCTGGATTTCGCGCTCACGCTCCACCATTTCAGCCGGAACACCGGATTCGTCAACGCAGGCAGGGCGGCTAGCCGCGATGTGCATCGCGATGTGCTTGCCCATTTCATCTTCGCCACCGCTCATGCTGACCACAACACCGATCTTTGCGCCGTGTTGATAGGTAGACAGTTGACCGTCACCCGCATCAACCCAGACTAAACGGCGCACTTGCACGTTTTCACCGATTTTAGCAATCAGTGCGGTACGGCTGGCTTCAGTCAATGCTGACAGTGCTTCCACATCCGCCACATTGTTTGCCAGTGCAATGGCACCAACTTCATCAGCAAAGGCAACAAAGTTGCTGTCTTTCGCTGCGAAGTCAGTTTCGCTATTGACTTCAACTACCGCTGCACGCTTTGCATCAGCAGTCAGTGCAATCACCACGCGACCTTCCGCAGCAACACGACCGGCTTTCTTGTCAGCTTTCGCTGCACCGGATTTGCGCATCAGGTCAATCGCCGCTTCCATGTCACCATTGGTTTCAGTCAGGGCTTTTTTGCATTCCATCATGCCTGCGCCAGTACGTTCGCGCAGCTCTTTCACCATTCCAGCAGTAATTGCCATTAGGGTAACTCCTTGTTTGAGCGGGCTGACTTATTCGCCAGCAGCGTCAGTGGTTTGTGCTTCGTCAGCCGCAGCTTCTGCTGGTGCTTCCGCTTCCGGCATTGGCATAACCGCAGCAGCGGTGTGGCCTTCATTGATCGCATCGGCAGCCGCAGAAACATACAACTGGATAGCGCGGATTGCGTCATCGTTGCCTGGAATCACGTAATCAACACCTTGCAGGGAGTTGTTGGTATCGACGATACCAATGACCGGGATACCCAGTTTGTTTGCTTCTTGAACGGCGATTTTTTCGTAGCCTACGTCGATAACGAAAATCGCATCCGGCAAGCCACGCATGTCTTTGATCCCACCGAGGCTGCGTTCTAGCTTTTCAGCTTCACGAGTCAAGGTCAGGATTTCTTTTTTGCCCAATTTCTGGAAAGTGCCGTCTTCAGCCATGCGCTCCAGATCTTTCAAACGCTTGATGGATTGCTTAACGGTTTTGAAGTTAGTCAGCATCCCACCCAACCAGCGATGGTTAACGTAAGGCATTTTGCAAGCAGTGGCAGCTTCGCTAACCGCATCACGCGCAGAACGCTTGGTGCCAACGAACAGGACTTTGCCGCCTTTCGCCGCTAACTTGCCAATGAAGTTAGTCGCATCATTGAACATGGGCAGTGACTGCTCAAGGTTGATGATGTGAATTTTGTTCCGCTCACCAAAGATGAACTGACCCATTTTCGGGTTCCAGTAACGGGTCTGGTGACCGAAGTGAACGCCTGCTTCGAGCATTTGGCGCATAGTAACTTTAGGCATGATAAGCTCCTGTATTGGGTTATGCCTCCATACATCCCAACAAACGCAACCTGTTTTTCGGTCAGGCACCCTGCGTGTCGTGTCGATGTATGTGTGGATTAAATGTAAAACTATTTGCGGAATTCGCGGGCGCTTTATAACATGAAACGCTTTTGAGTGCTACCGGGAACAACTAGAAATGGCAAAGACACAACGTGATCAAACAATAACGATCAAAACGGCGGACGAAATCGCCAAAATGCGGGTAGCAGGTAAACTGGCAGCCGACGTACTGGACATGATCGGCGAATGCGTCAAACCGGGTATCACCACCGATGAGCTAAACCAGATTTGTCACGATTACATTGTTAATGTACAGCAGGCGATTCCGGCACCTTTAAATTATGGCGACCCGCCGTTCCCCAAATCCATCTGCACCTCGGTGAATCATCAGGTGTGCCACGGCATTCCCAGTGATAAGAAACTGAAAAATGGTGATGCCGTCAATATCGACATTACCGTGATCAAAGATGGCTATCACGGCGATACCAGTAAAATGTTCCACGTCGGCGAGCCGACCATTGCGGGCAAACGCCTCAGCCACATTACGCAGCAGTGCATGTATCTCGGCATTTTAGAAGTTCGCCCCGGTGCACCGTTCGGCAATATTGGCAAAGCTATCCAGCGCCATGCCCATGCACACAACTACACGGTAGTCGAAGAATTTTGTGGGCACGGCATCGGCAGCCGTTTCCATGAAGCCCCGCAAATTTTGCACTACTACAGCAAAGACAGCGATAAAATCGTCATGGAACCTAGGATGATTTTTACCATCGAACCCATGATTAACCAAGGCAAACGCCACCTGAAAATCCTGCCTGACAAGTGGACTGCGGTTACTAAAGACCATAAATTATCCGCTCAGTGGGAACACACGGTATTAGTTACGGAAGAGGGTTTTGAGATCCTCACCCTCCGTGCCGAAGAAACTAACTGGCGCGACAGTCTATGAGCCAAACTAATGCATTGCTGGATGTTTACACCCAGATCTTAGCATGTGAAACGTTACGTACCGCCGATTACGCCCAAGCAATCCGGGATGCCCGCAAATTATTGGGAGAAGCATTTAACGCAGGCAGCGACGTTCGCATCCTGCTACGTGACCACGCGGAATTCATCGACACCCTGTTACGGCATTTGTGGGAACTGAATGGCATTCCTCAACATCACCGTGCCACGCTGATTGCGGTCGGCGGCTACGGCAGGCGTGAACTTCACCCCGCATCCGACGTGGATTTGCTGATTTTACTCACCGAAACACCAGGCGAAGAATGCCGCGAACGCCTGTCCAGCTTTATCACGCTGTTGTGGGACATTGGCTTGGATGTCGGTCACAGCGTGCGCACCCTCGATGAATGTTTAGAAACCGCACGCGCCGACCTCACCGTCATTACCAATTTGATCGAGTCCCGCTACCTCAGCGGTAATGAGCAATTATTCCAGCGCTTACGTGAAGCCATTTCCCCCACCCATATGTGGAGCAGTGCAGAATTTTTCCAAGCCAAATTCGAGGAACAGCAAAAACGTTACCTCAAATTAGGCGATACCTCGCACCGGGTTGAACCCAACCTCAAGGAAGGACGTGGCGGATTGCGGGATATTCAGACCATCGGTTGGGTAACACACCGTGAATACGGCACGATGTCCTTACAAGAGCTGTACGAAAACCGGCTATTGGAATACGACGAATTCCAAACCTTACGCGAAGGTCGTGAGTTTCTCTGGCGGATTCGCTTTGCCCTGCACGAACTCGCCAACCGTAAAGAAGACCGTTTGCTGTTTGATTATCAGCGCACCTTGGCACACCTGTTTGGGTATACCGATGATGCCGATAATGCCGCTGTGGAAGCGTTTATGCAGCGCTACTACCGCACGATTACCGAGCTGGAACGCTTGAACGAGATGTTGATGGGCATTTTCCGGGAACGCATTCTCACACAACACCCGCCCTTGCCCGAAATGTTGGGCGAGTGGTATCAAAAGCGCGGCAACCTCATTTCAGTAAATTCGCCCGATGTGTTTGTGCTGTACCCGACGGCATTGCTGGAAATTTTCCTGCTGCTGCAAATGATACCGGGCGTAACCGGGCTAACACCCGATACCACCCGCCTGATTCGGCATAATTTGCACCGCATTGACGCCAGTTTCCGCCAGCAAGCCCGCCATCGACAACTCTTCATCCAAATCTTACGCCAACCCAAAAGCATTACGTTTGTGATGCGCTTAATGAATCGCTACGGCATTTTGGCAGCGTACATCCCCGCCTTTGCCAATATCGTCGGGCGGATGCAATACGACTTGTTCCACATGTACACGGTGGATGAACATACCCTGTTTGTGGTGCGCAATGTACGGCGTTACAGCACCGCGCTGGGCGCTCAGGAATTGCCCTTGTGTGCTGAAGTTTTTAAAACCCTGCGTGACCCAGAAATTTTGTATCTGGCAGGCTTATTCCACGACATTGCCAAAGGGCGCAAAGGGGATCATTCGGTATTAGGCGCGACCGATGCTTACGATTTCTGCCGTGAACACGGTCTTAACTTGCACGATGCCTCGCTGGTCAGTTGGTTGGTACGCCATCATTTGCTGATGAGCATGACCGCGCAGCGCAAAGACATTAGCGACCCTGCCGTAATCCACGAATTCGCAGGCATCGTGGCGTCGCAAAGCCGTCTGGATTGCTTATTTTTGCTCACCATTGCGGATATTCGCGGCACTAACCCCAAACTCTGGAACAGTTGGAAACAATCCCTGCTGCACGAACTCTACCATTCCACCCGCCGCTTATTGAGCAACCGCACCCTGCTGACCCACGAAAGTCAGCTCTTAATCGAAGAAAAGCGCAACGCGGCACTGGAACCGCTGTTACAGGAAGGCTTTAGCGCCGCCGAATGCAGCGCACTTTGGCAACAATTCGGTGCTGATTACCACCTGATGCATTCGGTGGAATCCGTGCTCTGGCATACCCGCCACATTCTCACCGAAGCGGCACTCAAACCCACCTTGATCCACATCCGCCGTACTGTCTCAGGCAGCAGCAACGTACTGTTTGTCTACACCAGAGACCGCGACGACCTGTTTTCGCGGGTAGTTGCCTCGTTGGAACAGCTTAACCTCAACGTGGTGCAAGCACGCATTGTCTCGACCACCGAAGGTTTCGACTTGTATACCCTACATATACTCGGCCCTGACAATCAGCTCATTATCAGTAACGTTGACCAACAACACATTATTGACACCTTATCCAACAATCTGGAACGCGACCAACCCTACCATCACAGCCATCGCAAACCACGTATTTTGCGCAACTTTGATGTACCGACCCGCATTTACTTCAGTCAGCAACCCGAAAAAAACCTGACCTTGCTGGAAATCAATGCCGGTGACATGCCGGGTTTGCTGTCACGTCTCGGTGAAGCAATGGATGGCTTAGGGCTGCGGGTACACAATGCCCGCATCAATACGCTCGGTGAACAAGCGCAGGACATTTTCTACATCACGACCCGCAACTGTGAAATGATTGTGGATGAGGCGCAACAAGCGCACATTCGGCACACGCTGGAACAAGCCTTGCAGCTCCATTAACCACCCTACCCAAGAGAACCACCCATGACCCACACGTGTGAGCTTTTACCCCCCGGCATCTTAAGCGTCGAACAGGCGCAAGCCCATATTCTCGGCAGTGTGGCGGTATTGCAAGCCAGCGAATCCGTTACGTTGTGGCAAGCACAAGGGCGTATTCTCGCGGAAACGGTGTGCGCCCCGCTGGATGTTCCCCCCCACCGCAATTCTGCGATGGATGGCTACGCCCTGCGCCATGCCGATATTGCTAGCGACCAGCCACTGCACGTCGTGGGGGCAGCCTTTGCCGGTCGCCCCTTTGTGGGTGAGGTACAATCCGGTGAATGCGTGCGCATTATGACTGGCGCCGTCGTCCCCGACGGGGCAGACAGCGTGGTCATGCAAGAAAATGTGCAACGTGACGGCGACAGCATCCGTCTCACGGGCACACTGAAACTCGGTGAAAATGTGCGTCACCCCGGCGAAGATATGCGCACTGGCGACACGGTTCTCGATGCAGGGCGCAAACTGAATGCGGCTGACCTCGGCTTACTCGCCTCACTCGGCATTAGCGACATCAAGGTATTACGCCGCCCACGGGTCGCGTTTTGTTCCACGGGCGACGAACTCAAAAGCATTGGCGAAACCCTGCAACCCGGTGATATTTACGACAGCAACCGCTACACCCTGTACGGCTTGCTGCAAAATCTCGACGTGGAAATCATCGACCTCGGCGTGGTACGCGATACCCCCGAAGCGGTGGAACACGCTTTCCAACAAGCCATGCAGCAAGCGGATGTTTTCATCACCAGCGGCGGCGCATCGGTGGGCGAAGCGGATTACGTCACCTCCACACTGGAACGCTTGGGGCAGGTGAATTTCTGGAAAATCGCCATGAAACCGGGCAAACCGCTGGCGTTTGGCACCTTGGGCGAATGCTTATTCTTCGGGCTACCCGGCAACCCGGTATCCGTCATGGTCACGTTTATGCTGTTTGTGCGCCCTGCCATTTTGCGACTGCGCGGTGAAAGCTTGCCCACTGTGCCGGAATACACCGCGCTATGTACCACTCCACTGAAAAAAGTACCGGGGCGCAAAGACTATCAACGCGGCATCGCCGAGCGTGACGCACACGGGCAATGGCAAGTCCGCAGCACGGGCGGGCAAGGTTCGCATATTTTACGCTCCATGAGTCAGGCGAATTGCTTTATCGCCTTGCCACGAGAGGCGGGGAATTTGGACGCGGGAGCGACAGTGACGATTATACCGTTTGAGGGATTTTTATAAGCGTTGCAAATACGCAGCGCCGCCCAAAGAACGCATTTGCCGCAAAATCCGGTTTTGCCGTGCTCGCACATAACCGGAAGGCTTCACCGCACTGTATTTACGCGGCGCGGGTAACACCGCTGCTAACAATGCCGCATCCGCTGCCGCCAATTGACCGACCGGCTTTTTCAACAAATACTGACTCGCCGCGCCCACGCCGTAGTCCGCATTGCTGAATTGCGCCGTATTCAGATAAACCTCCAGAATCCGCTCCTTCGACCAGAAGATTTCCATCACTCCCGCAATGCCCCATTCCAAGCCTTTACGCACGTAACTGCGCCCTTCCCACAGAAACAAATTTTTCACCAATTGCTGGGTAATCGTGCTGCCGCCGCCTTTGCCACGCCCGCGCATTTCTGCACGAATCGCCGCCTCTGTTGCCGCCACATCAATGCCCCAATGCTCGGCAAAGCGCTGATCTTCGGAGGCAATCACCGCCAATTGCATGTGGCGCGGAATTTCCTCCAAGCTTACCCAATCGTGGCGCACAAACGGCGTTTCCGCGTTAAAGATTGCCACCACGTCTTGCCGCAGCATAAACGCTGAGGTGGGTACGGGTAGCCAACGAAACACCAGCAGCCACACGCACAATGCCACGAACAGCAGCAAGGGAATGCGCCACAGCCAATGCGCCCAGTGTTTGGATTGTCCAACAGTGAGTAGATCATACAATTTCATAATGGCGCGTATTATGTCACAAGCTGGCGATGCTTCTAAGGTTTCTGCTGCATTTTCGCGTTCAATCAGGTATACATAAGCCACGATAATATTGGGCTTATTTTTATGACAGACACCACCCCGCTGTTTTCCTCTGCCTTCCTCATGTCCTGCTGGGCGCAGGATTACGCCGCTTATTGTGCAAGTGATGCGGATACCACACTACTCACCAATCTGAAGCATTGGGCGGAACAAGATTTCCAGAAAGAAACGGCACTTGCAGGTCATTTCACCCAGAAGTTTTTTGTCAATTTATGGGGCTACAGCAATGCAGGGGATGGCGCACAAACCGCCGGTTTCACGCTGAAACAGGAATTTGCCATCAATAAAGCGGGGCAAAACGGCGGTATTGGCTACGCGGATGCGGCAATGGGGTGGTTTGGGGCAAGCGAGTTACCGGATACGCCGCAAGTGTTGTGCGAGTTCAAGGATGTGCGTTCGGGGCTGGATGCGAAACAGAACCGTAAGGGCAATGACCGTTCGCCTGTGCGCCAATGCGCGGATTATTTGCATTTCGCTAAGCAGCAATTCACCCCGTATGGCACGGAAAAAATCCAGCCAACGTGGGGCATTGTCACTGACATGAACGAGTTCCGTTTATATTGGAATGCGCGGATGCCGCATCAATACGAGCGATTTGTGATCCGCAAGCGTTCGTTGAATGAGTCAGGTGTTGCATTGCTGGATAGCGGCGAAAAGGCGCGTCAGCAACGTTTTCTGTTTAGCCGTTTGTTTCACGCCGATTGGTTGTTGAATCGTGGCAATGATGCGCCTTTGTTGAGTTTGCAAAAGGCGCAGCAACTCCAAGAAAAAGCACTCGAAAAGACGTTTTACTTTGAATACCGCGCTTATCGGGATGTGTTGTTCAAAACCTTATTGGCGGCAAACCCCGATTATCAAGCAAATCCACGCCAGTTGGTGCGCTTAACGCAAAAGCTGCTGGATCGCTTGTTATTCGTGCTGTTTTGTGAAGATATGGGGGCGCATTTGCAATTCCCCGTGAATGTGTTGCGCGATATTCTGATCAAAGCCAGCCAAAATACCGAATTCTTGCCGGATGTGGCGGATGTGTGGAATAGCGATGTATTGCCGTTGTTTAAGTCGATGCGGCTGGGTGGGATTTTTCGGTCACATTCGATTAGCAAGTTTAATGGCGGGCTGTTCGCGGCGGATAGTGATATGGATGATTTGAACGTTCCCAATAAGGTGTTTTTCGCGCCGTTTCAGGGAGCGGATGAGGCCTCGTTGCTGAAGCATAAAAACACGCTGCTGTATTTATCTGCCAACTACAATTTCGGGATTGAAGAGGGCGGTGAACGGGCGATTGGCTTGTATACCTTGGGGCGCATCTTCGAGCAGTCGATTACCGATCTTGAAATCATGGAGGCGGAAGCGGCGGGCGAAGAATCGTTGATGAAGCTCAGCAAGCGCAAAACCGATGGCGTGTATTACACCCCCGAATGGGTGACGGCGTATATCGTCGAGGAAACCTTGGGGCTGCGGTTGCGGGAGCTGCGTTCTGAATTGGGTTTAACCGCGTTTGCGACGCTGGATGATGTACAAATTGCCAGCGATCACACCATCCCCACCAGCAAGAAAGACATCCCCAAGCTCAAACAGCGCGGCACAACCCGCCAGTATTTTGAGTTACTGGAACGCTATGAAAAGCAGTTGGGCAGCTTGAAAGTGCTTGACCCCGCGTGTGGGAGCGGGGCGTTTTTGATTCAGGCATTGAAGCGTTTGTTGCAGGAACACGAGTGGGTGTTGAGTGAAAAATCACGGGTGAATTACGAGTTCCGGCAGGTGGCGGTGTTTGATCGGGCGAAGGTATACCGTGAAATCTTGGCGCAAAACTTATACGGGGTGGATGTGAATGCCGAGTCGGTGGAAATCACCAAGTTGGCGTTGTGGCTGCATACGGTGATGCCGGGGCAGCCGTTGTCGTCGTTGGATGGCAATATTCTGTGCGGGAACAGTTTGGTGGATTGGGATATTAACAGTGCCGAAAAGCCGTTGAGTAAGCGGCAATTAGAGCGCATTAATCCGTTTAGCTACACGGAAGCGTTTGCGGAGGTGTTTAAGTCGAGCGGGTTTGATGTGATTATTGGCAATCCGCCGTATATCAAGTTGCAGAATATGCGCCGTATCCAGCCGGAGGCGACGGATTATTGGGTGGCGGCGAAAAATGCCGATGGGTCGCCCAAGTTTCGCAGTGTGCAGACGGGGAATTACGATATTTATTTGCCGTTTATTGAGCAGTCCGTGCGTTTGTTGAAACCGGAGGGGCGCATGGGCTTGATTGCGCCGAATGTGTGGGCGGTGAATGATTACGGGCAAGGTTTGCGGGAAACGCTGCATGAAACGCGGCGCATGGATCGCTGGATTGATTTCAAAAGCTACCAGATTTTTGACGAAGCGATTACCTACACCGCGTTGCAATTCTTCACCGGAAAAGCCGTTGACGGCATCAAATTGCATTTTGCCCCGAATGGCGGCAACGACCTCAGCAACCTCGACTGGTCACAAGTCGAAGCTCTACCCTACGACCAACTCCCCACCTCTGAGGCATGGCAATTCATGCCCGAACCCGAACGCAAACTCATCGAAAAACTCAACACCACCTGCAAACGCCTCGACGATGAATCTATTACTACTGCTATTTTCCAAGGTTTAGTCACAAGTGCTGACAATATTTACCACTTAACAAAAATCAGCGACGGCAAATATCGCTCTTATGCCGACAAACAAAACCCTGTAGACGTTGAAATTGAAAATGATTTGATGAAACCGCTTGTTTCAGGACAAGAAGCAAAACGTTACCAGTACCCAAAAACAGATACTTATTTGTTATTTCCGTACAATATAAAATCCCAAAAATCTCACCTTTATTCTGCAAAAGAATTTCGTGAGCAATTTCCATTAGGATGGAAATACCTTCGAGAAAACGAACAATTTTTACGCCAACGTGAAAACGAAAAAATGGATAAAGAGGGTTGGTATGGTTTTGTCTATCCAAAAAACTTAGATAAACAAGAGGTTTATAAGTTAGTTGTTGCTCAAACAGCACCCTCGTTACGGTTATGTTTCGATCATGATTCCAGTTTTTATCTTAACAATGTTAGAGTAAACGGCATCTTACCAGCCGGTAATGAACAATTAGGATGGTATCTCATGGGTATCATGAACGCACCTGTTGCTAACTACGTGTTTAAGCGTATTGCTAAGGCGAAAGAAGGCGGTTATTACGAAGCGAATAAGCAGTTTATTGCGCCGTTGCCGATTCCTGATGCGAATGATGAGCAGAAACAGCAGGTGGCGGAATTGGCGGAAACCTTACAGACATTGCATACTGCTTACCGCGACGAATTGCATAAGCTGGAAAAGCGTTTAGCCGCTGAAGCCATGACCGATAACACCAAAACCTCGCAATGGATTTGGGCGAAGCTGCCCGACGAAAAAGCCCTGAAAGCCTCTGATGCCGCCAAAGCTACCGGACTCAAAGGCAAAGCCCTGACCGATTGGGCAAAAGCCGAATACCAAACCGCGCTAAACAGCAAACTGGCAACGCTGGCTTCCCGCCTCAGCCCAACACTTAAACTCAGCGTCAAACTCGACGATGGCGAACTCACCCTAATGGCAGACGGCGCACCCGCCTTGGATAGCGTGTATGCGGATGACGACGAAGCCGCCTTGATTGCCGTGCAATGGAAATACGTGATCCGTTCCACCAACATCACCCCCAGCGTCACCGCTGAAAAACTACTGGGCGAATTGCTCAAGCTGAAAACCACCGAAAATACCGGATTGCGCAAACAAATTATCGCGTTGGATAACAAGCTGAATGAATTGCAGGTGGCGATTGAGGCGCAAGAGCGCGAGATGAATACACTGGTTTATGGGTTGTATGGGCTGACCAAGGAAGAGATTGCGCAGGTGGAGCGGGGGTAATTTATTTGCTTTGTCATGACACGAAAGGCAAGATAATTAAATACCACAACTTACTACCGGAGGATTAAAATGTTATCAGTAAATCCTTTGCGGGAACCTTTGATAGAAGAAATTCGCCAGATTCCCGATACCAAATTTGCGGAAGTGCTGGATGAGCTGAAACATTGCCTCCGCCAACCAAACCCCGCACTGGTCGGTGATTTTTGCCTAGACTTAAGCGATTACCGCTTTGATCGGGAGGAAGCCAATGCCCGCTAACCAACGCACGTTAAGTATCCCTGAACTCCGCGCTCTGCTGTCAGCTTTCAAACAACAGCACGGCGCGGAATACAGCCTACGCGCTTTAGGCTATTTCGGCTCTTACGCTCACAATACCGCGACTCCAGACAGTGACGTGGACATCGTATTCGAGACCGACAACCCCAACCTGTTCCTAACCGCGATGATGAAACAAGACTTGGAAGCCGTGCTGGAAAAACCCGTGGACGTGCTGCACCTGCGTGGACTAACCAACAACCCCCGTCTGAAAGCCCGCATCGAACAGGAAGCCATTTATGTATGACCGCGAATTACTGATTGAAAAACTGCAAACGCTGGTGTCTGCGCTCAATCGTATCCCCCGCCGTTTTGCCGCCATCAGCGAACCCTCTGACTTTTACCTGACGGAAGACGGAGTAGACAAGCTGGATGCCATTTGCATGATTTTGATCGCGGCGGGCGAAGAACTTAAAAACATCGACCGCAAAACTGAAGGCAAACTATTTCCCCAATACCCAGCGGTCAAATGGCGCGGCGCAATGGGAATGCGGGATGTGTTAGCACACACCTATTTCCACGTTGATGCCGATCAGTTGTTCAACATTTGTCGGGATGACATTCCGTTGATGATCGCCACATTGAAAACGATGCTCAATGACTTGTCTGGCTCAAAGGTTTGACCAGATTGCGCGGCAAACCCCGTCCTTCAGGTCAGGGAGGATTTGAATATCCCGCGACAGTAACTTGAACTTGGAATAGCCGCCGCGCACAACGTGGGACGTGCTAACATTCGCGTTTCGTTTTCAACAGCAATACCACCATGACAACGGCTCTCAATATCCAAGGCTTACGCAAAACCTACGACAATGGCTTTACCGCGCTGAAAGGCATCGACTTACAGGTAGAACAAGGTGATTTCTTTGCCCTGCTCGGTGCTAACGGCGCGGGTAAATCCACCACCATTGGCATTATCAGTTCTTTGGTGAATAAAACGTCGGGCAAGGTGACGATTTTCGGCTACGACCTCGACACCCAGCGCGAACAAGCCAAAGCGCAAATCGGGCTAGTCCCGCAAGAATTCAATTTCAATATCTTCGAGCCAGTCGTTGAAATCGTGGTCAACCAAGGCGGCTATTACGGCATCCCGCGCACTGAAGCCTTCGCCCGTGCCGAAGTGCTACTCAAGCAATTGGGTCTATGGGACAAAGCCCGCGAACAAGCCCGCAACCTTTCCGGCGGGATGAAACGCCGCCTCATGATTGCCCGCTCACTGATCCACCAACCGCGCTTGCTGATTCTCGACGAACCCACCGCAGGCGTTGACATCGAAATCCGCCGCTCGATGTGGGAATTCCTGCGCAAGCTCAACGCGGATGGCACGACCATCATTCTCACCACGCATTATCTGGAAGAAGCCGAAAGCCTGTGCCGTAATATCGGCATTATCGACCGAGGTGAATTGATCGAAAACACCAGCATGAAACAGCTTCTGAATCGCTTGGATACCGAAAGCTACGTATTTGACCTTGCCCACGCCGTTGAAGCATTACCCACCACCAGCAACCTGTGCCATTTCACCCTGCAAGACCCGACCACCTTAGAAGTGGTGTTCCACAAAGAACACTATTCGCTCAACAAAGTGTTTGCCTTCCTCAACGAACACAGGGTCATCGTCAACAGTATGCGCAATAAAACCAATCGTTTAGAACAACTTTTCATGGACTTGGTGGAAAATAACAAACAATGAATGCTAAGCAACTCTGGACAGCCTACACCACCATTCTGGTCAAGGAAGTGCTGCGGTTTACCCGCATTTGGGTGCAAACCATTATCCCGCCGGTGATCACCACCGCGCTGTATTTCGTCATCTTCGGCAACCTGATCGGCTCACAAATCGGCGATATGGAAGGGCATCGTTACATCGACTTCATCACGCCGGGGTTGATTATGATGACAGTCATTACCAACGCCTACGCCAATGTGGTGTCGTCGTTTTACGGCAGCAAGTTTCAAGGCAATGTCGCGGAAATGCTGGTGTCACCAATGCCCAATTGGATTATTTTGGCGGGTTTTGTGAGTGGCGGGGTGGCGCGTGGCTTAGCGGTTGGGTTAGCTGTTACCTTGGTATCCTTGTTTTTTAGTACCCTGAGTGTGCAACATATTTTCATCACGTTTACGATTGTGCTGCTGACTTCAGTGCTGTTTTCGCTAGCGGGCTTAATCAACGCGGTGTATGCGAAAAGTTTTGATGACATCACCATTATTCCGACTTTCGTGCTGACACCGCTGACGTACTTGGGCGGGGTGTTTTACTCGATTACCATGCTGACCCCGTTTTGGCAAAATGTCTCGTTACTCAACCCCGTGCTGTACATGGTGAATGGTTTTCGCTATGGGATTCTGGGCGCGTCGGATATGGCAATTTGGGTGAGTTACGCGGTAATCATCGGCTTTATTGGCTTACTGGGCGGGTTTAGCCTGTATTTGTTGAATAAAGGCATTGGGATTCGCAGTTGAGTGTGATCATTATCGGCGGCGGCTCTGCCGGACTCATGGCAGCAGAACAACTGACCAACGCGGGTTATGCGGTGGATTTGTACGATGCCATGCCGACACTGGGGCGCAAGTTCTTGCTGGCGGGGATTGGTGGTTTGAACATTACCCATTCTGAACCGTTTGAGGCATTTTGCAGCCGCTACGCCGAACGTCAGCCGCAAATACAACCGCTCTTGGCACGCTTTGGCGCGAAGGAATTGCGGGCATGGTGTGCCGAGTTAGGCGTGGAAACGTTTGTGGGTACGTCGGGGCGCGTGTTTCCCAAAGAGATGAAAGCTGCGCCGTTATTGCGGGCATGGTTAGCACGGTTGAAACGTAAGGGGTTACGCATTCACCCGCGTCATCGCTGGATAGGGTGGGATGCACAAGGGCAACTCGTATTTGAAACACCACAAGATACTGTTACCGTTTCCTACACCGCCGTCATTCTCGCGCTCGGCGGCGGTAGCTGGAAAAAACTCGGCAGCGATGGCTCATGGGTCAAGCTGCTAACCGACCATCACATCCCCATCGCCCCCTTAAAACCCGCCAACTGCGGCTTTTTATGTGCTTGGAGCACACACCTTAGCAGCCGCTTTGCCGGTTCACCGCTAAAATCCGTTACCTTAAGTTTCACTGATTTGACGGGGCAAACCGAAACGCGCAGGGGTGAAATGATCGTCACTGAGCGCGGCATAGAAGGCAGCCTGATCTACGCCTTTTCCGCCCGCTTGCGTGACACACTCGACGCGCAAGGTTCCGCCACCTTCCATCTGGATTTGCTCCCCAACCACAGTCACGCCCAACTTGAAGCTGCCTTACACAAAAAGCCTGCCAATAAAACGCTGGGCAACTTCCTGAAAAGTCAGTGGAAATTGGATGGGGTAAAAGCAGCATTGCTGTTTGAAACGTTGGATAAAGCACAGTGGCAGAACATTCCAC